>CAYSSK010000001.1:0-64693 GCA_964433645.1 uncultured Desulfofustis sp.
CCGGGCCTTCACGAGGCAGCCTCCGAGAGAATCAACCAGCCCGGGGAGTTCAGCCGTGGAACTGATTTTCATATAAAAATACCATACCTTGTTTGCCCCCTCTCTGGCAATGGCATACAGAACACTCTCGACGGTCTCGCCATGAGACGGGGATCGATGCAAAAAAAAAAGCCCCGTTCGATCGCAGCAGCGATCGACGGGGCTCTCCCTTGTCAATTCCCCTGAGCCGCCGGTGACTCAGGGTGACAGGCGGCGGCAGAGGCGCCCGAATCCGCCGGGGATGGTGCCCGACGACCAGAAGGCTCGCCCCTGTTTGAAATCGACGAACCAATAACCGCCGGGGTGACGCTGGCCGGCAACGAAAATAAAGGGCTGCTCTCCGGAAAAATTGGAATCGAGATAGAGGTCTTTATTGTTTTGGGTCGGCTCCAGCAAAGACATCGCCTCGGCCAGACTCGGCAGCCGCCAGTCGTGATAACCGGCAAAGCCGGCGCGATTCAGCTCGACAAGGCTACGATTGATACCCCGAAAGGAGGCGATATCGAGACCGCTGCTCTGCCACATCAGACCGGTCCGCTGATCGACGATGGTCCGCCGGCCGCTGTCATGGAGGTGGTTGACAAACCGTCCGCCCGGGTTGTGCTCGGCATCGAAAAAATTCCAGGACGTGATCAGCTCGGCGACCTGCTCGTCGGTCAGCACGGCGGGTTCGGCAGGCAGCACGAGCAAATCACCGGCGTCCCGGGTCCCATCCCAGAGCGGCAGGCTCCGTCCCATGTCCTCGACGATAACCGCATCTTTGACCGGCCGAACCAGACTGGCATCGCCGTCATCCAGAACGTGTTCGATCAACCAGTTGCGCACCGACTCGTCAATGGCGAAGGTGCGTTCATAAAAGGCGGCTTCGCCCTGCCCGTTGACACAGCGTTTGACCATTTCGGCCGGCGCCTTGATATCGGCGATGATCCGGGCGTGTTTTACCCCGCGCTCCATCAGGCAGAGTTTCGGCTCATCGCCCCAATTATCAATATAAAAATAATATATCCTCTCGTTATTATTTCGTATCTTTTCACGACCACCCCACGACTCGAAGGTGCCGAATGTCCATTCAGGCGTCATCTCCCAGTCAATGGAATCGATCGTCAGATCGCCAACCTTCATACTGTGAAACATACCCATGCGGTTCCTCCTTCAGTGTGGCGGCCCTTGTATAAAGCCGACGCTTTTCCTTGTCCCTGCCGGAGCAGTCCTGGTATAGTCACCGTATCGCCAGTGACAATGCCTACAATGTAAGAGTGAATCTTATTTCGTCCATGAAAAATCCGCCTGCCATCGAACCGGGAACGCCGCTGCCGCTCGGGGTGTCTTCCGGTGACGACTGGGTCAATCTCAGTCTGTTTTCCCGTCACGCCGAGTCGGTCAGCCTGGTCATCTGTGACCCGGCCGCCCAGGAAGCCACTGAATTATTAGAAATACATCTTGATCCGGCCGTACACCGCAGCGGCGACATCTGGCACGTTCGCCTGACAACGGCTGAACCACTCTGCTATGGCTACCGGGTCAACGGCATACCCGACGAATCGAGAGGACGCGTCTTTTTCCCGGACCGGGTGTTGATTGATCCCTACAGCCGGCAGCTTCATGCCAGGCCATGGAATACACCCGCCGGTTACGGCTCGCGACCGTGCTGTCTGGTGGCGCCCCAGCCTCCTTTCGACTGGCAAGGCGACCGGCCGCTGCAGACCCCGGCCGCAGAGACCATCATCTACGAACTGCACGTCCGCGGTTTTACCCGCCACGCCAGCTCCGGCGTGTCGGCGCCGGGTACGTTTCGGGGTTTGATGGAAAAAATCGACTATCTCGCATCCCTCGGCGTCACCGCCGTCGAATTGCTGCCGATAACCGTCTGGGACGAGATGGACAACAGGTTTTTCGACCCGGTCGACAACACCCGGTTGCTCAATTTCTGGGGCTACAACCCGATCAATTTCTTCGCCCTCCATCCGGGACTTGCCGAGAGTCCCGAAGCGGCCGTCAGCGAATTCAAGATGCTGGTGCGCAGCCTGCACCAGGCCGGCATTGAAGTCATTGTCGACATGGTCTTCAACCATACCGGGGAATCGGACCGGTACGGCAACACCTCCTCTTTCAGGGGCATCGACAACGAGATCTATTACCTGCTCGACCGGGAAACCGGCGACTACCGCAATTACTCCGGCTGCGGCAACAGCCTCTCCTGCAACCACCCGGTGGTGCGCCGGCTGATCATCGATGCACTGCGCTATTGGGTTGCAGAAATGCATATCGACGGCTTTCGTTTTGACCTGGCAACACTTTTCAGCCGCGGCACTGACGGCGGCGTGCTGGCCGCCCCGCCGCTGGTCGAGGAAATCGCCGAAGACCCGCTGCTCCGCCGGACGAAACTCATCGCCGAGGCCTGGGACGCCGCCGGCCTCTATCAGGTCGGCACGTTTTCCGACGACCCGCGCTGGCGTGAATGGAACGGCAGGTACCGCGACGATCTGCGCCGTTTCCTGGCCGGCCACGACGACACGGTCAGTTCGCTGGCCTCGCGTCTGGCCGGCAGTTCCGACATTTACGGACCAAGCGGGCGAGGACCGCTCAATTCGATCAACTACCTGACCAGCCACGACGGATTTACGCTCTACGACCTGGTCAGCTACGAGGAAAAACGCAACGAGGCCAACGGCGAAGGCAACCGTGACGGAGAGTCCCACAATTTCAGCTGGAACAGCGGCCATGAGGGCGACCCCTGCCCGCCGGAGATCAGGCGTCTGCGGTTGTGCCGCATGCGCAGCTTTTTCGGGCTGCTTCTACTTTCCCAGGGAATCCCGATGCTGACCGCCGGAGACGAGTTCGCCAGAACCCAGCGGGGCAACAACAACGTCTGGTGCCAGGACAACGAGACCGGCTGGGTGGACTGGACACTGGCCGAAACCAATGCCGACCTGCTCCGTTTCGTAACGTTCTGTGTCGCCCTGCGCAAACGACATCGCTCATTCAGGCGCAACTCTTTTTTCCCCCATGAACGCGACGGGCTGACGGAAAACCACCCGGAGATCAGATGGCAGTCTCTGCACCCCGGCCGGCAAGACTGGTCACCACACTGCCGCACGCTCGCGTTGCTGCTGCACGACCCGCTGGACACCGCCGATTTTTTCATCATGGTCAACGGCAGCAGGGAAAAGACCGCCCGTTTCGTCGTTGCCGACCTGCCGCCGCGGTCGACCGCGGCCTCGTGGCGCCGGGTCATCGACAGCTGCGCCGCAGCGCCGGCAGACTGCTGTGATGCCGAAACAGCAACCGTCGTCGCTGCCGGGTCTCACTGTGATGTCCCGGCCATGGGCCTGATCGTTTTGCAATCATTGCCGCTCCAGCCGATATGAAACGCCTCGAACTGCTCTTTCTCGGAGACTCCCTGATCGATTACGGCGACTGGCCGCAGCGTCTGCCGGAACACCGGGTCATCAGTCGGGGCGTGCCGGGCGAGACCACGGCGGAGCTGGCTCGGCGCCTGGATCGGGCAACCGCAGTATGCGAGCCGGCCGCGGTGATCGTGATGATCGGCACCAACGATCTGCTCCTCGGCCGCCGCGAAACCGTCGCCACCATCCGGTTGATCGTCACCGACCTGCAGCGACGTCTCGCCGCGAGCACGCTCATCCTGACCGAGCTGCCACCGTTTTCTCCGCCCGGTCTGGCGGCTCAGGCCGAAGCCTTCAACACGGAACTCGCCGAGGTCGGCAGCCGGGCCTCCTGTCCGGTCTGCCCCCTCCACCAACCGTTGACCGCCGCACGCCAGGGGCCGTTCGCCGACGACGGCGTCCATCTCAGCGAGGCGGGCTATCGCATCTGGGCAACAGAGCTGCGCCGCCTCCTCGAACCGCTTGCTTTTACCGCACATTGACTTATCTTTGCAGGCAATACGTTATCATCTCAGCCAAGGAACTGTTATGAAACACCCGATACCCATGACCTTCTTCCGCGCCATCATCCTCACCGTCTCTCTGGTTGGTGCCGTTCACCTGCAGGCGGCGTCATCGGCCGCCGAGCCCGGCAAGCCGATCACCGGCACCGTTCTGGAAACCATGAGCGGCGCCGGCTATACCTATGTCCAGCTCGATACCTCAGACGGTACGCTCTGGGCGGCGCTGCCCGAGAGCACCATCACGGTCGGTGAATCCCTTGCCCTGCAGCCCGGCCTGGTGATGAACGACTTTCACAGCACGACCTTTGATCGCACCTTCGCCGCCATTGTCTTCTCGCCGGGCCGTACCCCGGGCGACGCGGAAAAGCCCGCCGCACCGGACCAGCCGCAGTCGGCCGCAGCGCCTGCCGAGGACCCCTTTGCCGCCGCCGTGGCCGCGGAGCAAGGCAGCCCGCAACCCTCTGCCGCCATACCACAGTCCGGCGGCAGTACCGCGGCGATAGCGCCGTTCGCCGAGGTTGAAGTGGCCAAAGCCGCCGGAGACAATGGTTATACCGTCGGCGAGGTCTTTGCCAAGGCCGAGCAGCTGAGCGGTACGACCATCCGGGTCCGCGCCACCGTGGTAAAATATAACGCCAATATCATGGGCAGAAACTGGGTGCACCTGCAGGACGGCAGCGGAGATCCGCTGCACAACACCCACGATCTGGTGGTCACCACCACTCAGGAACTCGCCCAAGACCAGGTGGTCACCCTGGAGGGAACCGTCGCCGTCAACCGGGACTTCGGCGCCGGCTACACCTATGCGGTCCTTGTCGAACAGGCCGACGTTGTCGATGAACGCTAACCACCGCACCCTGCTCCAGCCGCTGCAGGTGCCTGCGCCGGGCAGCATCAGCCCCGACTCGATCGGGTTTGATTTCGACGGCGTCATCGCCGATATAGCCGAGGCCTTTATCAGGATCGCCTGCCGGGATTACGGCTACTGCTCAATCACGCCGGAGGATATCTGCAGCTTTCAGCTGGAGCAGTGTTTGCCCATCGATCCTGCCGTCGTCGAATCGATTTTTGGGGCAATCCTTGAGGATTCGGTCACCACCGGCCTCAAGCCGATCGACGGCGCCATCGCCACGCTGACCCGTCTCAGCCGCCTGGCCCCGGTCACCATCATCACCGCCCGACCGGAATGCAGACCGGTGCTCGACTGGCTCGAGCTTCACTGCCCGCCGCAGACGCTGGGGCGAATCGAGCTGATCGTCACCGGTGACCACGACAACAAGGAGTCGTTCATCAGAGCATGCAACCTGCGTCATTTCATCGACGACCGGGCCAAGACCTGCCGGCATCTGGCCGAGGTCGGACTGGAACCGATCGTCTACTCCCAACCGTGGAACCACAACCGCCATGACCTGCCGGCTGTCGCCAACTGGCGGGAGCTTGCCGGGCTCGTTGACTTTCGTGGAGAAAAATCATGAACTGCCCCCATTGCCACCGCCAGATCCAGCCGCGAAACCCGATACCGACCGTCGATATCATCATCGACATCGATGGCCGCATCGTTCTGATCAAGCGGGGGAATCCTCCTTATGGCTGGGCACTGCCCGGTGGTTTCGTCGATTACGGCGAGTCGTTCGAGCAGGCGGCGCTTCGCGAAGCCCGGGAAGAAACGGGCCTGGAGATACTCGACCTGGCCCAGTTCCGCACCTATTCCGACCCGCGGCGGGACCCCCGGATGCACACCGCCTCGACGGTCTTCGTCGGCACGGCACACGGCCTGCCGGCGGCCGGTGACGACGCCGCCGAAGCGGCATTGTTCGGCGGAGACGAATTGCCGGAACTGGCGTTCGACCACGCCCGGATTCTCGCCGATTATTATCGCTGGAAAGGAAAAACGGCCGGGTGAGCGAACCCGCTCCTTCAGATAATCAGGTTCAGCAGCCAGAAGACGAGCAGCCCCGTACCTACGGAGCCATAAAGCATCAGTCAGGGAATACAGTCGCTGCCGTATTTTTTGGCAATCAGCGCAAACATGCCGATCCCTGCCGCCATGGAGACGATCAGCAGGATCGTTGTTTTCATCGCTCTCCCCTCACTTTGACGCCGGGTCGTTTGCGCAGCCTGATCGAGGCCGGCGTTACCTCGACCAGTTCATCGTCGTTGATAAACGATATGCAGTCTTCCAGCGTCAGCAAGCGGGGCGGGGTTATAATAACCGCCTCGTCGGAACCGGAGGCCCGCATGTTGGTCAGTTTTTTGCCCTTGGCGGGATTGACCGTCAGGTCCCCGGTCCGGCAATGCTCGCCGATGATCTGGCCGGGATAGAGCGGCTCGCCGGGGTTGATGAAGAGCGTGCCGCGCTCCTGCAGATTGAACAGCGCGTAAGCCACCGAGACACACTGTTCCTTGACCACCAGCGCGCCGTTGACCCGATTGACGATATCACCGGCAAAGGGGCCGTAACTTTCAAAAACATAGCTCATGGTGCCCATGCCCTTGGTGTCGGTCATGAACCGGGGACGATAGCCGAGCAATCCACGGGTCGGAATGGTAAAGACCATCCGCGTCAATCCGTGGTTCTGCGTCATCTCCTCGAGCTGCCCCTTGAGTTTGCCGAGCTTGTCGATGACCGCCCCCTGGTACAGCTCGTCAACATCGACGGTGAGCCGCTCGTACGGTTCACAGAGGCGTCCCTCTTCCTGGCGCATGATGACCCGCGGCCTGGTGGCCTGGAGCTCATAGCCCTCGCGGCGCATCTTCTCGATCAGAATCGACAGATGCAACTCGCCGCGCCCCGAGACTTTGAAACCGACGCCGTCCTGCAACGCTTCCACCTGCAAGGCCACGTCGGCCAGGGTTTCCCGCTCCAGGCGCTCCTTGAGGTGCCGGGACGTGACAAAGCGCCCCTCCTTGCCGGCAAACGGCGAGTCATTGGGGATAATGTCCATCGAGATGGTCGGCGGATCGATATCGATCAGCGGCAGCGGCCGCGGGTCGTCAGGATCGGTAAAGGTCACTCCGACGGTCACGTCGTCCATGCCGGCCACGGCGACAATCTCTCCGACCGAAGCGGCTTCGACGGCGATTTTCTGGTCTCGGTCGAACCGGTAGATCTTGGAGATGCGAACCGGCCGGATCGACCCGTCCCGGCGGGCTACGGCAATCGGCTGGTTCAGCGCCAGCGTGCCGTTGATCACCTTGCCGATACCGAGACGGCCGAGGTAGGGCGAATAATCGATGGTGCCGACCTGCATCTGCAACGGCGCCGCCACCGAACCGACCGGGGCGGGGATACGCGCGACGATCATCTCCGAGATAACGGCCATCGAGCCGCCGTCGACCACCGGCTCGGCGGGATCGGCCAACGCATAGCCCTGCTTGGCCGACGTGTAGACTACCGGAAAATCGAGAATATCATCGGGGGCGTTGAGCTTGACGAACAGATCGAAGACCTGGTCGACCACCCATTCGCAGCGGGCGGCGGGTTTGTCGATCTTGTTGACGACGACGATCACCGGCAGGTGATTTTCCAGCGCCTTCTTCAATACGAAATAGGTCTGGGGCATCGGCCCTTCCTGGGCGTCGACCAGGAGCAGCGCGCCGTCGGCCATGCGCAGCACCCGCTCCACCTGACCGCCGAAATCGGCATGTCCGGGCGTGTCGATGATATTGATCCAATAGTCGCCGAAATGATAGGAGCCGTTTTTGGCGGTGATGGTGATGCCACGTTCACGTTCGAGATCGAGCGAGTCCATCAATCGTTCGGCAACCACCTGATTGTCCCTGAACATGCCGGAATGTTTGAAGAGCTGGTCGACCAGCGTCGTCTTGCCGTGATCGACATGGGCGATGATCGCCACGTTACGGATGAGTGCTTGCTGCATAGAAGTGTCCAACGAACGGCCTGCGTCATTCAGTGAGAGTTATGTCGGAGCCTGGGCCCCGCGCGTGCGAAGCAACGAGGCGTCAGCAAGGTGGAAATGGAGCCGACGGACCCGTCAGCATACAACAACACGAATAATTGTGCAATCAATTGCGGAAAATGGTACGGCAACAACCAGTCGGCCGGCACCCTTCGTGATCCCCGCGTGGCTCAGAGCCGGACCAGGATCTTCTGCCGGGCGGCGGCGGAACGGCGCAACGCGGTGACGTCCTCGTCGACATAATCGTAGACGCAGGGCGACTTGTTTTCCGCCGGCCGCAGAATCCGGCCGATCACCTGCAACAATCTGCCTTCAAAGGTGATCGGAGTGGTCAGGAAGAGGCTGGACAGCCCCGGACAGTCGAATCCTTCGCTGATCAGTTGCAATGTTGCGACCAATACCTGCACGCGGCCATCCCGGACCCGGGAAACGATCTCGGCTCGCTGATCGGGTGGTGTCTGCCCGGTGAGCAGCGACACTTCGACGCCATGGAGCTGCAACAGCTGGTGGAAAACCTGACAATGGCTGAGGCGATCGGAGACGACCAGCGCCGTACCGTCAGGATCCTGCTGAACGGCCCGGACGACATCGTCGACGATCTGGCGGTTCCGGCCTTCATGCTTGGCCAGGGCCGAGATCAAGGCCTGGTAGTCGCCCCGATAGCGATAGGAAAAATCGGTGAGGCGTCTGATGATCTTCGGGCGCAGCACCGCACCGGTCACCTTGAGGTGCATCTGGTCGACGGTGTGGATTCGATCTCCCATGAAGTAGTAAATCAGGCGGGTCATCCCTTCATCGCTGCGAAAGGCCGTTGCCGACAGGCCGAGCAGAAAGTGGCAATCGAAACAGGAAACCACATCGGTAAACAGTGCGGCCGGCACCCGATGACATTCATCGACGATCAACTGACCGAAATGCGGCACCATTTCGGCGGTACGTTTGCGCGCCGTATTGACGATGGCGATCGTCAACTCCCTGAGGTCGAACTGACCGTCCCCGACCAGCCCGGCCTCGACCCCGAGAAATTCCCGGGCCCGCTCCCGCCATTGGTAGAGCAGTTCCTTGGTGTGCACGATAACCAGCGTCGGCTGCCGGCGCCGACAGACCACCGCCAGGGCCATCACCGTCTTGCCGCTGCCGGTCCCGGCCTCGAGCACACCGAACGAGCGGGAGCAAATGGTCCGCACCGCATATTCCTGGTAAGGGCGCAGGGAGGCGTGAAACGAGAAGTCATGCTCGGGCAGCAGTCGCCGGTTGTCGACAATCACCGGATCCTCTCCGAGATGCTGTCGACAGAGCAGTACCGCCTGGTTGGAAAAACCGCGCGGAAAGCGCAGGCCTTCCACCACCTGCTCGTAATAGTGCAGGGTCGGTTTCAATCGTTTGCCGATCCACCGACCATAGCGCCTGGCGGCAATATACTGCGGGTTGTCGATGGTCAGTTTTTCCTTGATCTCCTGCTCGAGCGCGGGACCGAGCCCTTCGAGCAGACAGTCCGAGCTGACGGTCAGTGTTACCATATCTTCGATTTTCCGGTTCACAGCGCACGAATCACCCGTGACTGATCAGAGATGCCTTGTGGCGATAATTCGATTATATTACGCTGCCAGCAGAGTGCACCGAATTTCGCCGGCCCGGCTCTCTTTCCTGCCGCAGCAGGAGCTGTGCCGCCGGCAACGGATCATGTTATCAGCCATCGCCCGTGACGCCAACAGAGCGGGGCAAAAGGAGTACCACCGTCATGCGATCATTGTTTCTTGTCCTGTCGACCCTCATTGTCCTCCTCGGCCCGGCCGAGCGGCCGGCAGCCGGCAGCGAGTCGATCACGCTGCGCCTGCCGGAAGCGACGCTCGCCGACATCCTGCACCAGACCCTGCCGATTCCCGTCGACCAGTCGGGCGGCCCGCTCACCGGCAGCATCGTCGTCACATCGATCGATGAGCTGCACCTGACCGACGGCAGCGTATCGGCACTGCTCGGACTGGCCGGCAACGACCTGCAGGTCAATACCACCGTGGCCGGCCACCAGCTCCGCGTCAACATCGGCTCGGCGGATCTGGATCTCGCGCTGACGGCAACGATGAGATACGATCAGGCCCAAAATACCCTGTTCATAACCCCCCAGGTCAGTGTCCAGAACGGGCAGGAGACCGGACAGAGCACCGATACCGCCGCATTGCTGGCCGGCCTGTTCAACGGCAGGGAGTTTCCCGTCGCCATCGACCGCCTGGAGCCGCTGGTGACTGAAATCGGCGCCCGGAAACTGACCATCGATCTGCACCTCGTTGCTGTCACCGTCGTTCCTCAGTCGCTCGTACTGACTTTTCAGCCGAAGGTCTCGGCAACACCGACCGATCAACCGGGACCATCTTGACACCGGGGAGATCGCCTGGCCGGCAGATATTTTCCTTGCAATTATTAGTAAAAGTTATCATTATCGATAGGCCTATAATTTTCCGGGCCCGCGGTAACGGACCCACAAACAGCGAACCAGCAAAGGAGAACCACATGAGTAAAACCATCGAAAACCTGAAAGAGGCATTTGCCGGCGAGTCCATGGCACGCAACAAATACACGTTTTTCGCCAAGGTCGCCCGCAAGGAAGGATACCACTATATCGCCAATCTCTTCGAAGAAACCGCGATCAACGAAATGCGCCATGCCAACGATCATTTCAAACTGCTCGGCGGCATCGGTGACACCGCTGCCAACCTGAAAGAAGCGATCGATGGAGAGAATTACGAGACCGTGAGCATGTATCCCGAATTCGCCAAAACGGCAAAGGAAGAGGGCAACATGGAAGCGGCGATCAAGTTCGAGATGATCGGCAAAGTCGAAGCCGAGCACCGTGAGCGCTACAAGAAACTGCTGGCTCGAGTAGAAAGCGGCACGGTCTTCAAGCGCGATCAGCCGATCACCTGGAAATGCACTCTGTGCGGATATCTCCACGAAGGAACCGAACCACCGACCAAATGCCCGTCGTGCGAGCACCCGAAAGAGTATTACGAACCCGCCGACCTGCACAAGGATCTGTAACAGCCCACCTGTCGGGCAGCACCGGGGCGGTCGTCATCTTCGCTGCAATCGAAGCTGCCGGCCGCCCCTCTCTTCCCCCCGAACATCACCGCGGACCAGAGCTAAATGCAGGGCTGTCCGCCTTGTGCACGACTCCGCCCACGCTCTCCGGACAATACCCCGCCACCATCTCAATGTTTGTCATTTGCCGGCGTCGATGGTAGAGTGCATCGATCGCGACGCGGCTGCCGAGCCCGGAACGGTATAGTCCGTCGCCACACCGGCTCGGGGGTGCAGATACCCCGGCACTCCTTTTGGCTTACGATGAAACCACCGCTGTTTAAAAAACAAATCCATGCCCGCCTGCTGCGCAGGATCAGCGCAGCCTGCCTGCTGGTCATGCTGCTCTCCACCGCAGCCCTGCTCTATCTCGAATATCACCGCCTAGCCGATCGCGTGCTGCGCACCGCCGAGCACCAAAGCGCCCTGTTTGCCGGCGTTGTCGCTCTGCTCGACAGAACCCCGGAGGCGCTGACCCCCGACGTGACCGAGCAACTCCTGCGCAGTGTCATGGAGCAGAGCTCATTCATTGAGGTCACCGTGACTACGGCCGATCGGCGCACCCTATTCAGCGCTGATCGGGAGGACGGCGCCGCCCGGGCCGCAGCGTTCGCGGCAACGGCCCCTTTACCGAACGCTTCCGATGCCGCCGCCGGCCGGCTGCATGTTGCCGATAAACGATTCTACCAGCAGGTTTCCATCCCGCTGCGCGATTCCCGGAGCCACCGGGTCATCGGCTATCTCGACGGCACCTACCGGTTATCCCTGGGCGATACCACCGCAACCCTGCGCTGGTTTGGACTGACTGTCGCTCTGGTCTGCGGCGCCCTGGTGGTCTGCGGCCTGCTGCTTTATCCGGCCATGGTCCTGCTGCAGCGCCAACTGATCGTCGGCAGCGGTGAAGCGAGCCGGGCCAACGGGTTTCTTTTGAAAAAGCTGGCCAAGATGCTGGCCGCAGCAGATGGTGCCACCAGCGCGCACCATCTGCATCGGCTGGTGGTGTATGCAACAGCCTTGGCCAAGCAGCAGGGACTGCCGCGAACCGCGATTCACGGCCTGATCCAGGCAGCGTTTCTCTACGGGCTGGACCGACAGGGACTGCCCGAGGAAGTGGCCGGCAAGCGGGAACAGCCGGAACACAAAGGCAACAAACAGCTGTTGGCGGCGCACCAACGACTGCTGAAAGAGATCAAGCGATATCGCTGGTTGCGGGAAGCGGAACCGATCGTGCGCACCTGTCACGAACACTATGACGGAACCGGCTATCCGGCCGGTTTGTCCGGCCAGGCAATTCCGATCGGCGCCAGGATCCTGGCCATTGCCCAATACTTCGACGCACTGACCGTCCCCGGACCGGGACGTGACCCGGTGGACCTGGCAACCGCGCTGCGTTCCATCGAACAGGAATCCGGCTTACGCTTCGATCCGGTACTCGTCTCCACCTTCGTGACCGTGGCGCCGAGCCTGTTCAGCGAACTGACCACGCTGGACGAAACCCGCTTGGATCGCCGGGTTGACGGGGTGATCAAAGGGTATCTGCCCTTCTGACCGGCCGACCGGCCGATATCGACGGCGGGAGCCGGGTACTATCCTCCAAGATACCAGCTATCTACACGGAATATTTGAGTTTACAAAACGGGTTGGTCACCTGTTTGTACCAATTCTACGTATTCACTCATTGTACATTATAATGCGGACGGCGCATTATAATTTCCGGCCAAAATAACTGGCAGGTTCAACCGTTCGTATTCGTCCACCACCAAAGGTATCTGGGTAAAACAATCGTGAACCGCAACATATTTGTTGACTTTTTGTACAAAAGAACGATAATTTAATTAGCTCATCTACCACGTGTGGAAGGAGTAACGAGGTCGTCCTTTTAGGGCGGCCTCAGCCTTTTTAGCTCGTTTCCCGCAAGTATTCTTCATACTCCTCCTGTAATTTCCGTTGCCGGTGCGGCTGCTCGACCAGATATGCGGTCCACGGCAGGATGTAGTGACCTCGATCGGCCAAGACAACCAGATAGTCTTCTCGTACAAGCCATAGACACACTCTTTTTTCTCGGCCTCTTCGATTACGCCAAATCTTTATGGCAGGGTCAGCATCCTTTTCAATGATAGGTTTCGGCCAACGAATCCGTTCGCATCGTCGCAAATCCGGGATACGCCGTTCTTCCAAATCTCCCTCCGATATCATGTGCCAGAAGGTCGATTCTTTTCCATTAGTTAAAGGAAAGCGCTTCAAGCCGAGCCGCTTGCCCTGAAATACCGGCTTCCTATCAATGAAGTCATGCTGGAAGTGGGTGTAGAGCGCTTCCAAATACCGGGCCCAATCGCCTTCGTAGTCGCGAAATAGAACCAGCGGCGGAAGCCAATCGAGAGAATCGCTCATCATTGGACCTCCGTCGCATGCCACCGGAAAATATTCATCTTTTCCTCGCGCAGCAAGGTAGTTCTAGTTAGGTCGTAACCTGAACGCTGTTGCATCCGTTTGATGATCGAAAGCTTTCCCGCATTACCATGCAAACCCCGGTTCAGGTATGCCACCGCTCCGATCAGTAAATCGGCAATCTGCAGTTGCTCGATTTCATGTGAATGCACCAGTTGCAACCGTTCAATAACATGCTGAGAGAAATCATAGCGGTCATTGCAGAGAACCTGGTGTAGCTTGGCTACTTTTCGCGAACCGCGAGTATCTTTAATGTCAAGATATATGCGATATTGGGCATCGGGATGAAATATGACTTTAAGCATGTCAAAATACATCTTGTAATACCAGACATCATGATCCTGCCCAGGAAAGGCATCATGGCGCAGCAGCGATTTGTCGGGTACAATCAATACCCGGAAATGTAAATCGTCATCATCAAAAAAATAATCGACAAGCTCTAAATAGAAGTGTTTGCCGGCCTGTGATACTTTCGTCCATTTCACCTCGAAATTTGCCGGCAACCCATGTTTCTGTTTGATCTCCCTCAAACGAACTGAAATTTCTCTAGCTTTATCCAAAGGGCACCATAGCGCGCCCAGCACCATAACTGTTTGCCGGTCATTCTCAAGATGGCAGGATTCGTCACAATAGACATTGAAAATTTCGCTCATACTGTCTCCATTCCACTAAATTGGCCACAGGTGGCATACAATTTCACTAGCGGCTTATAGCGTGTCAATATCGATTTATCACTTAATCAAATCAATCATTCAGACCTATATAGATTTTCATAGACAAATTTGCAATGGCCTCACTCATATGAAATACTTTCTGTACTATCTGTAAATACATTAAATTCGATAATTTCTGCACTGTATTTTCCAGGTGTTTGAAAAGCATGGATTAGTGAACGGTGCTGTTGGTGATTTGGTGGGGACTGGCGATTGTGCAGTGGGGGAACAGATAGTTCTGGCGGGAATGTCTGGTATGGATCGTTTGGCAAGACGGATTATGCCAAGCAGATGGGAAATTTCGTGATTGCGCAAGGTTTCTTCGACCTCATCGTAGTTTTGCCTCTCAGCATACTCGGGTTCACTGTTAATAACCTTGTAAAGGACCATGAGCGACGAGGAATTGCAAAAGCGCGTCACGTAGAAACTATCGCGCGAATCGTGGAAAAGATAAAACAGCTACTGCCGAAAATCGAGCCTTATAATAACAAAACGACAATCAAAAATGCGCCGGAAAAGCGATCGGTTTTCTTGATTAATTAGAGGCTCTCGGGGAAAAGCTTCAAGTTATCGATTTCGACGAATGGAGGCGCTACCTCGTTATCATTGTCAAAACCGCCGATGCTGCCGATTACCTCAAGAAGGCGGCCAAGCAGCGATTCCTCGGTGATAATCGCAAAGAACGAAATAGTCTACTTTCCGCATTACATTCCTTGATAGAAATGAAAGTCACAAATTCAGAATTCGACTCGCTGCAATTGGAGGATTCAGTTAGCGGCTCTATTTGGGCCGTTAAAGGAATCAAAAGACGCTTGCTTGAATGCGGTCATGCTCCCCCTCTTGAAATTCGACGATACCAACACTTATGGCCACTTACAAAGAAATACAAACCTGGATACGAGATACGCACCGGATTTCCGTCAAGCCGTACTGGATCGCTCACGCAAAGGAAATATGCGGCTTGCCGGTTAAAAAATCACCGCGGCGAAAAGGGCCAGGGCGGGTGTTTCCTTGCCCTGCTGATAAATTGCCGATTATCGAAACTGCGTTTCGCCACTTCGGCATGATCACTTAATGTACCTCCGAAGCTCATTACACGACCCCACCCCTGCGAGGGTGTCCTCATAGTTGAGCGGCTCTGTCGCCTTTTCTTTTACCGCGCTGAAAAATTCAGCGCTGCGCGAAAGGTTCCATGGCGCTCGCGCCTGGTATGATACTAATCTGCTGGAATATAAGGTTACCAAAGCTCCGTAAGAGTCAGCTTTCAAAAGGGTTCTTACATTGATTTTTTACACTTTTAGTACGAAGTGGAACCCCCTACCCTACGGGTAGGGAAATAGGGATTGGCTAAGCCAGTCCCGTATGGGTATGGCCAGGAAGGCCGCCCACTGCTATCCTTACATCGAGTTGTTGCCGCAACATCAGAATGTAAGGAGGGAGCAGTGAGCAGATTCCGTAAGTTATCACATAATTCTTCACTGTGCATAATGTCAGTATCATATCGTATGGGTGCCGAAGTACCGGTTCCGCATTTTAACCGAAGCGACATGAAATCAATTGCTTTCTCATTTGTAAGGTCTGCAAGAGGAATGTTGCTGAAATAGCGCACGGCGAGAGCATAGATAGCCCTATTCTCATTCGCCGTTTTCTCGGCCCAGCGGTTGCAAATCGTGCGGTGCTCTACGTTCTTTTCAACAAGTTGGCAAAGGGTTGTTCCCGTTGGTCTTGAAGGCACGGGAGGGGGTGGCATATTGACGCGCACCGATGCCATTTTTTTGACAACGGCGTCAAGAGGGTCTATTTCCAAGCTCAATGGAAAGTTCCCCGTCAGGATGCCAATTCAAACCTTTGATCTTGATCTATGTCGACCACCTTAGCAATCGATCCAGTTCCTCTTTCGTCATCGTCTCTTCGCGAAAAAGGTTTGCAGCGATAACCGCCATTCGTCGAGCGGTCGACATCTCAATTTTTCGGTTTTTCGTGCGTAATGATTGGCGCAACTCCCTCCTGCCGATAATGTTACGCAATCGTAGAGGTACGGTAAGACGAAAGTACCAAACACCGAATGAATTTTGGGCGAGGTAGGACGGGACAGATGACATGGTGATCCTCCGATTCATGGGGTAGATATAACCCAAAGGTAAACCGGAAAATCGATATAATACAGTTTTTCTAGTTAGTTATCGAGAAATAATTTTTCTCTATGCCCAACTTGAGGGGCAATCTATGCCCAGCCTGAGGATTTTTGTTCGATGGAGGTGCTAGCAACCTCTGGAAAACCTAGTGATTTCAATCTTTCCAGATGATTTCTAACGTTGTACTGGTGAAGGCGGCGGGAGACGGCTAGAGTCTGACAATCGCGTCCCCGGCGGCGACGGTGCCGCCGACCAGCACTTTGGCAAAAATTCCTTCACGCGGCATAATACAGTCGCCAGTCGCTTTTTTAATCGCGCAGCCGCTGTTGTGGCACTCTTTGCCGATCTGCGTAATTTCCACTTCCACCGACTCGCCAACGCGCAGCCTGCCGCCGATCGGCAGGGTCGCCAGATCGAGGCCGCGGGTGATGATGTTTTCGGCAAAAGCCCCCTGCGCCAGCTCCGGCAGCAGTTCCTTGACCCGATCGATGCTCTCGCCGGCCAGCAGGGACACCTGCCGATGCCAGGCGCCGGCATGGGCATCATTTTCTATCCCCCAGTCCTGCTTGAAGACCGCCTGTTGAACCGAAGTCTTGACCACTCCTTTCCGCTCGCTGATGCACAGTGCTTCTACCCGGGCCATGGCCGTCTCCTCAAAACAGATGAATTCGTATCAAGCACATAATCGGACCACCCGTCGCCGCAATTTCAAACAGATAACAACTAACCCTCATGACCAGAGGTCACAACGAACAATGAAAATCGTCATCTCGGTCGGAAGGGCTGGCCGATCCTGACTCCAGCTGCTGCGCTGCGGCCTGGTCGGCTCAATCTCCACCAATGGCGGGACAGGTTTTAACCTGTCCCCCGCTGGCTATCAGCTGACGTCCTGTCAGCCACCCTTCGGGCCTGATTCTCCGTGTAGCCGGGCCTTGGCGATGCAGCCTCCGGCAGAACCGCCCAGCCCGGGGAAGAGATTTTCATATAAACCGGCGCCGGTCGAGCCCATTTTTGCGGGACCGTCAAAATAAAAAAACCTCGATCAGGTCGTCCGCCCCGAGCACCTCTCCCGGTTCCAGGACAATATAGCCGTCGGCATGGACAATGGAGCTGAGCATATGCGAACCTTGCCTGGCCATTTCCCGAATAACCGCCAATTCGTTAGGATGTTCCTCGACGGTGACGCGGATGAAATTGGTTCGTTTGCCGGTGTTGACCACTCGCTCCGGAGAACGCGCGGTCAGGGTCCGGCTCACCGACGCGGTCCCCTGCAACGTGGCCAGCACCGGCCGCACATAGTTGCTGAAACACATAAAAGCCGACACCGGGTTACCGGGCAGTCCAAAGAGCAGAGTATCGCCCCGGCGACATACAAACAGCGGCTTGCCCGGTTTTTGACTGATCTTCCAGAACAGCTCGGTAAACCCGGCGGCCAGGGCGCTCTCTTTGACGTGATCGTGCTGACCAACGGACACGCCGCCGGAACAGAGAATAACGGCATCCTCGGCACCAACCGCCTGCTCAATCGCGGTAGTGGTTTCCTCCAGGCTGTCGCTGACCCGCACGACCGAGCGCAGGATTGCTCCGGCATCCTTGACGGCACTGGCCAGCATGATGGAATTGGAATCCCTGATCTGATGGGGCTTGATCTGCTGATCATCGGGGCGGGCCAGCTCGGTGCCGGTAACGAGCAGCGACACCCGCGGCTGGACATGGACCGGCACCAAGCAGATGCCAAAGGCGGCGAGCAGGGCCAGCTCCCGGGCTTCGAGACGGGTGCCGCCGGCAAGCAACAGATCGCCGGCATGAAACTCTTCGCCCTGACGACGCACATCCTGCCCCAGTGCATGAATGGCCAGAATCTCGACACAATCACCTGCCTGTCTGGTATCCTCCTGGCGAACGACCGTATCGGCGCCGTCCGGCAACACCGCGCCGGTGCTGATCCTGACCGCCGCCCCGGCAGGCAGCCGACCGGCAAACGGTACCCCGGCCTGGCTCTCTCCAATCAAAGCCAAGGCGACGGGGCGCTCCCCGGTGGCACCGGCACAATCAGCCCAGCGAACCGCAAAGCCGTCCATGGCCGAACTGGTAAAACGTGGCGATGGCTCGGGTGCGATCTGGTCCTCGTACAAAAAGCAGCCGTGAGCAGCCTCGAGCGATACCACGCCTCGACGTGGTGCGGGAATGTTGTCCTGCAGGATCTGTAACGCTTCCTGAACGGAAATCATCGCCTCACCCGCTAACCGCCAATGGTCGCCATGGACGGTTCGTCGTGGCTCCCCTGGTTTTTTTCGGTTTCGTGACCGTTGGCACAGCGCTGAGAGACGCACTTCCTGATGGCCGCGGCAATCGCTTCATCGGAGGTGCCGGAGCGAAGCAGTTCCCGGAGATCCAGCACGCCATCATCGTAAAGGCAGGTCTTCAACATTCCCGGCGGGGTAATGCGGATCTTATTGCAGCGTGCGCAAAACTGCCGGGAATGTCCCTCGATAATACCGATGCTGCCGAGAAAACCGGGCAGGCTGAAACGCCGTGCGGTGGCGATTTCCGACTGCCGAATTTCCGAAAGCCCGGGAAACAACCGCTGCAGGCGGTCGTACAAAGCAGGTCCGGCCGGCCTGAAAACACTGCCGGAAAACGGCATCATTTCGATAAATCTCAGGTCCAGGCGGTTGCTGCAGGCAAGATCCCCTAAGGCGACGATCTCCGCATCGCCGGTATCCTCGTCGACGACACTGTTGATCTTGAGCTTGATGCCATGGGCCAGAGCGCCACGGAACGTAGCCAGCACCTGATCGAGCCGGTCACGGCGGGTTATCGTCATGAAACGGGCCCTATCGAGGGTGTCCAGACTCAGATTGATACCGTCGATACCGATCTCTTGCAGCCGTTCCAGGTAGGCCGCCGTTTCGACCCCGTTGGTCGTCACGTAAACCCGTAGTCCCGGATGTCGCCGTTTCAGTCGTTCCAGGAAATCGATGCAGCCGCGCCGGACAAACGGCTCTCCGCCGGTCACCCGAACTTTGGTGATTCCCATGGACAGACCGATCCCCACCAATCGTTCAAGTTCTTCATAGCTCAGGGTCTGATCATGGGCGATCGGCGCCACGCCCTGCTCCGGCATGCAATAGCGACAACGCAGGTTGCAGCGATCGGTAATGGCCAATCGGAGGTAGGTGATCAATCGACCATGGTTGTCGATCAGAGGGGGTGCGGCAGCCATGGAGGCGGTGCCACCGTTGGTGAGATGATCGATGCGCATATTCACTCCTTTTCAATATCGGAAGGCAGGGCGGTTTCCCGCCCAACCCTTGCGGCCTCAGGCCATATCCGACAGTACGTCGGACGTAGGCCTTTCGGCTCGGAGTTATGTGGTTGTCAGACAGTGTCGTATAATATTGTCATTGTTGGGCCACTCTTTCAAGCCTTTTTTTGTCCGTCCGGATCTGAAATATCGCGCTGTTTTTACCGTACCTGACCCGTTGACAGCCAATCCCGGAGTTCAGCCCGGTCCGGCACCCGGCCGACCGACTTGAGCACCCCATCGATGAGGACGGCCGGAGGAGCGTAGGCCCCGCGGGCAATCATCTGCTCGAAATCGGTGTGTGTTTCAACGACAACCCGGACATCGCTTTCGACAACGACAGCGGCAACCCGGCGCAATACAGCACGGCACAGGTCATCCTCCAGCCCCAGGACGGTGATCGTTATCATCCTCCCGGTCCTTTGAGCGGACGAAGCGTCGCCGGCGGCTGGCCACTCTGGTGCCGGTCGGCACCACGAATTGCCTCGAGCAGATAAAAGATATGGAGGACATACGGGATCCGGAGACGATAATATACCTGCTTGCCGCGTTTGTCATCGGCCACGATACCGCTCTCCCGCAACTGATTGAGATGCTTGGACACCGTCGACATATCATGCCCGACCACGTCGGTCAGCTCCTGAACGCACCGCTCTCCACCCGACAACGCCTCGATCAGCATCAACCGGGACGGGTGGGCCAGAACCTTGAGCAAATCGGCCCAGGCGACAAACTCTTGCCGCGCTGCAGGACGTTGCAAAAATAGTGTTTCTTCCGAACCCATCTCTTTCTCCTTTGCGGCGCCCCGGCCGGCCATCATCCCAGCCCGCCGCGGCACCTACCGCCCCGCATCGCCGCCGCCAGGCAAATCGGAACGACCGGCCGCCTTGTCGATAGCCGCCACGATATCGCTGATCGGTCCCAGTTTCTTCAGTACCGCGACCGGCGCAAGCTGCCGCACCTGATCGTAGAACTGTTTGTCGTCATAGCCGCTGTAGACGATGATCGGAATGCCATATCGTGCCTTGATCTGCTGCGCCGCCTCTATCCCGCTCAGCTCACCGGCCAGCGTGACATCCATCAGGACCACGTCAAACGCTGCGCAACCGGCACGGCGCACGGCCTCTTCACCGGTGGTAACGACCTCGTCCACCCGATACCCCCGGGCCTGCAATTTCCTGACGATCATCAGACCGATCAGCACTTCATCCTCAACGACCATTACCTTTATCGGCTGTTGCTTCATATCCGTTTATTTCCACGCGGTTCGGAAAACGTGATTTCATATCGGGTGCCACTGGTGCGGTCAACGTTGATTGTCCCGGCCAGTTGGACCATCACCAGAGAGGAGATGATCTGCAGACCGAAGGAGCCACCCCGCATCACATCGATCCCCTTCTCCAGTCCGATCCCATCATCTTCAATGATCAACCGGGAGACCCCGCTCGCATCCTGCCGCAAGCTAATGGTGATGACCCCGGAACGCTCATCCGGAAAGGCATGCTTCAGGGAATTGGTGACAATTTCATTGACGACCAGGCCGAGCGGCACCGCATAATCGATGTTGAGCACCAGCGACTCGATATCGACCCGCAATTCGATACGATCGTCACTGACCATATTGGTGACCAAGGCCTGGCTGATCTCCCTGACATAGGAACCCATATCGACCTCGGACAAGTTTTGCGACTGGTAGAGCTTCTCATGGACCAGAGCCATTGCCCGAATCCGGTTCTCCATCTCCCGGAAGACCATTCTGACGTGCTCATCCTCCACTTCCATGGTCTGCAGGTTGAGCATGGAAATGATTACCAGCATATTGTTCTTGGTGCGATGGTAGATCTCTCTGAGCAGGATTTCCTTTTCTTCCAATGATTTCTGTAATTGGTGATCCTGCAGGCGCAAACGCTCTTCGTGCCGCTTAAGATCGCTGACATCGATGATCGTGCCGACGAAAACCTGCTTGCCTCGCCAGGTGGTGCTTTTCGCCCATATTTCACTGTGGAATATCGATCCGTCGGAACGCACGCAGCTGACATTGGACGGCTGCATATCGGTATCGTTTGCCAAACGTTGCAAGTGTTTGGCGGCAACCGGCCGGTCCTGTGATTGCACTACCAGCAGCGGGTCGGTGCCGATCAACTGCTCGCGTCCGGTGCGCAAGAGCTGGGCAAACGATGAATTGACATGGGTAAGCACCCCGTCGCTGACGATGAAGATCCCCGCCTTCGAGGCCTCCATCGTGTCATAGTACTGTTGTCGGCTCAGGCGCAGCGCCTCGTCGACGATCTGCCGCCGTTCCGCTTCTTTTCTCAGCAGTTCAACGGTTTCTTCCAACTCGCTGCGCTTGTCGATCAACTCCTGGGTACGATTGGCGACCATCCGTTCCAACTCTTCAGCATAGCGGGCCTGGGACCGCTGGGCGATCTGCAGCTGTTCCACCATGTCGTTGAACGATGCGGCCAAGACGCCGGCTTCATCAGTCGTCATTACCGGACAACGCACCGTCAGGTCGCCTTCGGTTACCCGGCGGGTAGCCGTGGCCAATGTCCGCAACGGGCTGACCAAGTGGCGCACGGCCAGGAAGATGACAACAACGGCTACCAGGATTACCGCCAGAGACAGGACGGTGCCCCTCAGTTCGACCCGCCCGATTGTTTCGGCGAGTGCCAGCTGGTTTTTCTCGACAGCCGCCAGGATATCATGCTCGCTGGCGACCACGCCGTAGACCCATCCCAGACCGGACATCCTGCTCGCCGCCAGATAATAACGCTGATCACCGTCGTACAGTTCATACAGTCCTTGTTGGCGATCCTGCATGGCCCTGGCCAGGTCCCGGATTCGGGGGTCGGTCGAGTCATAGAGTGAAAGATTCAGTCGATCGGCGGAATTGCGGAACCGCTCGCGATTTATACGCAGACCGAAAAACGGATAATGATCTTCGGCAAGCCCGATCACTCCGCCGCCTCGATCGATCAGAAAAGAAAACAGGATCGGATCGATATGCCCACCGTCACCGCCGGAGAGGATCTCTTCGACCACGGTGTGCAACGGCACATCGATTCCGGTAATACCGCGAAATTCTCCCCTTGCATCATGAATCGGCGCGCTCGCCGTCAGCATCAAACCGTCGATGACATCATCCTGATAGACTCCCGTCCAGCGAACCCGACGATCGGTCCGCCCGGAACCGCTGAAGATGGTCACCGGTTCTCCGTCGCGCAGGTCGAATTGGGCAGTGGGCGGCAGCGACCGCGCCGCCTCGCGGCCCCTGGCTTCTTCCGTACAATACTGGCCGATACCGGTGACGGTAATAATATGACTGGCGAGCACTTCAGGGTTTTCGGCAAGTACCCGCTGCAGCAACGGTGCCATATGGGTCAAGGCACGCAGTTCACGGATACTATCAGCCTGCAGGTCCACACCGCCCCAATAGACCGAGACGACGGGGTCATCTACGTCATTGACCCAGTGTCCGTTATCCGGCCGGCGCGAAAACCTGACATCGCGCAGCGGCCGGCCGGCATAGCCGTCAAGATCGGCGTAAATCAGCGATGCCTGACTGGCCACCAGCCCGGCGCAGGAGGCAACACGATCGAAAAAGGCCTGGTACCTGGTCGCCCGCTCCTGCGTGAACCCGGACAGAGACGACATCACCTGAGCCTTGATCTGTTTTTCGCTGATCGCCGCCACCTCCCGGCCATAGGCATTGATGACCTGGAGTGCGGTATAGGTCAAGGAAACGACCGACAGCACGATCACTACCGTCAACAGCACAAACAGCTTAAGCCCAATATATGATTGAATTTTTCTGATCATCTTCGGAGCATTACCGGTCTTTCTGCCTGGTTGCGGGACGGTTACAGTTGTACCGTGATTTTTCCGCGGCTTCCACTATTATCATACCGGGTGCCGGCCCGGCGACAGCGCTCGATGGTTGCAAAATGGTCTGAGTTCTGGCAATTATCACAAAGCTGCATACTATCTTGCTGCCCTGGTGTGCAAAACCACAGCGAACCACCCGACCACCGGGTAACGTATAGTCCACGTCTGAAACGCAACGACGTCAGCCGGACCACCGGTCGACCAGCCAGGAGCGCACGACTATGATCCCTGCCAAACTGAGGCGCCTCGAAGAAAAGCTGCATACGTGGCGAATCGAGGCCGTGGCCCTCAATGCCGGAGCAAGTCTGACCTATCTGACCGGTCTGGATTTCCACGTAATGGAGCGACCGGTGGTTCTGCTGCACCGGATCGGCTCCACTCCGCTGCTGATTCTGCCGGAATTGGAAGCGGCCAGACTCGACCACCTCGATTACCCGATCGATGCCTGTTTTTACCCCGAGAACCCGGATCAATGGCCGCAGGTCTTCAAAGAAGCCGTTGCTTCGCTACAACTTAGCGAGACATCAATCGGGATTGAACCGGGACAACTCCGGCTGCTGGAATATCACCTCCTGCGCACCGGTCTGCCGGAATCGGCCTTCACCGACGGCTCCGCCGTTCTCTCCGCCCTGCGCAGCATCAAAGATGCCGAGGAGCTGGCCTTACTGGAAAAGGCGGTTGATATTGCCGAGCGTGCCTTGCAGGCCACGCTGCTGCAGGTCAGGATCGGCATCAGTGAATATGAATTCGCCGAAGAACTGGTGGTACAGCTCCTGCGCCATGGCTCCCAAGCCAACTTGCCCTTTACTCCTATCGTCGCCTCCGGGCCGAATGGAGCCAACCCCCATGCCCGGCCGGGAGAACGCCGGCTAGCCAGCGGCGACCTGCTGGTCGTCGACTGGGGGGCCCGGTGGCACGGTTACGCGGCCGATTTAACCCGCACCTTTGGTGTCGGCCAGGTTGATCGACAGGAACAGGAGATGTACGCCATTGTCCGGCGGGCCAATTGTGCCGGCCGGTTGGCCGGTCGTCCCGAATTTCCCTGTGCCGCAATCGACAAGGCGGCCAGAGCGGTCATCGAAGAGGCCGGTTATGGCGCTCTTTATACCCATCGCACCGGACACGGCATCGGCCTGGAATGCCACGAACCTCCTTACATCCATGCCGACAATCAGCACCTATTGCAACCGGGCATGACCTTCACCGTTGAGCCGGGCATTTATCTGCCCGGCCGGAACGGTGTAAGAATTGAAGATGATGTTGTGATTACCGACGGCGGATGCCGATCACTCAGTTCGTTCTCCAGAGAATTGATTTTTATTTCCTGACCACCTCTTTCTTTTTCTTCATCTCCGCCGATCAGGCCATGCGTGTTTGCGAAAGTGTTGGCTCTCCGAAAGCACTCCAATACTTAATGCAAGATCACGACGAACACAACAAGAGTGCGGCAGGCATCGTCTTTTTGGGAAACCGATATTCCGAGGAGAAAGCCTGCTCGTTCGGCGCCGGGTTTTAACGGAAATACTCCCTTTCCAGGCAACCCAAAAACAAGCTGTCCACTATCTGGTCCGACTCGTCATCCGCCAGATATTTTACACTCTACCCTCGCTTATTGCTTTTCTTTTTTTTGTCTAAATATTTGATTTTTCAATTTATTCAGGATATTTCTATGATCATTTCTCTATCTTTCCAGAGACAATTTTCCTCCAAAACATTGTTTGGAATAATGCACCTTTTTCTTATTGCCTCTCTGATAATCAATGAGTATAGTTGCTCTTGTTATTGAAACACTTCACCTCGCTTCAAGGTGAATTATACGGCTGCGCTGAACAATTCGAATTTTCGTTCACGATCAAGATAAACGTGAAGTCGAACGGAAACTCCTTTTTTCAAGGTAGCTTAATCCTTGCAACCAATATACAGGAGACATTATGGCCCGACAAACGCAATTCGATCTTGATACACTACGGACGTTGGTTAATTCCGGGAAGTCAAAGGCTGAAATCATGACCGAGATGGATATCAAAAATCATCCCACTTTCAACAATCTCATGCTGAAATTGATGGACACCGACAAAAAGTATTATCGTGTAAAGAGTTCTCGACGGACAAAAACAGTCAAAAATCCCGTCGTCAAAATCGGCAAAAGAAACACCCTGACCCTGTCGGCAAAAAACCTTGAAGGCAGTGGCTTTGGACCGGGAGATGCTTTTACCGTTTCTTTCAGCAAAAAGAAGATTACGCTGACCTTGCAGGAAAACTAAACCGCCCTCCGGAACAAGAACGGGGCATGTTGGCACAGGGGCGACTCTGCTTTCTTGTCGATCCGCCCTCTCCCCCTTCTGCTCAATGGTCGCAGTCGCCCGTGCCCCGTTGTCCGCATCATCGGTAAAGCCTGCCCTCCCGACAGCAACGGGCGCCACTCAGCGCAGGATACGCGTTCGCATCTTCCGCCGAGACGGCGCCCCGCAGTATGGCGCCCAGAACCGCACAAGCCTGGATGGTTCTTTGCTTTAAGCGGTTTGCCCAACAGGAGCTTGCCTTTCCTCACCACCCAGGTTCCCTCTCACCACCCCACCGCTTGCAGCACCGACCCTCTCGCTTGACGAGAATACCGCGGCGGACCGTGCAAAAAAGAGAGGCAGATGCAGAAAAATTTCTTATAGTGTGCATATGAACAAGAAACCTGGCGCTGCTTCAATCGAATGCACCGACATCATCCTGGAGTCTATCTCCGATGGCGTCTTTACCGTCGACCTTCACTGGCGAATCACGTCATTCAACCGAGCTGCCGAGGAAATTACCGGCATCCCGCGCGAAGAAGCACTCGGCCGGTATTGCTGGGAAGTCTTCCGCTCCAATATGTGTGAGGGTGATTGCGCCCTCAGGCGTACCATGGAGGTCGGAAAATCCTTTGTCAGCTCATCGACCTCGATTATCACCGGCGACAAGAAGCAGATACCGATCACCGTCAGCACATCACTGCTCAAGGACGAACATGGCGATATTCTCGGCGGAGTCGAAGTTTTCCGTGATGTCAGCCTGGTCGAGGAGCTTCGCCGCGATTTGAAAAGCTCTTTTCTGTTCAGTGATATGGTCAGCTGCTCGAGCGTTATGCAGGATCTGTTCGGCATTCTCGACCAGATCGCCCAAAGCGACAGCACGGTGCTGATCGAAGGGGAAACCGGTACCGGCAAGGAGTTGCTGGCTCGGGCCATTCACAACCTGTCGCGTCGCAAAGACCAGCCGTTTCTTGCCCTGAATTGCGGAGCGCTGCCCGATAATCTGCTCGAGTCAGAGCTGTTCGGTTACAAGGCCGGCGCCTTTACCGACGCCCGCCACGACCGCCAGGGATTGTTCAGCGCCGCGGAACAAGGCACCATCCTGCTCGACGAAATCGGCGACACCAGTAGCGCCTTCCAGGTCAGGCTCCTGCGGGTTCTCGAAGAACGTGCCTTCCAGCCGCTTGGCAGCACCGTTCCGGTCAAGACCAATATCCGCCTCATTGCCGCCACCAACCACGACCTGTACCAACTTGTCGAAGAAAATCGGTTCCGCCGTGATCTGTTTTACCGTATCAACATCATCGCGCTCAGACTACCGCCGCTGCGCGAGCGAATGGAAGATGTGCCGCTGCTCGTCGAGCGCTTCATCGCCAAACTGAATCGCCGCAAAAACAAACTGATCAGCGGCGTCGACGACCAGGCCATGCACCTCTTGCTCACCCACGACTATCCGGGCAATATCAGAGAGCTGGAAAATATCATCGAACACGCCTTCGTTCTCTGTCCGGAGGGACTGATCACCGCCAAGCACCTGCCTGCTTTTCTCAGCCTGCACTCCTCCCATCCGTCCGAATCGGCGAAGATCGACGTCGTTGTCGCATCGTCTGAACGTGATGCCATTGTCAGAGCCCTGCGCGACAACAAGAATAATCGCACTGCCGCAGCCGCCCAATTGGGCATGCACAAAAGCACGCTGTTCCGGAAAATCAGCAAACTCGGTATCGACCTGCCTCGTCAGGACGGTCGCTCGTCTCATGATCGCCCACGATAGTCGCATCGAAGCGACTATCGTGGGCGCATAGGGGCGCATATCTGCGACCATCCCCCTTTCAAAACTGCTCGCCCAGCCTTCATGAGATCCGGCAACACTTCAGCATTACATATATTATTTAATTACAAAGCATGGGCAAGGAATCTGGCCCGACTTTTGTATAGCAAGAAAGTGGCCTGCACCATTGATCCGGGAGACGAGCCGTATGAAAATTGCCATGACCGTGTGGGGAAATCGAGTATCACCGGTTTTTGATTCGGCGCAAACCATCATGCTGGCCGAAATCCAAGACCGGGCGGTAATGTGGGAACAGCGAGAGTTCATCGCCGGACAGATTCCCACTCGTTTGGCGCGCATGCTGGTAGACCGGGAAATCGACACGTTGATCTGCGGGGCGATTTCCGAACAACCAGCCAGGATTATCGAAGCAGCCGGCATCACACTCGTTTCCTTTGTTTCCGGAAATGCCGCCAAGCTGCTTGAGGCCTGTGCCACCGGAACCCTGAGCGACGAGTTTAAAATGCCCGGCTGTCGGCCGGCCTGCTGCCGGCACACCACCGGCCTCCATGGTCAGGCCACCCGGTTTAAACGCAGCGAAGAGAGATAATCACCCAGGAAGTCATCCCGGCGATTTTTGACCGAGACGTAACCACTATTATCGTGAGGTTTGCAGTGACGACAAAACCATTGAAAATCCTGCTGGCGGCCGGCGATCCGGCGCACCTGCAGAACCTATCCGGGGCGCTGCACAACCATCAAGCAATTACCGTCGGCAGCGCTTCGACACCGCACCAGGTGCTCACCGCGATAAAGGACGGCGCCGTCGACGTGCTGGTTGTCGATGAAACGCTGGCGGAAACCAGCGGGCTGCAGTTCGTCCGAGAGGTTGTCAGCGCTTATCCGCTCATCAATTGCGCCCTGGTTTCAGCGCTTCCGCCCGATGAGTTTCACGAGGCGACGGAAGGGCTTGGCGTTTTCATGCAGGTGCCGCCCCGGCCGGGACCAGAAACGGCGGCGGAGATGATCGGCATGCTCGACAGGATCTACGGACTGCTGGCGGCAACAGACCCGGACCGGAGGCGATCATGATTATCAGCGTAGCCAGCGGCAAAGGAGGGACCGGGAAAACGACCGTTTCCACCAACCTGGCAGTCAGTCTCGAACGTGAAGTCAAACTCTTCGATTGCGATGTCGAAGAACCAAACGCGCACCTTTTCCTCAATCCTGAATTTGACCGGAGCATCCCGGTCTTCACCTTCGTGCCGAAAATCGATGCGGGCCGCTGCACCGGTTGCGGCAAGTGTGCGGAAATCTGCCGTTTCAATGCACTGGCGGTCCTCGGCGAAAAAGTTCTGGTATTTCCGGAATTGTGCCACAGCTGCGAAGGCTGCCGCGATATCTGCCCGGAGGATGCGGTCGGGGAAGCGAGAAGGGAGCTGGGAGTCATCGACATCGGCCGCCGCAACACCATCTTTTTCGTCCAAGGCTGCCTGCGTATCGGCGAAGCCATGAGCCCCCCGTTGATTCGGCACGTTCGCGGCCATGCCAAGCCGGAGGATCTGGTCATCATCGACGCCCCCCCGGGCACCTCCTGCCCGGCCATCAACGCGATGAAAGGCGCCGACTTTGTTCTGATGGTAACCGAACCGACGCCATTCGGCCTGCACGACCTGAAACTCGCCGTCGAAGCGGTAAAGGTTCTCGATATCCCCTGCGGACTGGTGGTCAATCGTTCTGATATCGGCGACCGGAAGCTCTGGGACTACGCCGAGCAGGAAAACCTGCCGATCCTGCTGGAAATCCCCTTCGATCGGCGCATTGCCGAGGTGTATTCGCGCGGCCGGCTGCTGGTCGAAGAAATCCCCTCCTGGCGACCGGTCTTTGCGCGCCTCTACGATGCAGTTGTCGACCTTATTGAAACCAGACGGAGCATCCAATGAAAGAACTCGTCATCATCAGCGGCAAGGGCGGCACCGGCAAAACCAGCCTGACGGCGGCATTTGCCGCCTTGTCGAGCAATCATGTGTTGTGCGATGCCGATGTCGACGCCGCCGACCTGCACCTGCTGCTGGCCCCGGAGATTAAACAGCAAACCGATTTTATCGGCGGGTCCATCGCCAGTATCCGGCCGGCGGATTGCACCCGGTGCGGCATCTGTCTTGAACACTGCCGCTTTTCGGCAATCTCCGATGATTTTGTCATCAACCCGATCGATTGCGAAGGGTGCGGCCTCTGCGTCAGCTTCTGCCCGGAGCAGGCCGTCGACTTTCCCCCGCAGAAATGCGGTGAGTGGTATATCTCCGACACCCGTTTCGGTCCGATGGTTCACGCCCGCCTCGGCATCGCCGAAGAAAATTCCGGCAAGCTGGTCAGCCTGATCCGCAAACAGGCACGAGACATCGCCGAGCAGAACGGCCACGAGTTGATCATTACCGACGGTCCCCCCGGTATCGGCTGTCCGGTCATTGCCTCGATCACCGGTGCCACCGCGGTGCTGGTCATTGTTGAACCATCGGTCTCGGGCCTCCACGACATGCAACGGGTGGCCGATTTGGCACGCCACTTCCGGATCCCGGTCCTGATCTGCATCAACAAGTTCGACCTCAATCCGGACATGACCGACACTATTGAAACGAAAGCGGGGCAGGCCGGACTTCAGATCGTCGGCCGAATTCCGTTCAATCCGGCATTCACGAAGGCCATGGTCGACGGCATCACCCTGACCGAATATCGGCAGGCCGACCCCGACCTGCTGGCACTGGTCGGCTCAATCTGGCAGACCATCAGTCAATCAGAGGCGCTTCAGAAAAAACAGGCGGATCCTATTCTGCCGATTATCAACAGGTAAGGAGAAAAACCATGGCAAAATTACGTATTGCAATCCCCTCGCTGGGAGCAGGAGGACTTGACGGTCAGCGAGCCGGCCATTTCGGGCACTGTGATGTCTTCACCTGTGTCGATGCACAGGATGGAGAGATTGTCGGAGTGACCACCATCCAGAACCGTGAGCACGTCCAGGGCGGGTGCATGGTTCCGGTCAACCTGCTCGCCGAGCATCAGGTCAACGCGCTGATCGTCGGCGGTATCGGCATGCGCCCCCTGATGGGCTTCCGGCAGGTCGGTATAGATGTCTACCACGATGCGGAACGGATCGATATCCGGCCGGTCGTCGAAGATCTGTTGGCCGGCAAGCTGCCGATGATCTCCGATGATCAGGTCTGTGGCGGTGGCGGCGGCCGCGTCTGATAATGTTTGAGCGGAGGACCAAGCAATGAAGATAGCTGTTACATCACAGGGAAAAGGACTGGATAGCCAGGTCGATCCCCGCTTCGGCAGGGCGGCTTACATCCTGATTGTCGATACCGACACCATGGATTTCGAACCACTCGACAACAGCGGCAACGCCGGCGCCTTCAAAGGAGCAGGCATCCAAGCAGCCACGATGGTGCATGACAAAGGAGCCGAGGTAGTAATGACCGGGTATTGCGGCCCCAAAGCGTTCGCCACCCTGCAGGCTGCCAATATCAAGGTGGTCAGTGATACGACGGGAACGATCGCCGACGCGGTCGAGCAATTCAAAAGCGGCTCGGTGACCTATACAACCAGCGCCAACGCCGATGCACACTGGTAAGCAAACGCCGAGGACCAACGAGAAGATCTATGGCATTATCTGACGACGAGTTTGAGGCCCTGGTTCAGCAATTGCAGCAGAATTCCTTTGCCGATGCCAGGGACGCCTACGGTGACAAAGGCTTTGATCGATGGCGCAATCCTCGATACCATGAGCCGATAGCCGAGCCCGACGGCTCTTCCTTCCTGCAGGGCAGTTGCGGGGATTCCATCGGAATATCTCTGAGCTTTCGCGACAACCGGGTGGAGCAGGCGTCCTATCGAACCGACGGTTGCGCATCCAGTGCGTTGTCCGGCTCGTTCACCGCCGAACTTGCTATCGGCAAAACCCCGTCGGAGTTGTTTGAACTGACCGCCGCCGACGTGCTCGAGGCCATCGGCCGCTTCCCCCGGGAAGACCGGCACTGCGCCACGCTGGCCATCAAGGCGTTGCAGCAGGCGGCGAAAGAGTATCAGCGTCGCCGGAAAGTACCGGCAGACGACAAACCGCCCCTCCCCCGTACCGAGCAGTGACCGTGCGGTTACCGTTCATCGGCAGCACCAGCGGTGAACGGTAACCGTCCTCCCCTGACAAAACGGACCGGACCCGGGCTCAAGCAACAACGTGCAATCGGCCGCTTCCAGCGGTTCCGTCAGGCGGACGAAGACACCGCCGTCACGGTAGAGCAGCTTTCCTTCCTGCAAAGACAACATCTCGTTATTTCGAAGCGGCAGATCATTTTCGAGGCAGGCCCGAAGGTCTTCATGACGAATCCTTGCCAATCCTTTCATCTTGCGCAAAACCGGCACGACCAGCTCGCCAAACACCAATGGTACCGCGGACGGCGGACCGGGCAGACCGACGTATAAACTCCGGCCGATGCTGCCGATCAGGACGGAATGCCCCGGACGCATCGCCAGTCGCCGGCACAGCGGCCTGCCGCCGATTTCATCGAGCGCCCGGGCAAAGACATCGTATGCACCCGGACCAACCCCACCGGTACTGACAATGAGATCGACGCCACCTCCGGCGATCTGCAGCAGGAGTTTGCCAATCCGGTCGACGTCGTCGGGAACGATACCGAAATCAAGGGGCAATGCACCGTGGCCGCCGATCAGGGAGTGCAACAGATAACGATTGGCCGAGACCTTCTGCCCCGGCGCCAACGATGCGTCGATCGAAACGAGTTCACTGCCGCTGCACAGACAGCCGACCACCGGTCGGCGACAGACGGTGATCCGGTCGTTGCCGGTTACCGCCAGCCAAGCCAATTGCTGGGGGCCAATCGTCTCCCCGGCCGCCACTACCGTTTGCCCTTCAGCGATTCTGCTCCCGGACCGCTGAATGAAACGCTGCTCCCGCGCCAACGCTCCAGCAGGCACTTCAACGTCATCGCCGAGGAGCCGGCAATCCTCCTGGGCAACGATCCGAACCGTGCCGTCAGGCACCAGAGCGCCGGTCATGATCCGCCAGGCCGTGTCGACACCAACCGCCAGCCGGTCGGTCCGACCGGCCGGTATCTCCCCCTGAACGCGAAATATCGCCCCCCTGGCATCGGCCGAGGCAGACGGGCCGAGGGCAAAGCCGTCCCGGGTGGATTGATCGTAGCCCGGTTCGGCATGCCTGGCCCTGATCGGCTCGGCGGTAACCCGCCCTTGAGCCTGATCGAGCACCACCGTTTCCCGCGCGACGACCGGTGTTCGGGCAAGAAGGCGGGACAGCGCCTGTTCGAGCGTTTGGACGACACCGCACGCCGGAACCATCATCGCATCGCCGCCCAGGTCAGCCATGGGACTCCTCCAATCGAGCACCATGATGACCGTTCGTTCTGCCCCCGCCGGTGATTAACCGTAGCCCGCGGCATGCCGTTGGCGGGAGTTGTGGAGCGGCTGCGCTATACCGGAAATTATTTGACAGCATTTTATATCTGTGTTTAATATGGTTGTTTTGTGATTTTGGACCTTGCCCTGACCGGCACCGTCAACTCGCCGCTCGTGTAGAGCGCCGGCCGGTTCTATCGGTGAGGAACTCGACAATCCCCCACTAACGAGACGAACAAGAGGTTCAGATAATGAGTAAAAGAACATTTCAGCCGAGCAATATCAAACGAAAACGGCGCCATGGTTTCAGAGAGCGGATGAGCACCAAAGCCGGTCGTGCGATCATCAACGCCCGTCGAGCTAAAGGGCGCAGACAACTGTCCGCCTGATATCGTTGCAACGCTTTGGTCTTCCGAAATATTGCCTGTTACGGAAGAACCGGGAATACGACGCAGTCTACAGGCAGGGAAAGCGGTTGTATTGCGATGATTTTGGCCTGATTTTTCTGGCCAACGGACGTGACTACAGCCGCATCGGCATCAGTGTCAGCAGAAAGTTGAAAGGAGCGGTTGTCAGGAATCGAATTAAACGAATATGCAAAGAGTCGTTTCGACTGAGTCGGGATATCTACCCCCGGCATGCCGATATCGTGATCACCGTACGACCCCATTTTTCGCTTAATTCCCCAAGCCACATTGATCAGGCTGTGGTCCGCCTGCTCTCTGCCAAATCGGTGTAGACTATGAGTCTTGTCGGCAGATCAGGGATAATTGCCCGGATGTCCATCGGATGTATCCATGGCTATCGGTATCTATTGTCCCCGATATTCCCTCCTGCGTGTCGTTTCTACCCCACCTGCTCTGCTTACATGATCGAAGCAATCAGACATTATGGCGCCCTGCGCGGGCTCGCGAAAGGACTGTGGCGCATCCTGCGCTGCCATCCTTTTTCCCGCGGCGGCTACGATCCGGTGGCCTAGGCCTTCGACCGAAGCGTTCGGCGGACCGCCACCCTCCCGTGATCACCAGACAACGATCCAAAGAGAACGACCATGGACATGCGCAGAGCCTTTCTGGCCATCAGTATCTCGTTTATCATCCTTCTCGGTTACCAGTATTTTTTCGTTCCCCCGGTCCAGCAGCAGCAGGGCCGGCAGACGGCCGAACAGAGCTCCCCGCAGACCGGACAACAGCTGTCGGGCGACCGGCAACCGGCCGCACAGATCAGCCAGCCGGCAGAGCAGGCGATCGCCACCGTGGCCCCCGACCCGATCGCGCCGCCCGACTCCGGCCAGGCGCTGCGTCAGGCCAAGGAGATCACCGTGGACACGGAGCTGTTCGTCGCTACGATCAGTGAGCGGGGCGGCGCCATCACCAGCTTCGTGCTGAAGAACTACCGGCAGGAAAACGATGAGAACGCCCCCGGCGTCGAATTGTTAAAAACCTCTGGGGAACAGGGACTGCCACTGACGTTCTCCTGGGGCAGCGCCTTCCCGCAAGACACCCTCTATACCGCGACCCGGGACAGCGTTGTGTTCGCTCGGGACACCGGTACGGCCACGGTTGAATTGCGAGCTCAAAGCGGTTCCGGACTCGAGGTGATCCGTCGTTACACCTTCAGCAAAAACGATTACCTGATCGATCATTCGGCCACCGTGATCAACAGAAGCGGCCAGGTCCTGCAGGGCATGGCCGGGCTGCAGCAACGCAGCCTGCCGTTCGTCAAACTGTCCAAGGCCAGCAACTGGCTGTTCCGCGGGCCCGCCTACCACGACACCACCGGGCTGCACGAAATCAAGCTCAAGGAATTCGAGGACGGCCCAAAGGATATTGCCAGCGATGTCGACTGGGTCGCGTATGAAGGCACCTATTTCATGTGCGGTATCATCCCGGCGACCAAACCGGTCTCCTCCATTAACCTCGATGCCGACGGCGAGCTGGTCAGCATCGATGTCCGGAGCGCGCTCGATACACTCGCTCCGAACACCGAAAAAACGTATAACCACCAACTGTTTTACGGCCCGAAAAAACTGTCTCTGCTCAAAGAGATCGGCGCCAACCTGGCCAAGGTCGTCAACTTCGGCTGGTTTGACATTATCGCCAAACCGATGCTCTACCTGCTGAACTGGTTTTATGCGGTATTCAGCAATTACGGCGTGGCCATCATCCTGGTGACGGTGATCCTCAAAGCCTTGTTCTGGCCCATCACCCAGAAAGGGCTGAAGTCGATGAAAAACATGCAGAAACTGCAGCCCAAGATGGTTAAGATCAAGGAGAAATATAAGGGCGATCCGACCAAGATGAACCAGGAGATGATGAATCTCTACAAGACCTACAAAGTCAACCCGCTCGGCGGCTGTCTGCCGATGGTATTGCAAATTCCGGTCTTTTTCGCCCTCTACAAGGTACTGCTGCAATCCATCGAATTGCGGCATGCCCCGTTCATGCTCTGGATCACCGACCTGTCCGCGCCGGATCGTCTCTATATCGGCTTTGACCTGCCCTATCTCGGCGGCCTGCCGGTACTGACCCTGCTGATGGGCGCCTCGATGTTCCTGCAGCAGAAAATGACCCCGACGACCGCCGATCCGACCCAGGCCAAGATCATGATGTTTCTGCCGCTTGTTTTCACCGTCATGTTCGTCAATTTCGCCTCCGGTCTGGTGCTGTACTGGTTCATCAACAACCTGTTGTCGATCCTGCAGCAATACCTGATCAACCGACAGCGAAAACCGGCCGTCGCTTCCGAGTCATGATGACCGGCAGCCGGCATCTCTGTAACCGGGCCTGATAATCTTTTCCAGGAATTACCGATGTCACCGGATATAAAAGATTTCTACGGACAAGACGTCCCTTCTGCGATCAAAGACGCCTGCGAAACCCTTGGCGTCGCCCAGGAACAGCTCTCCATCGAAGTTATCGAGACCGGCTCGAAAGGCATTTTCGGCCTGATCCGAAAAAAAGCCCATATCAGAGTCGCCAGGCAATCCCCGCATGACGATCCATCCCCGGCAGCACCACCCGCTGCCGCGTCCGCGCCGGCAACCAAACCGGCTGCCGGAGCGCCTCAACCCCGCCGGCAGGAAACAGCGAGTAAACCGGCCGAAATAACCGACGCCGAGCCCGACGAAGAACCGACTGGAGGCGCCGATGAAGACGATACAGACGGGGATGAGGACGAGGCAAACGGGGATGAGGACGAGGCAAACGGGGATGAGGACGATGACGACCAGGCCCGCGAGCCGGTCGAGCTCTCCGAGCAGAGTCGTGCTATTATCACTGCTGAATTGCAGCGCTTGCTGGAGTTGATGGAATGCCCCTCGGACGTCACCGTCGAGGAACACGACGGGTCGGTATTGTGCCGGGTCAGCGACAGCTATGCCCCGATCCTGACCAGCCAGGAAGGACGCACCCTTGATAGTCTGCAGTATCTGCTGCGCAAGATCGTCTCGCGCAAACTGCCCGGTCGTATCCAACTCAGCATCGACGTCGGAGACTATCGAGCCCGACGCAACGAGCACCTTCGCGACCTGGCGCTGCACTATGCAGCGCAGGTCAAGGAGGACGGCAAGACCCAGGTCATTGCTTCACTGAACCCGTCCGAACGCCGCGTCGTTCACGTGTGCCTGCAGGACGACCCGGGGATTCGGAGTCGCAGTATCGGTGAAGGTCTGTTCAAGAAGGTGCTCATCTATAAACCGGGCAAACCCCGCAAGACCAGTGGGCGCAAGCGCTCGCGGGGCGGATCGCGCAAGAAGAACTCGCCTGCTCAGGACCAGTAGAACCGGGCCGGCCCCGATTGCTGATTGAATCGGTAACCGTGCCACAACGCAACGACGGTAACGGATGCCACAGGCAGCCAATGACAGGACCACTATTGCCGCCATCTCCACCCCTCCCGGTGCCGGCGGCATCGGCATCATCAGGGTCAGCGGCCCGGAAGCGCTGGCCATGATGCAGCGAGTGTTCCGCCCCGCCGACCGACACTGCAGCTACACCTCTCACCGTCTCTACTACGGAAAAATCGTCGAGCCGTCCACCGAGCGGTTCCTCGATGAAGTGCTCGCCGTTTACATGGCGGCGCCACGCACCTATACCCGTGAAGATGTTGTCGAACTCCATTGCCACGGCGGCCACCTGGTGCTGCAGTCGATTCTCGAATTGCTGGTCGCCGGCGGCGCCCAGCTTGCCCAACCAGGCGAGTTCACCAAGCGGGCATTTCTCAACGGCCGGATCGATCTGACCCGGGCCGAGGCGGTTATCGACATTCTCAGCGCCCGGACCAGAAAAGGGGTCGACCTGGCACTGGAACAGATGAGCGGCGCCCTCTACCGCCGCGTTGACGCGATGCGCACTTCGCTGGTCCGCCTCCGGGCCCTGCTCGAAGTGGCCATCGATTTTCCCGAGGAAGACGTCGAGATCGTCGACCGGCCGGCACTGACCGAACAGCTCGACGGTGACGTACTGCAACCGCTGCACTCGTTGATCATCAGCAGCACCCAGGGACGCATCCTCAGGGAAGGGGCCCTGGTGGTCATCGTCGGGCTGCCCAATGTCGGCAAGTCCAGTCTGCTCAACACGCTGCTCCAGCAGGAGCGGGCACTGGTCACACCAGTACCGGGCACCACCCGCGACACCATCGAGGAATATGTCGACATCGGTGGGCTGCCGATTCGGCTCGTCGATACCGCCGGCATCCGCGACGACGCCGGAGAAATCGAGCGGCTCGGCATCCAGCGAGCCCGCGACTCGATCAACCGGGCCGATCTCGTGCTCTTCGTCATTGATGGGTCTCGGGAACTATCCGCCGAGGACCAAAAGCTCTTCCAGACGGTAGTCCACAAGCCGCTGCTGACGGTGATCAACAAGTCGGATCTGCCGCAGCGCCTTGACCGGGAAGGCAAAGAATCGATCTGCACGGACAGCCTGACGATCTCAGCGCTCAATCATGATGGACTGGCCACCCTCAAACAACAGATATTCGACCGGATTACCGGTGGACGGGAGCAATGGCAGGAAGAAGGGTGCGCGCCGAATCTGCGCCAGAAAATCGCCCTGCAGCGGGCCCAGCGGTCTTTGCTGGCGGTCCGGCAGGGGCTTGAAGACGGGTTGAGCCACGACCTGATCGCCATCGACCTGCTTGACGGTTTAGACTATCTTGGTGAAATCGTCGGCGAAACCACGAACGAAGATATGCTCGACGTCATTTTCAATCAATTCTGCCTGGGAAAATAATCACGATGGCCGCCGCCAGTCACCAGATCAAAGACCATGCCGATCACCGGTCTGGGAAGCTGCCGGCGACCGCAAAAATGGCTACCTATGGTGATATCGACTGGCACCTGCTGTGGCGCAACGCGCGGGCCGGCAAATCTTGGAAGACCAGTGCTCCGGAAGACTGGAGCAAACGAGCCGCACGCTATGCCCAGCGAGTCCTGTCTTCCCCCTATGTCAGCCGCGTACTGGCCCTGCTCGATGTCGACCACCGGACAACGGTACTCGATGTCGGCTGCGGTCCCGGCACTCTGGCCGTGCCGCTCGCCCAACGGGTCGCTTCGGTTACCGCCATCGATTACGCGCCCGGCATGCTGGACCGCCTTGCGGCGGCCGGCAAAGCGCAGCTGAGCAATGTCCGAACGGTGCACTGTGCCTGGGAGGACGACTGGAACAAGGCATCGATCACCGTTCATGATGTCGCCATTGCCTCCCGTTCGCTGGGTATCGACGATCTCGCCGCCGGGCTCGCCAAACTCGACCAATACGCCCGGAAACGGGTCTACCTCGTCGAGAGGATCGCCCCGACCCCGTTTGACCCGGCGGCCTTTGCCGCCGTCGGCCGACCTTTTGATTCCGGCCCCGACTATATCTATGCAGTCAATATCCTGTATACCATGGGCATTCATGCCGACGTCAGGCAGATCGAAATCGCCCCCGAAACCACCTATCCCGATCTCGATCACGCCCTGGAGCGATATCGCTGGATGATCAAGAATATGACCGGTGAGGAGGAGCAGCGGCTGAGCACGTTTCTCGCCTCCCGGATCGTCTCGAGAACCACCGACACGGTGACGCTCGGCGGTTTGACCCCGCAACGCTGGGCGCTTATTTCCTGGCAACCATCCGCCAATCGGGGGACAAGCCCGTCATGAACGACCTCAACTCCTTTGATGTCGCCGTGGTCGGTGCCGGCCACGCCGGCTGTGAAGCGGCCCTGGCCGCCGCCCGGCTGGGCTGCAAAACGCTGCTGGCGGTGATCAATGCCGACACCATCGGGGCGATGTCCTGCAACCCGGCCATCGGCGGTCTCGCCAAAGGTCACCTGGTCCGGGAAATCGATGCCCTCGGCGGTGAAATGGCCCTGAACATCGATGCCACCTCCATTCAGTTTCGCCGCCTGAACACCAGTAAAGGTCCGGCGGTCAGGTCTTCCCGGGCCCAGGCCGACCGGCTCCTCTATCGTCTGCGCTTAAAGCGGGTCCTGGAACAGCAGGAGAACCTGACCATCCGGCAGACCGTAGTCGACCGGCTGCTCGTTAAGGACGGCCGCATCACCGGGCTGATCACCTCGCTTGAAGAGCGGGTGCTGGTCAGGGCGGTGGTGGTTGCCACCGGCACGTTTCTCAACGGCCGGATCCACGTCGGTCTCAAGCATTTTCCGGCCGGCCGCATGGGCGATAATCCGTCGCTCAGCCTGGCCCGCTGGTTCCGGGAGCAGGGCTTTCGCGTCGGCCGGATGAAAACCGGCACGGTCCCGCGTCTCGACGCCAAAACGATCGACTACTCCAGGCTCGAACCGCAGTACAGCGACCAGCCGCCGGCGTTTTTCTCCTTTACCAGCCGGGGCGATTATCGACAGCCGCAGTTTCCCTGTCATATCACCTATACCAACGAGCAGACCCACGAGATCATCAGAGGCTCGATCGATCAGTCGCCGCTCTTTGCCGGCATCATCGAAGGGGTCGGGGCCCGTTATTGCCCGTCCATCGAGGACAAGGTGATGCGCTTTCCGGAAAAAACCCGCCACCAGGTCTTTCTCGAGCCGGAAGGCATCGAGACCACGGAAGTCTACCCGAACGGCGTACCGACCAGCCTGCCGCTGGCGACCCAGATTGCGATGATCCGCTCGATCAAGGGGCTGGAGCAGGCGGTCATCGTCAGACCGGGCTATGCCATCGAATACGATTACGTCGATCCGCTCGAACTGCTGCCTTCGCTTGAAACCAAACGGATTGGCGGACTCTTTCTGGCCGGCCAGATCAACGGTACCTCCGGGTATGAAGAAGCGGCCGCCCAGGGGCTGATGGCCGGCATCAACAGTGTCCGTTCACTGGCCGGCGAAGAGCCGTTGATCATCGATCGCTCTCAGGCCTATATCGGCGTGCTCATCGACGATCTGGTCACCCGGGGCACCAAAGAGCCGTACCGTCTGTTTACGTCTCGGGCCGAATACCGCCTGCTGCTGCGCGAGGACAACGCCGATGGCCGGCTGGCGGAAATCGGCTATCGCATCGGCCTGCTGCCGGCATCGCGCTACCGGGAATTCCGCCGCAAACAGGACGCCATCGACAGCGGTATCGCGTTGCTCGAGCGTCTTGCCGTCAAGCCCTCGACGGCTCTGGACCGTGTGCTTGCAGATCTTGGCAGCACCGCACTCAAGCAGAAAACGACCCTGGCCGATTTGCTCCGCCGGCCGGAACTGTCCCTTGAGCAGGTGGCGAGAGTGGTGGTCGATCAGGACAGCGAGCAGCTGGGCCAGCTGGCGGCTTCACCATATCGCGATGATATCCAGCTCAGGGTCAAATACAGCGGCTATATCGAACGGCAGAACGAACAGGTGGCCCGCTTCCGCAAACTCGAATCGCTCAGTCTGCCGGCTGACCTCGATTATCCATCGCTGGCCGGGCTATCGACGGAAGTGGTGGAAAAACTCAGTACCGTTCGACCGCTGTCGCTCGGTCAGGCGTCCCGGATCTCGGGCATCACACCGGCCGCCGTGTCGATCCTGCAGGTCCACCTGAAAAAACTCGGCAAGCGCCGCTCCAAAGAATTCCCTAGCGACAACGGCCCGCCGAAGAGCGACGGGTAAAGTCGATGCTCGCCTATCCCGATATCGATCCGGTCCTGTTTTCTCTCGGCCCGCTGCAGATCCGCTGGTACGGTCTGATGTACCTGCTTGGCTTTACCGCCAGCTATGTGCTGGTCAAACGCCAGATCTCCGAATTTTCCTTCACGTCGCTCCGCGGCCAGTTCGAAAACCTCAATGTCATCCTGATCCTGTCGGTTATCGTCGGCGGCCGGCTCGGCTACGTAGTGTTCTACAATTTACCCTATTTCCTCGAACATCCGCTGGAAATTCCGGCCACCTGGAGCGGCGGCATGTCCTTCCACGGCGCCGCCATCGGCCTGCTGGTCGGGGGCCTGCTGTTTTGCCGGCGGCAGCGCATCAACTTCCTGGCGACCGCCGACCTCTACGCGGCCACCATCCCGATCGGCCTCGGCCTCGGCAGAATCGGCAACTTCATCAACGGCGAACTGTTCGGCAGACCGACCAGTCTGCCCTGGGGCATGATCTTTCCCGGCGGCGGCCCGGTAGCCCGGCACCCGTCACAGCTCTATGAGGCGCTGCTGGAGGGAGTCGTGCTCTTTCTGCTGCTCTGGCTGACCCGGAAACGGCCGTGGCAGAACCGGCGGTGGTGGCCGCACGGCTCGATAGTGTCGCTCTTCCTCATCGGCTACGGCCTGTTTCGTTTCGGCGTCGAGTTCGTCAGACAACCCGACCCGCAGGTCGGCCTGGTCTTCTCCATGTTCAGCATGGGCCAGGTTCTCAGCGGTATCATGGTCGCCGGCGGCCTCGGTCTCTGGCTCTGGCTGGTCGCCGCTCGCCGGCGCCGGGATCCTATTGTACCTTGAACTTGCCGGACAATTTCTTTCCCGGCCGGAATTTCACCACTCTGTGCGCGGGGATCACGATCGTTCCGCCGGTCTGCGGATTTCGCCCTTTCTGCTCGGCCCGCTCGACCACCCTGAAAGAGCCGAAGCCGGACAGCGTTACCCGCTCCCCCCGCTCCATGGCCCGTGCCATGTGCGCCAGCACGCTGTCAAGTGCCCGGCCGGCCGCAACTTTGGTCAGATCGGCTGATTCGGCAATCGTGGCTATCAATTCACGTTTGTTCATATATCCCCCTGATGTTGGTACCGTTAATACCAGTCGCTTGTCGCCCTCGACGACTGGTGAGACACGGGCTGCCATGGTCGGGCGCTCTGATCTGTACGCAGCTGCCGGCTGCTCTGCCGCAGCTCGGGATATATGTACCGTATCGAAACGAAAATACCATCGGGGCAATTACCGATAGAGCACTGGGTATATGTACCAGGTCGACTCGGTATAACAGGTGATAAAATCGTTGTTTCAGGAAGATGGGCAATCAGCTGGAACCCCGAAAAAAACAGCGGAAAATGCGGGGGCGACAGATATCTTCGCACCGCCGTTGCCGCCGCGGCAGCACAGGTGCGTCAGGTCCTTCTAATCGAGGGTGACATAGCCGTTGCGAACGGCGTAGTTGACAAGGTCTACACTGTTTTTCATATTGAATTTTTTCAGAAGATTCGAACGATGATGATCGACGGTCCGGGGACTCAGGTTCAACAATTCCGCCACCGCCTTCGAGGTATGTCCCTCGACGACCAGCGACAGGATCTGCTTTTCCCGCTTCGTCAAGTCACGAAACGGATTATCGGCCTGCTTCCGGCAGGCGCTGAGCAGGTCTTCGGCAAAGTCCTCGGCAAGTTGCGGGGAGATATAGGTCCGCCCATCACGAATCTTGGCAATCGCCGCCAGCAATTCCTTTTCCGAATCGCTCTTGATCAGATAACCGTCAGCTCCGGCAGTCATTGAACGATAAAAGAACTGCTTGGTCTTGTGCATCGTCAGCATCAGGATTTTCAGGGCGGGATAGCTCCGCTTGAGCTGTTCGGCCAGGTCGATGCCGCTGATCTTCGGCATCGATATATCGAGGATGAGCAAATCGGGCAACCTCTCGGCCAATACGGCGAAGAGTTCCTCACCGTCACTGACTTCACCGACAATAACCAGGCTGTCGTCCTGGGAGATGATCTTTTTGATGCCGTGGCGAATCAGAACGTGGTCATCGGCAAGAACAATCGAATATCGGCATCGATCCGCATCCATTTAACGTCCCTTGTCTCGTTTTCGTGGCTTCACCCCGATGTGCGCACAGTCCTGCTCGAGCAGGCAGATGTCGCAGCAGGGGGCGACCGGTTTGCATATCTTCTGCCCGAAGGCCACCAGCAGACGATTCACTTTGATCCAGTAAGCCTCCGGCAGTTTTTTGCGCAGGGCCATCTCCGTCTCATACGGTGTTCGAGTCTTCGTATAGCCCCAGATGTTCATGATTCGATGAACATGGGTGTCGACACAGATCGCCGGAATACCGAAGGCTGCCGCCAGCACCAGGTTGGCCGTCTTGCGCCCGACCCCGGGCAGGCCGACCAGCTCTTCAATGGTCCGCGGCACACTTCCCCCGTACCGCTCTATCAACAGAGCCGCCGTTGCGGCCAAATGCCGTGCTTTGGTCTGATAAAAGCCAACCGGATAGATCAGCTCCCGGATGTCTGCCTCGGTAAGTGCCATCAGCCGAGAGACATCGGGCGCATGCCCAAACAGCCGTGTCGAGGCGGCGGCGGTGACCTCGTCCTTGGTCCGCGAAGAAAGTATCGTCGCGACCAGGACCCGGTAGGGATCAGCAGTCTGCACCGCGATCAGATCAACCACCGGCACACGGTAGGCGGCAACTTCCTGCTCCAGCTTATCGAGAAATCGCTGCACCTGGGTTGTTGCCAGCACGTCACGCCCTCTCCGCTCTTGGTCCTGCGTGGGCACCACCGTTGTACCGTTTATGCCGCAGGTCATTATACCGAACTGATCATGATCGCCCACGGATTTTCTCGATCTCCCGATAAAAGAGAGCGAACTGCCCGTGACAGGACAAAACTTACCAACCACCGGGCGACCGGAAAAGCTTCTGGCGCCGGCCTCTTTCGTGCATTATTACTTGTCAAAAGACGATCCGTTGTGTCTTTTGCGGCTGGCCTTGAAAGCCAGCGGGGGACAGGTTGAAACCTGTCTCGCCGTTGGCTTTTATATGAAAATCAGTTCCACAGGCTGAACTCCCCGGGCTGGTTGATTCTCTCGGAGGCTGCCTCGTGAAGGCCCGGCTGGCCGGAGAATCAGGCCCGGAGGGGAGCGGACAGTCCGCTGATAGTCAGCTGGGGACAGGTTGAAACCTGTCCCGCCGTTGGTTGAGATTCGTCTGCAGTAAAGGAATCCATGATGCCGCAACAGTGTCTGCCGCTCCCCGTTTCTCTTCAGGAATGCCGGGACCGCGGGTGGCAGGAAGTCGATATCGTGCTGGTCAGCGGTGATGCCTATGTCGACCACCCCTCCTTCGGCCTGGCCGTTATCGGCCGGCTGCTCGAACAGCACGGCTACCGAGTTGCCGTATTGGCCCAACCGACATACGCCGATGAATCGGATTTTCATCGTTTCGGCCGGCCGCGCCTGTTTTTCGGCATCAGCGCCGGCAACCTCGATTCCATCGTCGCCAATTATTCCGGCAACGGTAAGGTCCGCGATTTCGACGCTTTCTCTCCCGGCGGGTCTCCGTGGCGGCCGGGAGAAAAGAGCAGGGAGAACCGGTGGCGGCCCGACCGGGCGGTTTTGATCTATACCAACCTCGCCAAACGTGCATATGCCGGCATCCCGGTGATCATCGGCGGGGTCGAGGCCTCGCTTCGCCGTTTCGTGCATTTCGATTATCAACAGAACCGGCTGCGTGGTTCCCACCTCACGGACGGTAAGGCCGACCTGCTCATCTATGGCATGGCCGAAACCGCCGTCCTCGAAGCTGCAGCCCGAATCGCAGCGGGGCAGTCTCTGGACGGCATCCCCGGCAGTTGCCGGCGCGCCGACGATGGTCAGGTGGAGCAGCTCAGCGCCCGGGTCGCCGGCAACGGCCTGACCATCGAGACACTACCGTCCTGGCGCCAGATAAACAATGACCTCTCCTGCTTCATGGCGGCGGAAAAAAGCATCGACCGTCATGCCCGGGCCGCTGACCAAACCGTGCTGCTGCAACGGCAGCAGGCACTTTGGCTGGTTCACTACCCGCCGGCCCCGCCCCTGGATGAAGCTCAACTCGATCAGCTCTACCACCTTCCCTTCTGCCGCACGCCTCATCCGCTCACGCCCGACATTCCGGCCTATGAAATGGTCAAATCATCGATCACCATCGTCCGGGGCTGTTCCGGCAACTGCTCCTTCTGTGCGATCGCCCGTCATCAGGGGCCGACCGTTGTCAGCAGAAGTATCGACTCGATTCTGGCCGAAATCCGGCTTCTCGCCGCCGGTGACCATTTCTCGGGGACCATCAGCGATCTCGGCGGCCCGACGGCCAATCTCTATGGCACCCGCTGTGCGATCGGCTCCTGTCGCCGGCACGACTGCCTCTTTCCTGCCGTCTGCAAACACCTGCTGATCGACGAGGAGCGTTTCATCGAGCTGCTCGATCGGGTCGTTGACCTGAGCGTGGTCCAGCACGCCTTTATCTCCTCCGGCCTGCGTCTCGAACTGCTCCTCAAGACTCCGAAGCTTCTTGAAAAAATCATCCGGCACCATACCCCCGGAACGCTCAAGATCGCGCCGGAACACACCGATAGCGCCGTTTTGCACCTGATGCACAAGGAGGCGCCGGAACACCTCGAACAATTCGTCACCACCTTTCGTGCGCTGGCGGCCAGATGGGGGAAAAAGCACGGTCTCAGCCCGTACATCATCAGTGCCCACCCGGGCTGCGGCGACACCGAAACCATCAGGATGATCGAACGACTCCGGGAACTGGGGCTGGCGGTCAGGAAATTCCAGGACTTTACTCCGACGCCGGGAACGCTTTCCACGGCAATGTACGTTACCGGCCTGCACCGCGACCATGGTACGCCGATCACCGTCGCTCGCGGCCAGGCGCAACGAACCAGGCTCAGGCTCCTGATCGAACGGGCATTTCTGAAAAACAGGGCTGCACCCGCCGACAATGCCCGGCACCATCGCCGCGGTGATACAAAACGCCGGAGCAGGCAGACCGGCGGACGCACGGGCACCCCTCGTCGATGACCGGCACGCTCAGATGAGATCGTCCGGGCCAAAGCTGACGGCCTGATCGATGCTCGCTACCGACAAGAGCACCATCAGAAAACGATCGAGACCAAAGGCGATGCCGGCCGCGGCATCGAGTTTTGACAGGTCGTCCAGAAAGGTCTCGGGCATCTGCCGGTAGTGTTGGTCCCGCTCTTCCACGGCGGCCAATTCCTCATCAAACCGGGCGCGCTGCTGGACGGCATCGGTGAGTTCGCTGAACCCGTTGGCCAACTCCATCCCATCGATATAGAGTTCGAACCGCTCTGCGATCGACTCATCGTCCGGCCTCAACCGGGCCAGAGAGGCACAGGCGGCCGGATAATCGACGAGAAAGACCGGGCCGCTCCGACCAAGATGCGGCTCGATATACTCGACGAGCAATTCGTCAAACCGGTCGGCGGCCACGGCTTGCTCCATCGTTTCCGGACAATAGCGAGCAAACGCCTGGTTGACGGTGAGCCGCTCCCACGGGGGGGCGACATGTTCCGCCTGGAAAAAAGAGAGATCGAGCAGCTGACGGAACCGGTCGCTTGCGGTCACGTCGTCAAGGACGAAACAGACGAGTTCTTCGCAATCTCTCATCAGATCACGATAATCGCCGCCCACCCGATACCATTCAAGCATGGTGAATTCGGAGAGATGCCGGCTACCGCGTTCGCCGGCACGAAAGCAGGGACAGATCTGGAAAATCGTGCGACAGCCGCGAGCCAGCAACCGCTTCATGCATTGTTCCGGCGACGGTTGCAGAAACCAGTCGTCGCAGGCGATCGGGGTGATATGCCGCTCCGGCAGCAGCACCGGGACGCGGACAGGCGTATCGACCTCGAGAAACCCTTTCTCGTAAAAAAAACGACGAATACTGCGGAAAAGGGCGGCACGAAGGTGCAGCCCTGCAACGGTGAGCATCAACTACTCTTTGACGCGAGTGACATACTCCCCGGTACGGGTGTCGATCTGGATCTTCTCCCCTTCCTCGACGAACGGCGGAACCTGCAGTTGATAGCCGGTTTCAACCACCACCGGCTTGGTATCGGAGCCGGACGTGTCGCCACGGGCCCACGGGTCGGCCTTGGTCACCCGGAGGTTGACAAAGATCGGCAGGCTGATGTCGATCGGGCGGGTGCCGAAAAACAGGACCTCGACCTCCATATTGTCGATCAGGTAATTGATGTTATCGCCGAGTTGTTCCCTGGTCAAAAACAGTTGATCGTAGTTGGCGGTATCCATGAAATGGTACTGATCATCCTGGTTGTACAGGTATTGCATAGCCCGCTCTTCAAGGTCCGGTTTCTCGAACTTGTCGTTGGAACGATAGGTGTTCGAGAATTGTGATCCAGTGATCATATTTCTCAGCTTGGTTCGATAGAGCGCCTGTCCTTTGCCGGGTTTGGCAAACTCAAAATCAACAACCATATAGGGCTCGCCATCAATTTGGATTTTCAGTCCTTTTCGTAAATCAGACGCAGTATACATCTCAAGTCTCCGTGAAAAGCAGCCGCCTCCATGAGGCGGCTGCACTGATGGGCGGACGAAGGATCAACTTCCGTCTCAAGATTTTTAACCTTGCAATATACTCGCCGACAAGGCAATTTGACAAGCGTAAAAACCCGGCGGCCATGCCGACCTGCTTGACCTCACCGTGCCATTATGAAAACACTCTGGACCCCCTGGCGCATGGAGCGCATCATCGCCGCTCAAAGCGGGAACAACGGCGAGAAGCCCCGGTGCCCTTTCGATCCGCCCGGCAGCTGTTCCGACTCGAAAGCAGACCTGCTGCTCTATCGCGACGCCGACCGAATCTGCCTGCTCAACCGCTTTCCTTACGCGAACGGTCACCTCCTGCTCGCCCCGAGCCGTCACGTCGCCGATCTTGGCGAGCTCAGTCCGGCAGAGCGCGCCGGCCTGATGGAACTGGTCAACAGCGCTACGGCTATCCTGAGTTGCACCCTCCATCCGGACGGTTTCAATATCGGCATCAATCTCGGAATCGACGCCGGCGCCGGAATTCCCGAGCACCTGCATGTACACGTCGTACCGCGGTGGCGCGGTGATCATAACTACCTGACGGTACTCGCCGAGATCAGGACTATTCCGGAACATATAGAGGCCACGTTTGATCGCTTGCTGCCTCATTTTCGCGACCTTTCCACCGCCTGACCGGCACCCCGCTTATGAATACACCCCCGCGCATGACGCCGATGCTCAGGCAATATCTGGAAATCAAGGAATCGTACCAGCAGGAAATTCTTTTTTACCGGATGGGGGATTTCTATGAGATGTTTTTTGAAGACGCCGAGATCGCCTCCAAGATCCTCAATATCACCCTTACATCACGAAACAACAAAGCCGACACGGACAAAGTCCCGATGTGCGGGGTTCCTTATCATGCGGCTCAAAGCTACATCGCCAAGCTGGTCCGGGCCGGCCGCCGCGTAGCCATCTGCGAGCAGACCGAAGATCCGGCCGAGGCCAAAGGGCTTGTCAAACGCGAGGTGGTGCGGGTTATCTCGCCCGGAGTCATAGTCGACGAGCAGCTGCTGCCGGAAAACGAGCACTGCTTTATCGCCGCCATCAGCAGGGCAAAAGACGCCCGCGAGCAGTGGGGCATCAGTTTCCTCGATATCAGTACCGGCAGCTTTTACACCGGCGATTTCATCGACCACGACAACACCCCGGATGTCGTCCTCGATCAGCTCAGTCGCATGGCCCCCGCCGAGATCCTGGTCGACGGCGAGCAGCGCCGCGACCTGGAGCCACTGCTTGCCGACGCCCAATTGCTCCTGCCGGCCCTCTGCATTACCGAGCGAGAAGACGCAGCGCGTACGTTCGCAGAGGCTAGGCAACTCCTGCTCGCTCATTTTCAGGTCCTCAATCTTGACGGCTTCGGCTGCGGCTCGATGGTACAGGGAATCGTCGCCGCCGCGGCACTGCTCGATTACGCCAATGAAACCCAGAAGACCGACCTTTCACATCTGCAAAAACTGATTCCTCTGGAGACCGACTCGATTCTGCTCATCGACGACGCCTCGAGAAGGAACCTGGAGTTGACCCAGACGATCATCGGCAACCGTCGGGACGGGTCGCTGCTGGCGGTACTCGATCAAACCTGCACGCCGATGGGCGCCCGGCTGCTCAGACAATTTCTGCTCAACCCGCTGCAGGATCAGCGACGGATCAACCGTCGGCTCGACGCCGTCTCCTTTTTCTTCTCCCACCCGAACCTCCGCCAGCAGCTCCGCGATCAGTTGACCCGCGTGTATGACATCGAACGGCTCAACAGCCGTATGGTCCTCGGCCACGCCAATGGTCGTGACGCCATCGCGCTGAAGACATCGCTGGCCTGCCTGCCGGCCCTGGGCGACGTGCTCAGCCAATGCGAGGCGCCACGCCTGCGCGAGATAGCCGAGCACTTCGACACCTGCCAGGATCTGCACGACCGGCTCGAAGCGGCAATCGCCGACGACCCGCCGCCGACCCTGCGCGACGGTAATTTGATCAAAGCCGGGTTCCACGAAGAACTCGACGAGTTGGTCGCTCTGCTCCGGGATGGAAAAGAATTGATCCTCGGCCTGGAAAACACGGAACGCGAAACAACCGGGATCAACAAACTCAAAATCGGCTACAACAAAGTATTCGGCTACTTCATCGAGATCAGCAAAGCCAACCTCGACAAAGTCCCGCCGAACTATATCCGCAAGCAGACCCTGGTCAACGCCGAGCGTTTCATCACCCCGGAATTGAAGGAGTTCGAACATCGGGTCTTGAGCGCCCAGGATCGCCGTCTGGAGTTGGAATACCAGCTCTTCTGGGCGATCAGAAACGAAATCGCCGGCCACTCGACCCGCCTGACCGGTGTCGCGCACGCCCTCGCCCTGCTCGATGTCTTTACCTGTCTGGCCGAAATTGCCGGCCGTTACCACTATGTCAAACCGGAGGTAAGCTCCGATCAGTGCATCACCATCTGCGAAGGTCGCCATCCGGTCATCGAGCGGGCCTTGCCGACCGGCAAATTCGTCCCCAACGACATCACCCTTGATCAGACCGACAACCAGATGCTGATCATCACCGGGCCGAACATGGCCGGCAAATCGACCATTCTCCGGCAGACCGCCCTGATCGTGCTGCTGGCGCAGATGGGCAGTTTCGTTCCGGCAGAAAGCGCGACGATCGGCATTGTCGATCGAATCTTCACCCGGGTCGGGGCGATGGATGACCTGCGCCGCGGACAATCGACGTTTATGGTCGAGATGAGTGAAACGGCAAATATTCTCAACAACGCCACGGCCCGCAGCCTGGTGATTCTCGACGAGATCGGGCGCGGTACGAGCACCTATGACGGACTGGCCATCGCCTGGTCGGTGGCCGAAGCGCTGCTCGAAAAAGACGGGGTCGGGGTCAAGACCTTGTTCGCTACCCATTATCATGAACTGACCGATCTGGCCCGCACCCGGACCAAAGCCCAGAACCTGTCCGTGGCGGTTAAGGAGTGGAACGACAACATCATTTTCCTGCACAAACTCGTCAGAGGCGGCACCAGCCGCAGTTATGGCATCCAGGTTGCCGCTCTCGCCGGTGTTCCCGCCGCCGTGGTAGACCGGGCCGGACAGATCCTGAGAAGCATCGACCGCGGTGATTTCGATTATCAGCAAGCCGTCCCCGATACCCCATCTTCGCCCGACAAAAGCTCGCGCCAGCGACGACCGAGCCAGCTGTCTCTCTTTGCTCAACCGGTCCACCCGGTCGTCGAGAAGCTCAAGGCAATCGACATCGACGATCTCAGCCCGCGCCAGGCCTTGGATGCGCTTTATCACCTCGCCGAACTGCTGAGCCGTCACCATGATTCCGGCAAATCGTGAACAAGTTGAAAACAGTCTCTTTTTTTTTGCCTTCTCGGCCGGTAATCGTTATAAAGAAAGAGCAGTCGTGCATGTACCGGACAGCAGCCGTCTAACCGGAATCATGCCCCGGCATCTCATCCGGCTTCCTCAACGGCCCATGTAATGATCTGTCGCCCGCCCAACTCATCGTGCCTTTTCGTCCTTCTCCTGCTGTTTCTGGTCTTACCGGCAGTTCCGGCATCTGCCACCGGTACCGCCTATTCGGCCCGGTCCGATCTGGAAACTCACTATCAGCAGGCAAAATTTTTTTTCAATCAACTCAAAACCACATCGACGCTTGGCGCATCGCGCGACAACTGGCTGAAAGGTGCCGGGAACTTCCGCCGCATCTACCTTGCCGAGCCCAAGTCGGACCTTGCCCCGGCGTGCCTGCTGATGCTCGGCAGACTCTATTCCGACATGTACCGGACCTTCGGCAAAGGAATCGATCTCGGCGAAGCGATCTCCTATTACCGTGACGTCGATGCCCTCTTTCCCGGCAATCGTCTGGCCGATGACGCATTGTTCGCCGTCGGCCTGCTGTTGCTCGAAGACGTTCGCGACCCAGAGCGGGCCGCCAAGTCGTTTGGCCGGATTGTCACCGACTATCCGGAAGGAGACATGCGCAATGCCGCCGAGACCAAACTCAAGGAGCTCTCCCAGCAATACGATATTCCGCTGCCGCGGGTCATGGTCGACGATCCGCAATTATTGAACCTGACCAACGTGCTGCCGGTCAAATACTGGTCTTCGGACGACTATACTCGCGTCGTCATCAATACCTCCGGACCGGTCACCTATCGGGAAGAATTGCTCGAACGCGTCGGCAACCAGCCGCGCCGGCTCTATATCGACTTTCAGGACAGCTATATCGAACCGCGCTTCCGCGCCCCGGTGCCCATCGAGGACGGCCTGCTCAAGCGCATCCGCACCGGTCAGTTCAGCCCCGACACAGTGCGAGTCGTGCTTGATATCGAATCCATCTCCAGCTACAAGATCTTCAGCCTGCCCACCCCCTTTCGCGTTGTTATCGATGTCCGCGGGCAAGACAAAACCGCGCTTGCAGGGCCTCCGGCGCCCCCACCCACACCTGCCCCGCCGTCGCCTCCAGCCCCGCCCCTGGCCGGTCAACGGGATCGGGACACGGGCGGCGCCGACAGCCGGCGGCCACCCCTGGCCCGGCCACAACCGAGTCCGCAGTCACCTAAAATCGACCCTGATCGGAAATCGACAGAGCAGTCGCTGGTCGTGTTGCGGGAACGTAAAAAGACCAGCCTGCCCTCTTCTTCTCGCTCGGACACCGCTGCCTCCCGACAAACTGCGATCCCCGACGCGGGAAGCACTGCCCCCCTGTCTCTTGCCCAGCAACTTGGCCTGGGCGTCCGGACCATCGTTCTCGATCCCGGGCATGGCGGCAAGGACCCCGGTGCCATCGCCTATGGCATGAAGGAAAAGGACATTGTGCTGCATGTAGCGAAACGGCTGGCTGAAAAACTACGTCACGATCTCGGCGTAACGGTCATTCTGACCCGGGAAGAAGATGTCTTCCTGCCGCTTGAAGAACGAACCGCCATTGCCAATACGAGCGGTGCCGACCTGTTTGTCTCGCTGCATGTCAATGCCCACCCGTCGCCGCAGATCAAAGGATTCGAGACCTATTTCCTGAACCTCAGCACCAACGACGAAGCAATGCGCGTCGCCGCCCGAGAGAATGCCACCTCGGCTCATCAGATGAGCGACCTGCAGGACATCTTGCTCGACCTCATGCGCAATTCGAAAATCAGCGAATCCGCCCGCCTTGCCCGGCAGGTCCATGGTTCGATCACCAGCGGGCTGGTCAACCCGCCCTTCACCCTCAAGGATATGGGCGTCAAACAGGCGCCGTTCTATGTCCTGATCGGCGCGGAAATGCCGGCCATCCTGCTTGAACTGGCATTTATCAGTAACCCCGACGATGCTCGCCTGCTCGGTGACGCCGCCTTCATCGACGAAATGGCCGGCACCATTTCGTCAGGTATCAGGTCATATATCAACGCGACGACTGCGCAGCTTTAAAAAAAATAGGGACAGACCCCTGGTGGGGTCAGTCCCTATTTTTTTTCTTTGTTTTTGATGTGGGCAGCTATCTGATATCGGCTGCCTTGATCCGGGACAAGGCCCTTTGCAGGGCGGCTTCGGCCCGGGTCACGTTTATTGATTCATCGTGCGAGGCCGCCTGAGCGAGCCGTTTTTCAGCCCGCTCCTTGGCCTTCATGGCCCGATCCACATCAATCTGGTGGCCAAATTCCGCGCTCTCTACCAGAAAGGTGATTTTATTGTTGGAGACTTCGCAAAAACCGCCGCTGATCATCAAGTATTCGCGCTTTTTGCCGGTTTCGTACGACAAAATACCGATCTTGATGGTGGAGAGGAACGGAGCATGGTTGGCCAGGACACCGAAGTCACCTCCATACCCGGGCGCATTGACAATGTCGACCTCCTCGTTGACTACTGCGCCGGTGGGAGTAACCACCTCCAATGCTATCTGCTGTGCCATCTCATCTCCCTCTGATCTTGAGTGACAATACCCTTACTTCGCTGCCTTCTCGCGTGCTTCCTCAATGGTGCCGACCATGTAGAACGCAGTCTCCGGGAGATCGTCATGTTTGCCTTCAAGGATTTCCTTGAACCCTTTGACCGTGTCCTCAACCTTGACGAATTTGCCGGCCATACCGGTAAAAACCTCGGCAACGTGGAACGGTTGGGACAAAAAGCGCTGAATCTTCCGGGCCCGGGTAACGGTGATCTGGTCTTCCTCGGAAAGTTCGTCCATGCCGAGAATGGCGATGATATCCTGCAGATCCTTGTACTTCTGCAAGCTTACCTGAACACCGCGAGCGGCCAGGTAGTGCTCTTCACCGATGACGTTCGGGTCGAGAATCCTCGAGGTTGAATCGAGCGGGTCAACGGCCGGGTAGATGCCAAGCTCGGCGATCTGCCGAGAAAGAACAACGGTGCCGTCAAGATGGGCAAAAGTGGTCGCCGGAGCCGGGTCGGTCAAGTCGTCGGCGGGTACGTAGACACATTGGACAGCGGTAATGGAGCCCTTGGTCGTCGACGTAATGCGCTCCTGCAAGGCGCCCAGATCGGTGGCCAGGGTGGGCTGATAACCAACGGCCGACGGGATACGGCCGAGCAGGGCGGATACTTCGGATCCCGCCTGGGTGAAACGAAAGATATTGTCGACGAAGAACAACACATCCTGACCTTCCTCGTCACGAAAATACTCGGCGGCCGTCAAGCCGGTCAGGCCGACCCGGGCGCGGGCGCCGGGCGGTTCGGTCATCTGTCCGTAGATCAGAGCGGCCTTGGGCAGAACGCCGGAATCCTTCATCTCATGATAGAGATCGTTGCCTTCCCGGGTCCGCTCACCGACACCGCAGAATACGGAAATACCGCCGTGGTGCATGGCGATGTTGTTGACCATCTCCATCATGATGACGGTCTTGCCGCAACCGGCGCCGCCGAACAATCCCATCTTGCCGCCGAGCGGGAACGGTACCAGCAGATCGATGACCTTGATGCCGGTCACCAGGACGCGGACCTCGGTGTCCTGCTCGGTAAAGGTCGGTGCCGGGCGATGAATCGGCATGGTCTTGTCGGACGTAATCGGCCCCAACCCGTCGACGGGGCGACCGACCACGTTCATGATCCGGCCAAGGGATGGTTCCCCGACCGGGATGGTGATCGGCGAACCGGTGTCCCGTGCTTCCATGCCGCGAACCAGACCGTCGGTCTGATCCATCGCGATGCAGCGGCAGACATTGTCGCCGAGATGCAGGGCCACCTCGACAACCAGATTGTCGGGTTCATCGGAAATAGCCGGGTTGCTGACCATCAGCGCGCTCATGATATTGGGCAGGTTGCCTGCCTCAAACTCCACATCGACTACAGGTCCAATGACCTGTAATACCTTTCCTGTTCTCTGCTCACTCATCGGGCCTAACCCCTCCTATAAGTTTGAGATTATCCTGAAATTCATGACATATTATTTAAGGGCTTCGGCGCCGCCAACGATATCCATCAGCTCTGCAGTGATTGCAGCCTGGCGAGCCTTGTTGTACAAAATAGTCAGATTGGAAATAATATCCTTGCAGGCGTTGGTCGCATTGTCCATCGCGGTCATCCGGGCCGCGTGCTCACTGGCACCGACTTCGAGCATGGCATGATAGATCATGACGTTGAGATACAGCGGCTGCATGACATCCATGATCTCTTCTACCGACGGTTCGTAAATATACTCACCGGAAACAGCGGCAGCGGGAGTGTCGCCGGCAACGGCTTCAATCGGTTGTACCGGCAGGAAATTTTTGCTGGCCGGTCGCTGGATGGCAACAGATCGGAATTCGCCGAAAATGATTTCGACCTTGTCCGATCCGCCGGCCAGGAAGTTCTGCGATACCTCGGTGGCTATCTCCCGGGCATTGAACATCTGGAAGGTGCCCATGATGTCCCGGTAAACCTTGCGAACCTTCTCCGTCTTCTTCAGATATTGGAACCCTTTTTTCCCGACACAGACGAAACTGACCGATTTGCCCTGGGCCTCGTACTCCCGCATGGTGCGCTCGGCCAGCTTGCCTATATTGGAATTGAAAGAGCCGCACAGTCCACGATCCGAGGTGACGATCACCAACTCGACCGACTTCACGTCACGCTTTTCCATCAACGGATAGCTGCCGCCGCTGCTGGATCGACTGGACAGATTAGACATGGCTTCGTTGAACTTGGCGGTATAGGGACGGAACGCCTCCATCTTATCCTGGGCGCCCCGTAAACGAGCGGACGCCACCATGTTCATCGCCTTGGTGATCTGTGCTGTCTTTTTGACACCACCGATCTTCGTTTTGACATCTTTTAAGCTCGGCATAACTGGACCTTCCCTAAATTAGTTAAGACCTTTTGTTGCCTTGAAAGTATCACCGAAGCTCGCCAGCAGTTTATCGAGTTTTTCCTTGATGGCGTCGGTAAATTCCTTCTGCTCTTTCAGATCGCTGAAGATCGACGGTTCGTTCGATTCGATGTAATTGTACAACTCATTCTCGTAATCGGCGAGGGTGTCCACCGGCAGTTTGTCCAGGTAGCCTTTGGTCCCGGCGTAGAGGATGGTAACCTGCTTTTCCATCGGCAGCGGTTGATATTGCGGCTGCTTGAGAATCTCGACCAATCGCTCGCCGCGGGTCAATTGGGCCTGGGTCTTGGCATCGAGGTCGGACCCGAAGGCGGCAAAGGCGGCCAGCTCGCGATACTGGGCCAGATCAAGGCGCAGGGTTCCGGCCACCTGCTTCATCGCTTTCACTTGGGCGGCGCCACCGACACGCGAAACCGAAAGACCGACATTGATCGCCGGGCGGACACCGGAGAAGAACAGGTTCGGCTCCAGATAGACCTGGCCATCGGTAATCGAGATAACGTTGGTCGGGATGAAAGCGGAAACATCGCCGGCCTGGGTCTCGATGATCGGCAGGGCGGTCAGGGACCCGGCACCGAGCTCGTCGTTAACCTTGGAGGCGCGTTCGAGCAGGCGGGAATGGTTGAAGAAAATATCACCGGGGTACGCTTCACGTCCCGGCGGACGGCGCAGCAGCAGCGACAATTCGCGGTAGGAGACGGCCTGTTTGGAGAGATCGTCGTAAATGATCAACGCATGCTGACCGTTATCGCGGAAATATTCTCCCATCGCACAACCGGCAAACGGGGCGATGTACTGCATCGGCGCCGGATCGGAAGCACAGGCGGAAACAACGGTGGTATACTCCATCGCACCGTGCTTGCGCAACATCTCGACGACCAGGGCGACCGTTGATTTTTTCTGACCGACGGCAACATAAATGCAATGAACGTCGGTTTCCTTCTGGGCGATGATGGCATCGACACAGAGGGCTGTTTTGCCGATCTGCCGGTCGCCGATGATCAACTCACGCTGGCCGCGACCGACCGGGGTCATCGCATCAACGGCCTTGGCTCCGGTGTACATCGGCTCATGGACGCCTTTCCGGGCGATAACACCGGGGGCGATAACCTCAATTTTAGAAAAGTGCTTGCCATTGATCGGGCCCTGACCGTCGATCGGCAGGCCGATACCGTCAACCACGCGGCCTTCCATCTCCGGGCCGACCGGGACCTCGGCGATACGGCCGGTCCGTTTGACGATATCCCCTTCCTTGATCGCATTGACGCTGCCGAGAACGGCGCAGCCGACGTTGTCTTCCTCGAGGTTCAGGGCCAGTCCCATGATACCGCCCGAGAACTCGAGGAGTTCCATGGCCATGCAATTCTGCACTCCGTAGACACGGGCGATACCGTCGCCGACGGAGATAACCGTTCCCGTTTCGTCAAGGTCCACCTTGGTCTGGAACTCACCAATCTGGTCTTTGATAATCTGACTGATTTCTTCGGCTTTGATCTGCATCTATTCTCTCCCCTTGATGGAATCTTTTAAACTTGCAAGCTGTGTCCTGATGCTCCCATCCAGAACCACGTCCCCTACCGTGGCAACGATGCCGCCGATAATCGAGGGGTCGACCGAAGCAGTCAGCTCAACCTTCTTGCCAGTTAATTTCTCTAACGTATCTTGAACTTTCTCTCGTAATTCCGCAGTGAGTTCAATGGCCGAAACTACCCTGCCGTGGCTGATGTTCTTGTCCTCATCAACCATGACCTGAAACGACTCGGCGATCTCCGGTATAATCGCTGCCCGTTTTTTCTGGACCAGCAGGGTGAGAAAATTACCGGTGATTGTATCAGCTCCCATTGCCTTGATTATCGCAGTCATCGCCTTTTCCCTGACATCAAGAGGATACAGGGGGTTGGTCAGGGCATCTGCCACCTCCGGGGTCGTTGCAAAAAGCCGTGCCATTCCCTGGAGCGCTTCGTTGTAGACTTCATACTTCCCGTCTTCCTTGCCGATGGCAAACAACGCCTTGGCGTACCGTTTCGCGAGGATTGTCTGTTTCACTGTACGGCCCCTACCTTATTGAGATAATTTTCGATAATCTGAACCTGATCCTCGGGTTTCAGATTCTTTACAATCAGCTCTTCAGCCAATGCAGCAGCCTGTTCCGTGATCTCGTTTTTCAAACTCCGACGCGCCTCGACAATCTCGTTCTGGATCGCCAGCTCCGATTGACGCTTGAGATCACCGACGGCTTTTTCGGCCTTCTCGATGATCTTCGCCTTTTCCACCTCGGCCTGGGCTAACGCCCGGGCAACGATGGTATCAATATCCTTTTCCACCGAGGCCAGTTTCGTCTCGAATTCCCGGTATTGTCGTTCCGCTTCGTCGCGGCGCCGCTCAAGATCCTGCAGTTCTTCCCTGATTCGTTTCTGCCGGCCGCCAAGAGCGCCGGCAATCGGTTTGGCGCCAAACTTGACCAGCAGGAACATCAGCACGGCGAAGTTGATCACGCGCCAGAAGAGATCCCACAGTTTTTCCGACGAAAGACTTCCTCCTTCGCCATGACCGCCGGAAGCGGCTAGGACCATTGCCGGAAGCAGGACGACGAGAAGGCCCAAGGCCACGCCGCAGACCGGCGCCAGCTTGTCCTGCCGGGCAATATTGATCATCGTTTTCATGGTTAGATCGCCCTCCCCAGAATTTTGCTCGCCATGTCCGTCGCAAACCCTTGCAGGTTGGCTTCCAGGCCTTTGCGGGCCGCGCCGAGCTGGACAGTGAGCTCCGACATCTGTTTTTCCTTGAACGAATCAACTTCCGCCTTGATCGATGCCAGTTTCTCGTCTCCGGCAGTCTGAGCCTCGGCCCGAGCGGCGTCAAGGGCCGCCTTGGCCTTGCCTGAGGCTTTGGCCATCTTGGCGTCCACCTCCTCCTGCCTGAGCCGAGCATTCTTGTCGAACTTGGCGATGTCGGTTTGCATCCCGAGCATTTTCTCGGCCCGCTCTTTGAGGATTTTCTTGATCGGCTTGTAGAGCACCCCATTGAGCAGAAACATCAGGATGACCATGTTGATCATCTGGAACAACAACGTCTTGTCGATGGTGACCATGTTACTTTGCTCCCGCTTTGCAGTAGTATAATCAAGCATTCCCGAAGGAATGAATCCGAACTCGTTGGTCCTGCTCAACCATCATCAATGGCATCCGTACTAAAAATGAATGGCCATTCACAATAGCAAAAAACTCTTACTGCATATCCTACTCCATGTCAACTACTTTATCTGTGCTTAGTTCCGCGTCTCCACAGTCATTTTTCCTCTCTGTCCAATCAGCCGGAGGGTTCGGCACGGCAGAGAAAAGGGTCGCCGATCAACAGCCGGCGCGACCGCGCCGAGCGGTCAGGCCCGATCAGCGAGCAACGTCTCAACAATCCCGGGAACAGCCCCGATCGCATCACCTATCTTGTCGGCCATCGGCCCGCCGGCCTGGGCCATGTCCGGCCGGCCCCCTCCCTTGCCGCCGACCACCTGCGCCACTCGATTGACCAGTTCACCGGCTTTGATCCTGCCGGTCAGATCTTTGGAAACCAGTGCGATCAATGCCGCCTTACCCTCGATGACACCGCCGAGAACGGCAACGCCGGAACCGAGCCGATCACGCACGCGATCACCGACCTCGCGCAGGGTCTTCGGGTTGTCCAGCGTGATCTGGGCGGCAACGACCCTAACAGCGGCAACCGTCACGGCGCCGCTGAAGACGGCATCGAGATCGGAACTGGCCAGTTGCGTCGACAGGGCTGCTACCTGCTTTTCCAGTTTCTTCTGTTGTTCGAGCACCTGATCGAGTTTGTCGACCAATTCTTCGCCGGCAACATTGAGCCGCCGGCAGAGCGCCGCTTCCCGCCGCGCCAGCGACTGGACCAGACGAAGAGCCGCCCTGCCGGTAACCGCCTCGATGCGGCGCACACCGGCGGCGATACCGGTTTCGGCGACGAACTTGAACAGGCCGATGGCCCCGGTCGCAACTACATGGGTGCCACCGCACAATTCTTTGCTGACGGCCTCGATCTGCACCATCCGCACCGTTTCCCCGTATTTTTCGCCAAACAGCGCAACCGCGCCCTCATCGAAGGCCTCGGTCCGGCTCATGGTCTTCGTGGCGACCTGCCGATTGGCACGAATCTGCTCGTTGACCCGCGCTTCGACCGCATCGATCTCCTGATCGGTCAACGCCGAAAAATGGGTGAAGTCAAAGCGCAGCCGATCGGGCGTTACCAGCGATCCGGCCTGTTTGACATGGTCGCCAAGGGTCTGGCGCAGCGCCGCATGCAGCAGATGCGTGGCGCTGTGATTAGCTTCGGTATCGTGGCGAGCTGCCTCGGATACGGCCATCTCGACCTCGGCCCCCGAACGCAGCGTGCCTTCGGTCACCAGTAGCCGGTGCAGGATCACGCCGTCCGCCTCGGCCCGCACCGTCTCCACTCTCGCTTGACCAGCAGGCCAGGTCAGCGTGCCGATATCGGCGACCTGGCCGCCCGACTCGGCATAAAACGGGGTGCATTGGACAAACACCCGGCCCCGTTCACCCGTAGCCAGCTCCGCAACCTGCCGTCCCGCTTCATCGAGCAGGACCTGCACCGCGGTCGTCGTCTGCAGCGCCTGATAGCCGATAAACGTGCAGCGCTCTCCGGACTCGATCAGTTGTTTCACCCCGGCGTCCTTGATCTGGACCCCCTCACCCTTCCGCGATGCCCGGGATTGCCGGCGCTGCCGCTCCATGGCGGCCTGAAAGCCGGTTTCATCAAAGGCGATCTGGCGCTCCAGGGAAATATCGCGGACGATATCGACGGGGAAACCAAAGGTATCGTAGAGCTTGAAAATAAACTCGCCTTCGATTCGCGGCGCCCCGTTCTGCTGCTGGCGGGCGATTTCCTCATCGAGCATGGCCAACCCGTGTTCGAGTGTCTCACTGAAGCGGGCTTCTTCGTTGTTCACCACTTTTTCGAGCAGCTCCAGCGTATCGCCGAGCCGGGGATAGGCACCGATCATCGACTCGACCACCGCCGAGCAGGCAGCAGACATGAACGGTGAGCTCAGGCCGAGATTCCTGCCGAACCGGATCGCCCGGCGCATCACCCGGCGCAGCACGTAGCCCCGCCCCTCGTTGGACGGCAGCACTCCGTCGGCAACAAGAAAGGTTGTCGCCCGAGCGTGGTCGGCGATGACCCGCATCGCCGTATCATCGGCACGATCCACGCCGTAGCGGCGGCCGGACAGGTGCTCCAGCCGGGAAATGGCCGGTGCGAACAGGTCGGAATCGTAGTTGTTGAACTTGCCCTGCATTACCGCGGCCACCCGCTCCAATCCCATACCGGTATCGATGCTCGGTTTCGGCAACGGCTCCAGAGTGCCGTCTTCGCTGCGGTTGAACTGCATGAAAACCAGGTTCCACAGCTCGAGGAAACGGTCGCAATCACAACCGACGGCGCAATCCTCCCGGCCGCAGCCGGCTTCGATACCCTGGTCGATGTGGATTTCCGAACACGGCCCGCACGGGCCGGTGTCACCCATGGCCCAGAAGTTGTCCTTCTCGTCGAGCCGCACGATCCGACCGGGCGGCAGCCCCTCCACCTGCTCCCACAGAGAGAAAGCCTCATCGTCGTCCTGAAAGACCGACACCCACAGTTTCTCTTTCGGCAGACCAAGTTCTTCGGTCAAAAATTCCCAGGCATAGGCGATGGCCTGCTCCTTGAAATAATCACCGAAAGAGAAATTGCCGAGCATCTCGAAGAAGGTGTGATGCCGGGCGGTATAGCCGACATTCTCCAGATCGTTATGCTTGCCGCCGGCCCGCATACAGCACTGGCTGGTAACGGCACGGACATAGTCCCGCTGTTCCTCGCCCATGAACACCGTCTTGAACTGGACCATCCCGGCGTTGGTAAAGAGCAGGGTCGGGTCGTCCTGGGGCACGAGTGAAGAGCTCTCGACGACGGTATGCCCATTTTTTTTGAAATATTCCAGAAATCTGGAGCGAATTTCAGTGCCTGTCATATTCATTTCCCGTTGTCTTGTTACCGGGCGCTTCTCTGTCGCCGTTTTCCTGCCGCCGGTCATCCGACCCGCCTGAACCATCGGAAAAGCTACCCATTCGCCTATTATAGGCGTTTGCTGTTGTTCGCCCAAAAGTACATGAAATAGCGTATTAGTAAACTATTTTGTCTCCGGTTGCCGACGCCGCCGGCAGGAAAAACCGATGAACCTGGCAACAATCCCGAATATTTCTACTCTTTGCGACCATATGTCCGACTCCACCCCTTGAATCATCAGGCCGCCCGCTTTATCTTCATACCATGGACAATTCACATGGAGCGAGATGGATCGGTCTCGGCCTGCTGCTGGCGCTCGCCGCTTTGGCAATAATCGGTGGCCGTGCCCTGGCGGAGCAGGACGCGGCAGGAGCCGGGACGGCTTATGTCCTGACCATCGATGGTGCGATCGGTCCGGCCACCCGCGACCATATCCTGCGCGGCCTGGCCCGAGCGGAAGACGAGGAGGCCGGTCTGCTCGTGCTGCGCCTCAATACGCCCGGCGGGCTCGATGCCTCGATGCGCGATATCATTCAGGCCATTCTCGCCGCCGACGTGCCGGTGGCCACCTGGGTGGCACCGGCCGGTTCCCGCGCGGCCAGCGCCGGGACCTACATCCTTTACGCCAGCCACATCGCGGCGATGGCGCCATCGACGAATCTGGGAGCGGCAACCCCGGTACAAATCGGCGGCGGTCAGGACAGCCCCTCCCCGCTCGAACGGGCGCGCGATGCCTGGAATAAGGAACAAAACCCCGAAGGATCCGAGGACGGGCAGGACGCCTCATCAGAGCAGGAGGCGGCCCCGGAACAACCGCCGGGAGATGCCATGAGCCGCAAGGTCATCAACGATGCGGTCGCCTACATCAAAGGGTTGGCCGAGCGCCATGGCCGCAACGGTGACTGGGCGGAACAGGCGGTGCGGGAGGCGGTCAGCCTGACCGCCAGCGAGGCCCTGGCCGAAAACGTCATTGACGTGATAGCCGGGGACCTGGACGAGTTGCTGACCACCATCGACGGCCGCCAGGTCCGGATGGAATCGGGCCTGCGCCCCGTGTCGACAGCCGGCCTGACACCGATCGAGATCGAGACCGACTGGCGCACCGATCTCCTGGCCATTATCACCAACCCGACCCTTGCCTATATGCTGCTGATGATCGGTATCTACGGGCTGATTCTCGAGGGCTACAATCCCGGAGCGCTGGTACCCGGCGTGATCGGCGGCATCTGCCTGCTGCTGGCCCTCTATTCCTTCCAGATCCTGCCGGTCAACTACGCCGGCCTGGCGCTTATCGCCCTCGGCCTGGCCCTGATTGCCGTGGAACTCTTTGTTCCATCCTTCGGTATTCTCGGAATCGGGGGGATCGTCGCGGTGGTTTTCGGCTCGGTCATCCTGTTCGATACAGATGTACCTGATTTTCGGGTTAACACCGGTCTGATCGCCGGCATGGGATTCGGCTCGGCGGCCGTCTTCGGCATCATCGTCTGGCATGCCGCGCGCACCATCGTCAAGCCCCGCGGCGGCAGCGGCCGGGAGGCGATGATCGGTCTGCGGGCCGAAGCCCTTGACGATTTCAGCGACGGCCGTGGCCGGGTCCACGTCCAGGGCGAGGACTGGTCGGCCCGTGCCGAGCAACCGATTCGTGCCGGCGAGACGGTGCGCATCACCGGCATGGAGCCCCAAGGATTCGTACTCACCGTTACGCCGGCATCGGCGCCCACCACCGGCAACCACCGGTAAACCAGTAACCAGGAGAAAACCATGGGTATCGATTTACTTCAATTCACGTCGATAATCGTCGTCCTGCTGATTCTGCTGATCGCCTATACGATCAAGATCCTGCGCGAATACGAGCGCGGGGTCATCTTTACTCTCGGCCGCTTCGACAAGGTCAAGGGGCCCGGGCTGATCATCGTCATCCCGCTTATTCAGCAGATAGTGCGCGTCGACCTGCGCACGGTGGTCATGGACGTGCCGACCCAGGATGTCATTTCCTACGACAATGTGTCGGTCAGGGTCAACGCGGTGGTCTATTACCGGGTCATCGACCCGGAAAAGGCGATCATCGCGGTCGAGCGGTTCATGGACGCAACCAGCCAGCTGGCCCAGACCACGCTGCGCTCCGTGCTCGGCAAACATGAACTCGACGAGATGCTGGCCGAGAGAGACAAGCTCAACGAGGACATCCAGCAGATCCTCGACCGCCAGACCGACGGCTGGGGGGTCAAGGTGACCAATGTCGAGATCAAGCACGTCGACCTGGACGAGTCGATGATCCGCGCCATCGCCAAGCAGGCCGAGGCCGAACGGCAACGGCGCGCCAAGGTGATCCACGCCGAGGGCGAGCAGCAGGCGGCGCAGAAACTGGTGGAGGCCGCCCAGAAACTGGCCGAAAGCCAGAACGCCATCCAGCTTCGCTATCTGCAGACCCTGGCCGACATCGCCGGCGAGAAGAACTCGACCATCATCTTTCCGGTACCGATCGACACCATCAAGGGAATGTTCGGGAAATAGCCGTGCCCCCGGCCACCGGGGGTGTTGCGACCAGCTGACCACCGGCCGGATCGCGGCGCCAGACAATCAAGGGCAGCAGCGCATAAACGGCACCCGGAAGACGACCATGGCCGAAGGAATGGGAGTCTCCAGCAACTGGCCGGAAATCCGGGGCATCC
>CAYSSK010000001.1:64793-73721 GCA_964433645.1 uncultured Desulfofustis sp.
ATCAGATCGTCGACGACGCCCGGATCGGCCAGCGTCGAGATATCTCCGAAATCGGTAAAGTCCTCGGCGGCAATCTTGCGCAGGATGCGGCGCATGATCTTACCGCTCCGGGTTTTTGGCAGACCGGGCGCATACTGAATCGAATCGGGTGAGGCGATCGGGCCGATTTCGGTGCGCACATGGACGCGCAACTCGGTGAGCAGCTCCGGCGTCTCCTCGACACCGTCATTGAGCGTAACGAAGGCGTAGATGGCCTGGCCCTTGATCGGGTGGGGCATGCCGACCACCGCCGCCTCGGAGACCCGCGGGTGAGAAACGAGCGCCGACTCGATCTCGGCGGTGCCGAGACGGTGCCCGGAAACATTGATCACGTCGTCGAGACGGCCCATGATCCAAAAATAGCCGTCCTCGTCGCAGCGAGCCCCGTCGCCGGCATCGTAAAAACCGGGAAACTCCTCGAAATAGGTCGTTCGATAGCGTTCCGGATCGCCGAACACGCCGCGCAGCATCCCGGGCCACGGCCGGCGGATGACCAGATGACCGCCTTCGTTGGCCCCGGCCAGCTGTCCTTCTTCATTGAGAATCGCCGCATCGATGCCGGGCAGCGGCCTGGTCGCCGACCCCGGTTTCAGGGGGGTCGCATAGGGCAGCGGCGAGATCATGACGCCGCCGGTCTCCGTCTGCCACCAGGTATCGACAATCGGCAAGCGGCCGCCGCCGATGTGCAGGTGATACCACATCCAGGCTTCCGGGTTAATCGGCTCGCCAACCGAACCGAGAATCCGCAACGACGACAGGTCCTTGTTTTTCAGCGGTTCGTCGCCATAGCGCATCAGCGCCCTGATGACCGTCGGCGCGGTGTAGAAGATGGTCGCCTTGAATTTCTCGACGATCTGCCAGAAACGATCCGGCCCCGGATAGGAGGGCACGCCTTCGAACATCACCGTGGTCCCGCCCAGGCCCAGCGGCCCGTAGAGGATGTACGTGTGGCCGGTAATCCAGCCGATATCGGCGGTACACCAGTGGACATCGGTGTCCTTGAGGTCGAACACCCATTGCGTCGTGTGCAGGGCATAGGTCAGGTAGCCGCCGGTGGTATGTACGACACCCTTGGGTTTCCCGGTGGAACCGCTGGTATAGAGAATAAACAGCGTATCCTCGGCGGCCATCGGCTCCGGTTCACAGACCGCGGCAATATCGTCGGCTACCATTTCTTCGTGCCACCAGCTGTCGCGGCCGGATTGCATCCCGATTTCGTAGCCGGCGCGGCGAACGACCAGGCAGTGCTCGATCGACTCACACTGTTCCAATGCCTCGTCGGCATTTGGTTTGAGCGGAATGATCTTGCCGGCCCGCAGGACCGCGTCGGCAGTCACCAGGATACGGGCCTCACAATCCTGAATACGGTTTTGCAGGCTGACCGCGGAAAAACCGGCAAAGACCACCGAATGGATCGCGCCGATGCGGGTGCAGGCCAGCAGGATAATGGCCAGCTCGGGGATCATCGGCAGGTAGACCGCTACCCGGTCGCCCTTTTTCACCCCCATCTTTTTCAAGACATTGGCACAACGACACACTTCTTCATACAACTGGCCATAGGTAAACCGGCGTACTTCCTCATCCGGCTCTCCCTGCCAGATGATCGCCGTTTCGTCCCGCTTGCCGTTGGCCAGATGCCGATCAATACAATTATACGAAACATTGAGCGTCGCCCCGTCGAACCAACGCACCTCCGGTTTTGTCAAATCGGCATCGAGAACCCGGTCCCACGGCGTGAACCAGCTCACCAGCTCGCGTGCGCGCTCGGCCCAATACCCTTCCGGATCGTCCATTGATCGGCGATACTCCCGTTCATAGCTTTCCAGGTCTCCGACCGCAGCAGCTTCCCTGCCGGCTTGCGGCGGCTCGAACACTCGCTTTTCACTCAACAGACTGGTAATTTTATCATCAACATCAATCATTTGTTTCTCCTTTCCAATTCATCCTCCGTCCCGGCCGTTTGCTCAGCAAGCCGGGATCACTCTTAACTTGTCAATCAATTTCCGCGAGCGGCGATAGACGGTGCAGCAAGAGCGCCATTATCGTTACTTCCACCCCAGCACGCAATCTAGAATAGATTAATATCAAAATCAATTTTTTTGATGTAACGGCTATCATTTCCCGCCTGCCTGCTCTGCGTTGTCCCGGCAACCGCGTCTCATCATATCGACCCCATACCGCTTTACAGGAATGGTTCCGGAAGTTTCTACGAGAGAGCAGCCTGCTCTGTGTACCGGTAGAGGGACTCTTACTCCCCAGGCGGGATCGCCTCCCATGCGGCAGAAACGTCGCGGATCATTATTTCACCCATGGAAAATAATGCTTTACAAATTTTACTTGAAAATTAAATTAAAAGCTAAAATTTGAACAGGTCACATTCACCCTGTCCCGGTCGTCAAGCAAGAAAAAGGAGAGAGCCACGATGGATGCTGCGGTCAAAGACGAGCAGATTGAAATCATTTCCAAGCTGCTGAAATCGATGTCTCATCCGATTCGCCTGAAAATTCTCTGCCTGCTCCAAGAACAGGAATTGTCGGTCGGCGACCTGCGCCAGCAGGTCAAGACCACCAACGCCAATGTTTCTCAGCACTTGAACATCCTGCGGAGCCATGGAATCATCGACTTTCGCAAGGACGCCAACTTCATCTATAACAGAATTTCCGATCGGCGCATTCTCGAACTCATCCAGAATATGCGCCATTTATTCTGTCCCGAAGAGCAATAACCACAGCGAACGAACCAAACGCTGGGAGAAGACCATGATCATTACCGACTGGATTCACGCCATCGCCGGCTTTTTTATTATCTTCAGCCTGGCGCTTGGCGTTGAGGCAAGCCCGCTCTTTCACAGCAGCTATTGGCTGCTGTTCACCGCCTTTGTCGGCGCCAATCTGCTGCAGTTCGGCTTCTCGAAATTCTGCCCGCTCGGCGCCATTCTTAAAGCGCTGGGCGTACCGGAGCAGCGGCGACAGGGCTAGTCGGCACGCATCGTTGCCCCGCACGATACCTGCCAGCAGCAACCTCGCTGCCCGCACTCCTGCTGATTTCGAAAACAGGCGCTGTGGCCTTCGCTCTGCTGCACCAGGTGCACCAACTCGACGAGCTTGCGATTGCTCGAATCGATGCCCAGAGCGCCGGCCTTCCTGCGCGCCAGCGCAAGCAGGGCCGGTCCTTTGAGGAACTGCCGGGTCTTGTTTTTCATCAGGTTTCCTCCTGTATCACCAAGCCACCGTCCGCTCTTTGCCGCTCGGCGGCCACACCATGATCAAGCCGGAATTGGCTCTCTGACCCAATGTCACCGGCACGGGCCGCTGCGTTGGCCGGCGCCGGCCGCGCACGAAACGACTCGGTGCCTAAATCGGCAGAATATGCATTTCCTCTCGAATCGGATGGTGCCCCTTGAGCACGATCCCGCTGCGCCCGTCGATGGAGACGTGATCGCCGAACTCGATCCGGTGACCGTTGATCTCACAGTGCCGTTCATAGACACGCAATTGACGGCAACCGACCACGCAGGTCTTTTCCAGGCGCACCGCCACCACGGAGGCGTGTGAGGTCTGCCCGCCGCGCGACGTCAGCAAGCCGTCGGTCAACGAGATAACGGTAATATCCTCCGGCACGGTGTCCTGCCTGATCAGGATCAGCGGCGTTTCCGGCTCCTCGGACCGCAGCCGGGCAATGTCTTCTTCGGTAAACACCGCTTTGCCGGACAGAGCCGAGCCGGACACCCCGATCCCCTTGCCGAGCACGGCTTCGGCCAACTCCTCGGCCTCGACAAAGACGCTAAAATGCTCTTTTTGCTTGATGGTGATCATGTCCCGGGTCTGCAGCAGCCAGAGATCGTCCGCTTCGGGACCCTCAAAGGTGAACTCGATCTCTTGGGCATCCCAGCGTTTTTCATAGACCAGCTCACGGGAAACGGCAAGCAGGCGCTGATAGATCTTCGGGAACCTCAACTCGAGGGTGTCATGCCGGGGGCGCCCATCGAGCTCGGCCTGCTCGACGGAAATGGGATGACTGGTAACCAGACCGGAGACGATATCTTCCCCCTGGTCACAATAGGCGTAATCCCCCCACAGTGCGACCCGCTGCACCTTGCGGTAGGGATGGGCGGTAAACAACACCCCGGAACCAGAGCGTTCGCTGCGGTTGCCGAACACCATGGCCTGCACGATCACCGCCGTCCCCCAATCGGAGGAAACATCCATGATCCGTCGGTAATCCCGGGCCTTCTGGTTATCCCAGGAATCGAGGACCATCTCGATTGCGCCGATCAATTGCAGCCAGGGGTCATCGGGTATCCCCAGCCCCTGCCGGCGCACCAGTTTCTGGTAGCGCAGGGCCAGCTCCTTCATCTGTTCCGGCGTGAACTGCCGTTTGAGCGCCACGTTGTGCCGGGCCTTGGCCTCGTTCATCAGTTCCTGAAAGGCATCCCGCTCCACGCCGGAGACCATCGCCCACGACTGCAAAAACCGGCGATAGTTGTCCCAGGCGAAATATTCGTTGCCATGTACCCCCGTATATTCTTTGACCAGTTCAACGTTTTGCCCGACGTTATGGATGGTCGCCATCATACCCGGCATCGACAGGGCGCTGCCGCTGCGCACCGACAGCAGCAGAGGACGCTCCGGCGCGCCGAAGACCTGCCCGGTCTGCTGCTCGATATGGGTCAGCGCCGAGCGGAGCTGCCGCATCAACTCCTGCCTCGCCTTCGGAAAATCAAAGATCACCTCACGGCAGCGAAACACCTCCGTGGTCAGCACGAAGGCCGGCGGCACCGGCAAGTGGTCCTCGGTCAGGGTGATCAGGTTGAACCCCTTGTTGCCGAGGTGGATCAGGTCGTCGGTATACGGGTTGACCTCGTCGAGCAGTGAGATTGCTTTTTCCGGGTTATAGGTCATCAACAGGTCGAGCGTTTCCTCATCGAGGATCTCCCGCTGGCTCTCCAGGGTCTGGATTACCCGCAGGATGAAGTTATCGAGATGCTGCAGACCGAATGAGGAGGCGATCAGGTCGCGGAAAAACGCCTCGGATAGACTGTGCACGGTATTTGCCATCTGCTCGTCGCTGTAGAGCGAGCGGTAGCGCGGCAGCAGGTTGTCCCGGCCGATCTGCGGAATGATCAGCGACAGGTTGTTCTGGTGGATGTTGGTATAATAGGCATAGATGACGTCCTTGACGCCTTCGGAGAGGCCCCGGAAGATATCGAGGTACTGGGTGTAGCTGAACCGCCGGATCTTCAGCGACGAGGTCAATAGCGCCAGGTAGGTATCGAGCTTGCGGGAGGCGATGCCGTCGATGTGCAGCGCCCGCCGGTACAATTTCAGGCAGCGGGCGATCACGTAAAACGTCGCCTTGGTGATAAAAGACAGGTTCACCGTCTCCGGCAGCATCTCTAGATAGATGTTGGCCAGATTCTCCAGACGGAAGGTCAGCGACAGGCTGTCGAATTTACGCTCCCGGTAGCGGCCGTAGACGGACGGGATATCGACGGCAATATGGCGCTTGTAATAAATTTCTTCACGGGCCTCGAACCGCTCGTCGGACAGGATGTCCTCGCGCAGCTGCTCCAGGGCGTCGAGGACCGATTCGATGACTCCTTCGATGTCACGCTCGTCGAGTTTCTGCAGCAGCTCCCCCATCTGCGGGAAACCTTCCCGAGTCGCCTGCAGCAACTCGGAGCGGAGTTCCTGGAACCCGAGGTTATACTTTTTGTGGAGCAGCTTAAACATGCGGGCCAGCAGCGCGTACCGTCCCCGTTCCTCCTCACTGCAATCCGTTTGAGCATCGAGAAACCGCTGCAGCTCCTGTTGGCGAACATGGAGCAGGTCATCGACCTGGGACAGATCGAACTCCTTGATGACCCGCTCGGCCAGCACCACTTGTTCGTCGATGAACGGTCCCTGGTCCCTGACCCGGCTGTAGATTTCCGGCGGCAGATAGGGCAGCAGCACGTCCTTGTTCCTGGTTCGCCAGAAGGTAAAGATCACCCTGATAAAGTCGACAATCAGGTTGGAACTCTCGACATGGCTCTGCTTTCTCAGGAAATGGATAAGCAGGTCCTTGCGGCGATGGGTCTCATCCAGGGCGGTCGACACATCGCGCAGATCACCTTCTGCACCGATCTCGTTGAAAAAAACCGGCATCAGTTTGGTGAATTGTTTGGTCAGATTATAGATCGGTTCGATCTGATGATTGAGCAGTTCGGTGATATCGCGCTGGAACAAATCGGTATCCTTGACGCAGGTGCCGGTCAATTTCAGATGAATGATCAGGGCCGAAAACAGGGTCGCGCACCATTTCGGTTCCTGCATGATCAGGTGCAGCCAGACCCGGATATTGCTCAGATGGGCCGGATTGATAATCGGCTGCCAGTTCTCGTCGACCCCGGTCACGTTGGCCGGCTGAAAACCGAAGCGGACGGCACCCCAGAGAAAGGCCTCGACCATTCGGCTGTTGCCGCGCTTAAAGACTTCCCCGCCGAGGACCTGAATACATTGCAGCGAGGTATGCGGATATCTCCTGACGTTTGACTTGAGCAGGCGAAAGGCGGTCAGCAGGAATTCTTCGATTTCTTCGAAACTTTGCTGCCTGACCAGGATCACCAGGCTGCGATTGATTTCCCGAAGCGTCTCCTCGTGGATCAGGTGCAGCCCGTGCGTGTCCATGATTTTAAACATGAACAGCAACTTATGGTTCTCGTCAAGGACCGCGGCGGCGTCGGCACCCTGGATCTGACCGCTGGCATCGTTCACGTCGATGCCGCTGAGATGCCCGGGAACCTCCTTATAAAGCCTGACGATATCGATATGCGCCGGCAGTTCGAGCAATCGCCGCACCGCCGATTCCGGGTCGGCGGCCTCGTGCTCGATGGCCTGTAAATCATCGCGATAACGGCGCATCGCTTCATGGGAAATGGCGGTAAAGGCCTGCGGTTGATGAAAATCATCGGGCGTGATATCGCACCGTTCGAGATACCAGGGAAGGGGGTCGTCCTCGCCGAGCCAGTAATCGTAATTTTTCCTGAGAAACACGGTGAGCAGCTTGGCAACCGGTCCCAGATCGAGCCGGACCGCCGACCGATCGCACAGGTGGAGCAGTCGTTTGATCACCCGTTTGACCGATTGCTGGCCATGCACAAGGTGCATCAGGATTTCGCCGTCTTGGTCGTCGAGCTTGACCAGTCGAAGCATCAGCTCATTGATAACCGGTTCGTATCGTTCCAAATCGTCCGATTCGAGTTGGGAGACGAGCTTATCCAGCCAGGCCCACTGGGCCTCGAAGATCTGACTGAGCACATGCGGGTTTTTCCGTGAATCCGCGATGGCCTCGAAAAAAAGGTCGGAAAAGAGACGAAACGAGGTCGGCCCGTACTCCCCCTTGCTGTAGTGTTGATAGTTCTTCAGCACAAAGCCGCGGAGCAGGGGCAGGATGAGCTGCCAGTTGCGGTAGGGATGGCAGATCTCATAGAGCAGACTCTCCAGCTGGGAGCGAATGCCGCGAAACTTCTTCACTGCATCGAGCAACGGGAGGAGATCTTCTCTGATTTCGACCTTTTCCGCCGTCTCCAGCAGGTTGGCCTTGAGGGCATCGGAATCGATCTGGCGTTCCGTCGATATTCCACTCATGTTCTTGTGTTCAACCTCACCGCTCCTGGTTTTTTTTCTCACTCCCTGACCGGACGTCTCAACAAAGGATGATCAGCGGTTCCCCGGCAAGAGGCTCACCGTACCTTCCCGGGAAACGCACGGAGGTGGCGGTTCGTACCGGCAATCGCGCCATGTCAGAGCGGTCGCTTCGACTCCATGTGGAGGATCAGATCGAGCATCCGGTTCGAATAGCCCCACTCATTGTCGTACCAGCTCATCACCTTGACCGTTGAACCGATCACCTTGGTTGACGGCCCATCGACGATAGAGGAGCGCGGGTCCCCCTGAAAATCGATGGAGACGAGCGGCAATTCGGTATAGCCGAGGTAGCGGTTGGCCGCCTGCTTGAGCGCCTGGTTGACTTCCGGGACCGTGGTCTCCTGTTCCACCTCCATGACCGCATCGACCAGGGATACCGTCGGCGTCGGCACCCGGACCGCCAGCCCATCGAATTTGCCCTTCAACTCGGGAATCACCAGCGATACGGCCGCCGCCGCGCCGGTTTTGGTGGGAATCATCGACAGCGCCGCGGCCCGTGCCCGCCGCAGGTCCGAATGGGGAAAGTCGAGCAGACGCTGATCTCCGGTGTAGGCGTGGACGGTGGTCATCAAGCCCCGCTTGATGCCGAAATGATCGAGAATCACCTTGGCCACCGGCGCCAGACAGTTGGTGGTACATGAAGCATTGGAGACCACGTGATGACTGGTCGGATCGTACTCGTCCTCGTTGACCCCCATGACAATCGTCTTGACATTGCCCTTGGCCGGTGCCGAGATAACGACCTTTTTGGCGCCGGCGTCGATATGGGCGCCGGCCGCGTCGGCATCGCTGAAGATACCGGTGCATTCAGCCACGTAATCGACGCCGAGATCACCCCAGCGGATGTCGATCGGATTGCGATGACTGCTCACGGCGACGTGCCGGCCGTCAACGATGATCCCCGCCTCATCGCTGCCGATTTCCTGGGGGCAGGCTCCCATGACCGAATCATACTTGAGCAGGTGCGCCAGGGTCTGGTTGTCGGTCAGATCGTTGATTGCCGCCACCTCGATATCACCAAAGAGCGGGTCGGTGGCGATAGCCCGGAACATGCTTCTGCCGATCCGGCCGAAGCCGTTGATGCCAATGCGTACAGTCATGGTAAACCTCCTGTGCTCTGATAGTTAGCGGAGGACAGGTTAAAACCTGTCCCGCCGTTGTTTGAGATTCGGAGGACAGGTTAAAACCTGTCCCGCCGTTG
>CAYSSK010000001.1:73821-113023 GCA_964433645.1 uncultured Desulfofustis sp.
CTGTCCCGCCGTTGTTTGAGATTCGGAGGACAGGTTAAAACCTGTCCCGCCGTTGTTTGAGATTCGGAGGACGGGTTAAAACCTGTCCCGCCGTTGTTTGAGATTCGGAGGACAGGTTAAAACCTGTCCCGCCGTTGGTTAAAATCATCGTTGAATTGACTTGCGTTACGCCTCCATTACTTTTTCATGACAGAGGTGCGGCTCTCCCGGTACAGGTGCAGGTACGCTTTCATCACTTCGGCCCAGGTGTGATGGCGATAGATCCTGTCCACGGCCTGCTTCTGCAGCCGGCGCAACAAAGGGCGATCGGCAGAGGCCGCCAGGGCCCGCCGCATCGCCTCGGCACACTGCTCCGGGGTGTTGTCCCGATAGGCAAAGCCGGTTTCGCCGTCGATAACTTTGACCAGGCCGCCGACATGATGCACCACCGGCAGGTTGCCGAACAATTGTGCGATATAATCGGTCAACCCGCACGGCTCGTAGCGGGAGGGGATGACAAAAAAATCACCGGCGGCATAGATGCGGTTGGCCAGTTTCGGATCATAGCCTCGTAAAAAGCAGATCCGGCCACCATACTCTTCATGCCGTGCTATCCGCGCCAGATCCTCTTCTTCCCGCTCGCCGCCGCTGCCCAGGCAGACGAAACGGGCCGACTGCTCTACGGCAAGGACCACCTGCACCGCCGCAATCAGGATGTCTATCCCCTTCTGATCGCTGAGCCGGCCGATAAAGGTGAAAAGCGGCAGATCCGTGTCTCCGTCGATAAAACCGAAGCGCTGATCATCACCAGGGGCCGGAAAAGAGGCCACTTCTTGCAGCAGCGCCTGCTTGCAGATCCGCTTGCCGGCCAGGTCGTCGTCTTCATCGGCGGGGTCATAGCCGGCGGCAATCCCGGCCCCATCCGGGTGCCGGGGGTCAAAATCGGTCGGATCGATGCCGTTGGTAATACCGGTAATGATAACTCCCCTGTCGCGCAAGCGGTGGCCAAGCCAGCCGGTCAGATAATCGCTGTCCGACCCCTGCAACTCTCGCGCGTAATTGTCGCTCACCGTGCTGATCGAGGCATAACCGCCGGCCGCAATGAACGGGTCGAAACTGTGATCGAGGCAGGACGCCAGAATAACCCGCATGGGCAGTCCGGTAATAGCCTGCACGAACTCCAGATCGGACACCTCCTGGTGGTACCCGACTCCGGCATTGTGGATGGTGACTACCGCCGCACTGGTGCTAAAATAATGACGATACCCCGGACATTTGCGCATCAAGGCCGGCGTAATGGCCGTATGTCCGTCATGGCAATGAATAATCTGCGGCCGCTCGTCAAGCAGGATCATCAGATCCAGTGCCGCTTTCTGCAGCAGGACGTTCATCGCGAAAAAATCGAAATGGCCCGTCCCCTGGATCTTCCAGGACTCCCGCTGGTGTTCCTGCCGGGTATAGGTGTATACCCCGCTTTTTTCCAGGAACCGCTCCGCTTCGAGCAGATAGAGAGTGATTTTGTCCTGCACTCGATACCAGACTCGTACCCGCTCCTCGCGCTCCCTGCCGACGTAATTCATCGCCACGTCGAATTCGAGCAGCTGACCCGGCTGCTGCGGATCGACAAGCGCTTGAAAGCCGTTGCCGGGCGGGTCGATGAAACCATAGCAGGGCAGCACCACCCTGACCTTCCGACCATTCCAGCGGGCCAGCGCCTTGGACAATTGCGCGACGACGTCTTTAACCCCGCCCGCTCCGGCGAGCCCGCCGTATTCACGGGCAAGCATCCAGACCGAAACGATCGGTTCCCTGCCCGGCGCGGCAGCCGATGCCGTTTTCTTCCCGCCGCTCCTTGCTCCTCGGCGCCCTCCGGCACGGCCGCGGGTCGGAAGCCTCTCTTTCACCTTCACCGGTTGACACCTCTCTTTGTCACTTCTCTGGAAATTGCACTATCTCAATAATATCGGCCACGATCCGGTCGCTGTCAAGAGAGCCGGCAACAAATGTCCGGTCGGCCAACCGGCGATACAACGGTTGCCGCTCCCTGAGCACCGCTTCATACTCCTGTAGCCGATCTCTATTCGTCAACGGCGGGCGAAGCGAGGCGCTGCCGGGATCGGCGTCAAGACGCTGCAGAACCGTTTCGAGGGGTGCCGTCAGCCAGACGACCAGGGCCCGCTCCTTGATCCGCGGCCAGACCTCGCTGTGCAAAACAGCCCCGCCTCCGGTCGCCACGACGACCCGGTCGAGCCGGGAGCAACGCTGCAGCACGTCGTGTTCGAGGGCACGAAAAGCGGGCCATCCCCGCTGGCCGACCAACTCCGCGATCGTCATGCCGGCCTCCTGCTGGACCAACTCGTCGGTATCGATAAAGTCATGGCCGAGGCGGCGGGCCAACAGCCTGCCGATAAATGTTTTGCCGACGGCGCGGCCGCCGATCAAATAGCACGATTGTTTCATCTATCTATCCTCTTGTCGCCGACGACAACGGCCAGCCACCGTTTACTCGCCGGGAGTCGGCCCTGCCGGCGGCACATCTCCAGCACACCGTCCGTCAGAGTTGACGCCGACACTGAAAACACCTATAGTATCAGTACTTAGGCCATCCCGCCCGAACAATCTCAAGTTCACCATCCACCAGCGAGGGAAGCATGATCAGCGGTTCGCTCAGCATCAAGACCTCCGCCACCATGGAGTGTATTGACATTACCTCTCAGCTCAGCCGGGAATTGGCGCCGCACTCCATAGAAAACGGACTGTGTTTCGTCTTCAATCCGCACACCACCGCCGGTCTGACGATCAATGAGGGAGCCGATCCGGCGGTTCGCGACGACCTGATCGCCGGACTACGCCAGATCGTGCCGCTGGACTTTCCCTTTGACCATCTGGAAGGCAATTCGCCGGCGCATATCATGGCCAGCCTGGTCGGATCATCGCTGACCGTCGCCCTCCGTGACCGCCGGCTGCAACTCGGCACCTGGCAGAAACTGTTTTTCTGTGAATTCGACGGACCGCGTCCGCGCACCGTTCATTATCACGTGCTATCAACCACCTGAGGTCCCATGACCACCAAGCCTTTCGATCCCGCCGCTATCTGTTTCGGTCTGGACCCCGACCTTGATCGCCGTTCATGTGCCGCCTACCTCCGGTTGCTCGGCCGGGAGCCAATGGCCTCAACCCTTGCCGCACGAATGGACAGCGCAGAAATCGAGCACCTGGTAGATATATGCACGTCCCTGCTCCGTCGCCACCTGTCGAAACAGGAATATCACCGCCTCTTCCTGCAGGACGATCACTCTCACGACGAACCGACCGACAATCATGACTAAAAGACGACTCGACGACCTGCGCAGCTACCTGGACCTGCTCGACGCCGAAAACGAATTGCTGAGAATAGACGAGGAGGTCGACCCCTATCTGGAAATCGCCGAGATCCATCGCCGGGTCATTGCCCGGCAAGGGCCGGCCCTGCTCTTCAACCGGGTCAAGAACTCATCGTTTCCGGTGGTAACCAACCTGTTCGGTACCACCAAACGCCTCGAACTCGCGTTTGGCACCAAACCCCTGCACTTCGTTCGCGATCTCGTCAGGTTGATCGAAACCGCCATGCCGCCCCGAGCGACGACCATCTGGCACAACCGCCACCTCTTGCTCGATGCAGCCCGGATCGGTCAGAAAACCGTGCGTTCCGCGCCGATTCTCGATCACTGCCAAGAACCACCGCGCCTGAGCACTCTGCCGATGCTCACCTCCTGGCACAGCGACGGCGGCCCGTTCGTCACCCTGCCCCTGGTCTACACCGAACATCCGGACGGCCGCGGCCACAACCTCGGGATGTATCGCATTCAGCGCCACAGCGACACCACAACCGGCATCCATTGGCAGATCCACAAGGGCGGCGGCTATCATTATTTCGAGGCGGAACAGAAAAACCAGCCGCTGCCGCTGACCCTTTTCATCGGCGGCCCACCAGCCCTGATGCTTGCAGCCATCGCCCCGCTGCCCGAAGACATACCGGAATTGATGCTCACCTCGCTGCTGCTCGGCTCCCGCTTACCGATGGTCAACGACCCGCGGGGCGGTCACCGCCTGGTAGCCGGCGCCGAGTTCGCCATCAAAGGAAGTGTCCCTCCGCACACCCGCCAACCCGAGGGACCGTTCGGCGATCATTACGGCTATAACTCGCTGGCGCACGACTATCCGGTCTTTCACGTGTCTCACCTCTACCACCGCAGCAATGCGATCTACCCGGCCACCGTGGTCGGTCGCCCTCGTCAGGAAGATTTTTTTCTCGGAGACTATCTGCAAGATCTCCTGTCGCCGTTATTTCCGCTGGTGATGAAAGGAGTCAAGTCACTGAAAACCTTTGGCGAAACCGGCTTTCACTGTCTGGCCGCCGCCCGTGTCGCCGACCGCTATCCGCGCGAGGCATTTGCCTGCGGATTGAGGATTCTCGGGGAGGGCCAACTCTCCCTGAGCAAGTTTCTGATCATCACCGACGGCGGTGTCGATATTACCGATTTCCCGGCCCTCTGGCGTCATGTGCTGGAACGGGTCAACTGGTCGACGGATCTCTTCGTCTTCGCCAACGTTTCCCAGGATACCCTCGATTACACCGGCCCATCGGTGAATAAGGGATCGAAAGCGATGTTGATGGGGCTGGGCCGCGAGACACGCCGGGATCTGCCGGTCGAATTCACCGGTACCCTGCCGGCCGGCTGCACTGAGCCGGTGCCTTTTCTGCCCGGAACCCTCGTGGTCCAGGGCACCTCCTATCGGAACGAGACCGACCTGGCCGACCGGCTGGCTCTGCACCCCGACGTCAAAGACTGGCCGGTGATCATGCTCGTTGACGACAGTGGTGCCGCCACCGTCTCCGTGCAGGAATTTCTCTGGACCATCTTTACCCGCTTTGAACCGGCTGCCGATATCCATGGGGCCGCCAGCTCGGTCATGCGTTTCCATGTCGGTCTGAAGCCGCCGATCGTCTTCGATTGCCGGATGAAACCCTGGTACACCGAGGTTCTGGAAACCGACGAGCCGACAAGACGGCTCGTCGACGAAAAATTCGAGCGGATCATTCCCCGACCATGGCGCTGACCACGACCGTTCGGTTGCACAAGTATCTGGCCCAGTGCGGGGTTGCCTCTCGGCGGGCTGCCGAGGAGTTGATCAGGGATGGTCAGGTCAGCGTCGACGGCCGGGTCGTCACCGAAATGGGCTGTAAAATCGACCCCAATCACCAATTCGTCCACTGTCGCGGGGCGCTCGTCACCGCCACCGCTACCGAGCTCGTCTATATTCTGCTGAACAAGCCGCCCGGCTATCTAACCACGATGTCGGACCCACAGGGCCGGCCAATCGTCACCTCGCTGCTCAAGAACATATCCATCCGCGTCTTCCCGGTCGGCCGCCTTGATATCGATACCGAAGGAGCCCTGCTGCTGACCAACGACGGAGAGCTTGCGCACCGGATCCTGCACCCGAGCCATCAGACCACCAAGACCTACGAAGCTCGCGTTCAGGGCCACCCCGACAAGCGAAGTCTGGCCGAGTTGGAACGGGGAATCATGCTCGAGGGCCAGCGCACCTGGCCTGCCGTCATCAAGATCCACGCACGTTACCAGGGGTCCACCGGACTCCAGATTACCATCCATGAGGGCAGGAAACGTCAGATTCGGAAGATGTTTGCCGCCATCGGCTACCCGGTATTGCACTTGAAGAGAATCGCCTATGGAAAACTGCGGCTCGGTTCCCTGTCTACCGGCAGGTATCGAATGCTGGATAAAAACGATTTGAAAAAAATATTTTTATAGCTTTCCCCTTTACAAAGGCAGATTTAGCTGATTAAATCTAAAGAGTTATACATCCGTCAGCACTACAGGCTGTTGTATACCCACGTAACTGTTTGTTCTTGTTGTAAAAACAGTCATTTTCGGTTGGGCGGTTAACGACCTGAATTTATTCTTCATTTAAGAAGCGACTGTTCGGGGGGGGCAGTGTTCAGAAAGATCCTCTGGGCACATGAACTATTTGCTAACGCAAACAGGAGTAGCGCATGAACAAATCAGAATTGATAGAAGCCCTGGCGCAGGATATCGGTCTTCCGCATCGCGAGGCGGCCGCCATCACCAATACCGTTATCGACACCATGACGGAAGCCCTCGCCCGAGGCGAGAGTATTGAAATCCGGGGGTTCGGCAGCTTTGTGATCAAGCATTACGGCTCTTACGAGGGCAGAAACCCGAAGACCGGCAAGAAGATCAAGGTCAGCCCGAAGAAGCTGCCTTTCTTCAAAGTGGGCAAAGACCTGCGCGAACAGGTTAATACCAGGCGTTAGGTTCGGGCAACGCCGGTTATTCAAGCCTCGCCGCTGGTCACGATTCTGCCGACCAGATCATAGATGTGGGCCCCGGTGATTTCGACTTCAACGAATTCACCGGGGCTCGTTTCTCCTTCATTGATCAAAACACAGCCATCTATATCCGGAGCCTGATACCGGGTTCTGCCTTCGAGCAGCAATTCTGATTCTCTGCTGACACCCTCAACCAGAACCGTTTCAACCGTCCCGACAAAGCCTTGCTGAGCGCTCGCCGAAATATCGGCTTGAGCGGCCAGCACGTCTTTGAGGCGCTGTTGCTTCTCGGTCTCGCTCACCTGACCTGCCAGGTGCTCGGCAGGACAGCCCTCCTCGTTGGCATAGCCAAACACCCCGAGGTGTTCAAAATGGGCAATGGGTAGAAATTCCAGTAATTGTCGGACATCTGCGGCCGTCTCGCCGGGAAAGCCGACGAGAAACGTCGTGCGCAGCGCCGCTCCCGGTACGATGGTGCGGATACGCTCCAGGAGAGGCTCGATATCGGCCCGCGTATAGCGCCGATTCATCGCCCGCAGAACGCGGTCGCTGACATGCTGCAGCGGAATATCGAAATAGGGTAGAATCCGTGGCTCCGCCGCCGCCAGGTGCAACAACTCGTCGCTGATCCCGGATGGATAGAGATACATCAGGCGAAACCAGGGGATCGACGTCCCGGACAGCAAAGCCTCCAGCAGGGAAACGAGGTGCCCGCGACCACCACGGTCTTCTCCAAAGGCCGTCAGGTCCTGGGCAACCAGGGTGATTTCACGAACCCCGCTTTGTCCAAGACGGTCGGCCTCGACCACCAGATCGTCGACTTCCCGGCTTCGCAACGGGCCGCGAATAGTCGGGATCAGGCAATAGGAGCAATGGTTATCGCACCCCTCGGTAATCTTCAGCCAGGCCCGGAAGAACGGGGTCGATAACCGCCTGGGCAGCGCGGCGGTCATCAGGAAACGGTCCGGCAGCACCACCCGCTTCGAAACATCGCCCCGGTCAAGCCGGGCAAGCAATGCGGGAAGATGGGTGATTCCTTCGGTACCGACAAACAGGTCGACTTCCGGCAACTCTGCTGTCAGCCGCTGGCGGTACCGCTGCACCAGGCAGCCGATAACAACGAGCTTTTTGTCCGGATCGGTCTGCTTCCAGGCGGCCAGATCGAGGATTTCGTCGATACTCTCCTCAACGGCGGACTGAATAAAACCACAGGTATTGATGATCAGGACCTCGGCCTCATCGGGCACATCACGGCCCTGCCAGCCCTGCGTCGCCAACTGGCCATAAACCAGTTCGGAATCGACAAGATTCTTCGGACAGCCGAGACTCACGAGATGAAAGGTTTTCATTGCTGGATCCATCGTTATATCGCCAACAGCCCGCCGCCAAGCAGCATATCCAGAACAAGCCTGCTCTGCCGCCGAAAAATGTCGGAGCCGAAACCGGATCGCCAGCGGGCGGTCCAGAGCTCATCTGAAACGACGAACAAAGCGGCCAGCGCAACACCTCGAAACCCGGCCAGGGTATAGAGTGCCGAGCATTCCATATCAACACCGGCGACACCGAATTGTTCGCGGAGCAGCACCAACTCCGAACGGCGTTCCCGGTACGGGGCATCCGTCGACCAGACCACGCCCCGCCGCCAGGTCAGGCCGCGCGCCGCCAGGATTCGCTCGATACCACCGATCATCTCCGGATCAGCCTCCGCCTGGTCGGCAGCGCCGTACCAGCGTGAGACCCCTTCGCCGATTATTGCCCGCTCGGCCACAAGGACATCACCGATACTCAGCGACGGATCGAGAACGCCGCAGCAGCTGAGCAGTACCATGCGCTTGACGCCAAGCGCAACCAGCTTCTCCATCAGGAGCACGGCGGCCGGGGCGCCGAGCGCGGGCCCGGCCATACAGAACCGATCGTGCCGATCCACCAGCAGATTGGTATGAGCAAGCTGACGGTGAGCGGCACCAAGCCGGCGAGCGCTGGCTACGGCCACCTGCGCCTCGGCATGATTGACCACCAGCAGCGCCCGCTCCGGCAGTGGTTTTTCCCTCCGGCCACGGCGTGGCCGAATGATGATATCGTGCTCGTCGTCAGTCATCGACTCGGGGATGCGGATTCATTGGGCGCCACACCACAAACGTAAGAAGGCCGCAGAACGAGTCTGCGGCCTTCTTGTGCACCCATGGCGGGTTCTCTTGCTCGATACGGTGCTACATCAACGGGTTGGCGTACAACAGGATCAGCGAGATAACCAGACCATAAATGGCGATCGATTCGGCCAGAGCCATGCCGAGAATCATGAAAACCATCAATTTCGGCTGTACTTCGGGATTGCGGGCAAGGCCCATGGTGGCGCCCTGGCCGACGAGGCCGATACCGATACCTGCGCCCAGACCGGCAAGGCCGATGGAGAGCGCGGCGCCGATGCAGATCAGCGCGAGTTGCAGATTACCTTCCATTTTCTTTCTCCTTGTACAAGTTGAGTAATTGGCCTTCTTCCTTCATTTCCTATGATGACGGCGACACGGCGTCACCGATCAATGGGCGTGCTCCTGGGCCTGCGAAAAGTAGACAACGGCCAGCAGGACGAATACCATGGCCTGGACCAGCGAAACGAGAACACCGAGCACCATGATCGGCAGCGGTGCGAAAAAGGCGCCGGCCAGCATGAACAGGATGCCGAGCAGAGTTTCTTTGGCCATGATGTTGCCGAACAGACGAATGGATAGCGACAGCAGGCGGGCCAGGTTGCTGATCAACTCGATCGGCAGCATCAGCGGCACCAGCCACCACATCGGTCCCATGAAATGCTTGTAATAGTTCAATCCATGCTCGCGAAAACCGATGAAATGATGGGAGACCCAGACGATAATGGTCAGCGCCAGCGTCGTATTGATGCTTGCCGTCGGTGACATGAAGCCGGGGATCAGACCGACCAGGTTGGCCACCGCGATATAGAGACCGAACGTGGCGAGCATTGGAAAGAACTGATCGGTGAGGCGCCGGCCCATGTTGTCGGCAAAAAAGTCGTCCATGCCACCGATAACGATTTCCCAGAAATTCTGGCCTTTGCCGGGTACCATTTCCAGGTTGCTCAGCGTCAGTTTGGCAACGATAAACAAGAAGGCCATGACCAGCCAGGTATAGGTCATATACGGCGCGCACAATTGCTCGAGAATTCCGTGACCGACCGGTCCGTGGGGTACCGGCAGCCCCAGTTTCTCCAGGATGATCGAAATGAACAATATCGGATGTTCCATAATCCCCTTTTACCTCCTGCTGAAGTAATACCGCCAAACCACGCCGAGACCGCTCATTGTGATTGTAAAGACCACCGTAGTCAGACCCAGGATCAAGCCGAAGACATTGATGCCGGCAAATCTGATCAGCACCAGTAAAACGATGCCGATCGCCGCGATCCGAAGCCAGAATTTCAATAGTAACTTGGTTTTCCCGGCCCCACCGCTCTTTTTTTCGCCCTCCGGTTGCCCGGCCATCGTATCGATAAACGCGGTCACGTCATGGTAGGATACCCAGAAACTGACCACCGACACGATACCGCCGGCCAGAACCCCCCAGGCGAAACTCCAGGAGGCAAGCCCCCATGACCCGAGCACGAGCAGCGCCAAGTATACCCAGCTCATGGTCAGCATCCTGCTGAGGGATAGTATGTCCACCACCGTACTATTGTTCCTCGTCCGCCTCTTTCTCCAGGTTTTTGCTGCTGCGCCAGAGAATGTCGAAGAGGCTCTTAAACCCGGCGGCGATCCCGAAAGCCAACCCGAAAAAGGTAAACCAGGGAGCGGTACGACCGTCAAACACTTTTTGATCGAGCAGGATGCCACCACCCAACCCGATAAAGATCGATGCCACGAAGGTGATGCCGATGTGCCCGTAATGACCGAGAAGAAACATCAGTTCTTTCTTGACACCGGACATCTCAACCACCACGCTCTGTCACTGCCGATTTCACTTCCAATTTAACTCGGTTTGGTAGCACGCATCCCTGGCAAAGTCAACGGATTTTTTACCTATCTGCCATGTTTTTGAATGACCATTCAGTCATTTTCTGCAGTTTTTCCAGATCATTTGCGGTATGCGCCGCAGAGATGAAGGCAACTTCGAACTGGGAGGGCGCGAGATAGATCCCCTGGCCGAGCAGGTTGCAATAATGCTCGGCATAGCGCGTCGTATCGGCCTTCATTGCCGACGTAAAATCAGTCACCGGCTCGGCGCTGAAAAACATCGTCATCAGTGATCCGATGGCATTGATCTGTACGGGAACACCGCTGGCAGCGCCAATCTGCCGGAGACGATCGGCACAGGCCGCCGCCTTGTCGTTGAGTTGTTCATAAAATCCGGGGCGCTGCAATTGCTTCAGGGTGGCGATGCCGGCCGCCATGGCCAGTGGATTGCCGGACAGGGTCCCCGCCTGATAAACGGGCCCGTCCGGGGCGATCTGGTCCATAATCTCAGATCGTCCACCGTAGGCCCCGACCGGCAGACCGCCGCCGATAATCTTGCCGAGACAGGTCAGGTCCGGCGTGATGCCGAAGTGGTCTTGGGCACCACCGTAGGCAAGGCGAAAACCGGTGATTACCTCATCAAAAATCAGCACGATGCCCTGCCGCTCCGTCAATGTCCTGAGACTCTGCAAAAACGCGGGATCAGGCAGGACACAGCCCATGTTGCCGGCCACCGGCTCGACAATCACGCAGGCGATATCAAGACGCTCATCGGTCAGTGTTTTCTCCAACGCGTCGATATCGTTGTAGGGAATCGACAGGGTGTTTTTGACGATATCCTCGGGCACTCCCGGCGAACCGGGGATCCCGAGCGTCAACAGGCCGGAGCCGGCCTTGACCAGAAACGAGTCGGCATGACCATGGTAGCAACCGTCGAATTTGACCACCATCGAACGACCGGTATAACCGCGCGCCAGACGAATGGCGCTCATCGTCGCTTCGGTCCCGGAGTTGACAAACCGCACTTTCTCCACGGATGGTACCGCTTCAACGACCATTTTGGCCAGGGTGATCTCGGCCGGTGTCGGTGCCCCGAAACTGGTACCGGCAGCGGCGGCCGCACCAATTGCGGCAACGACTTCCGGATGGGCATGGCCAAGGATCATCGGGCCCCAGGAACAAACAAAGTCCAGGTAGTGGTTGCCATCCACATCGAACAGGCTGGCGCCATTCGCCCGCTCGATGAACAGCGGCGTACAGCCGACCGATCGACAGGCTCGCACCGGACTGTTTACGCCCCCGGGAATAACCTTTTCCGCTTCGGCGAACATCGCCTTCGATTGCCTGGTTTCCATCTGGCCTCCTTCTTGTACTGATGAATAAAGCGTATCACCACCGGTGCAGGCGAATTTCCGGCACGACGGGCGAGCGGGTTGGCCGACTTTTGGCGCAAACAAGATCACCCCGCCCTGCATAGTACCGGAGCGGCACTATATCATGGCGAAGATTTGGCTGTCAAACCAGATCGGCGTCCTTGACCTTTCCTCATTCATGCACAACGTTGCAGACGCGGGGCGCTGCACGGGGCGATCCGACCAATATTTTCCTTGTCAGTACCCAGAGCAGCAGGTAAAGTAAAAGACTATATTCAGGCACTCTATATGGCCGCTAAGCGGCTGATCAAGAACGAAAAACCACACGCAAGGAGAGGAACATGGCCAGCGATAAAGTCCTGCAACTCAACGACGCCGAATTTGATACCGCTATCAATTCAGATCAACCGACCCTGGTCGACTTCTGGGCGCCATGGTGCGGTCCGTGCAAGGCAATCGGCCCCGTTATCGAAGAACTGGCGGAAGAATACCAGGACAAGATCTCCATCGCCAAGATGAATGTCGACGACAATCCGGTCACCCCGGGCAAATTCGGCATCCGGGCAATTCCCACCCTTATCATTTTCAAGAGCGGCGAGGTCGTCGATCAGATCACCGGCGCCGTCGGCAAGACACAGCTCGTTGAGCTGATCAACAAGGCGATCTGAGCCCTCGACGGTAGCGATGTGCTTCTTCAGTCCTGCTCGCATGCAGGAGTCATGACAGGGTCGCCAAGGACTCGGCGATGAACACCACTCATCGCGAGCTCGTCATTCTCGGCGGCGGTCCTGCCGGGCTCACGGCCGGGCTTTATGCGGCCCGGGCCCGGATCGATCATGTGCTCGTCGAAAAAGGAGCGCCCGGCGGCCAGGTGCTGGCCACCGACTGGGTCGACAATTACCCGGGTTTTCCAGACGGTTTGACCGGTTTTGAGCTGTCCGAAAAGATGGCCGCCCATGCAAAACGGTTCGATGCCGAGATCATCTCCGCAGAGGTCGCCTCGGTCGATTTCCCCGACAGCGGCCTGAAGGAGGTGCGTTTCATCGACGGCAGCATGCTGACCTGTCACGCCCTTATCATCTGCACCGGTGCCCGGCCGAACAAACTTGGGATTCCCGGTGAGACGGAACTCACCGGTAAAGGGGTATCTTATTGCGGCACCTGCGATGCCCCGTTTTACCGTGACCTGCACGTCGCCGTCATCGGCGGCGGCGACACCGCCGTGGAAGAGGCGGACTATCTGAGCCGTTTCGCCAGCAGGGTGACGATCATTCATCGCCGCAACGAATTACGCGCCACCACCATCATCCAGGAAAAAGCGTTTGCCAACAAGAAGATCGGCTATCTCTGGAACACTCGGGTAAGCGCTATCGAAGGGAAGCACGAGGTGCAACGGCTGCAGCTTGTCGATAACCGGGGAGCAACCTCATCTCTTGCTGTCCAGGGAGTTTTCATCCTGATCGGCATCACGCCGAACAACTCCATGTTGCCCATGGATCGCCTCGATCCCGACCAGTGGGGCTTTATCCGGACCGACGGCGAGACCAGGACCGTTGTGCCGGGTGTTTTTGCCGCCGGGGACATCCGTAGTAAAAAGATGCGCCAGGTGGTCAACGCCTGCGGCGAAGGCGCCACGGCAGTCATCGCCGCCGAGCACTATCTCAAATCCAGATAATTCGAGAAACGATGCCAACGCTCAGACATGCTCATCGGAAAACCGGCCCGACCATCCTCACGATCCCCTTTCAGTTCCTGACACTTGTGCTGGGATTCGCCATGCTTGCCGGCGGCGTGGCGGGGTGTGCCTCGATCAAAGATCTTTTCGGTGACGACGAGGACCAGGTCGCTGTTTACCTGCCTGCCGAACAATTGATCATCAAAGGCATGGACGAGTTTAACGTGGGCAATTATCGTCCGGCCCTGCAGTACTTCAACGAGATCCTCGATCGCTATCCATTCAGTCCGGAAGCCCCGCTGGCAGCATTGAAAGCGGCGGACGCCAATTACTACCTGGAGCGTTACGCGGAAGCCCTCGTGCTCTATCGGGAGTTCGAGGAGCGCCACCCGACCAACGAAGCCATCCCTTATGTCATGTACCAGAAGGCGATGTGCAACTATCAGCGGATTGACACGATCGATCGCGACATCAGCGGCGCGACCGAGGCCATTCAGGCGTTCAGCGAGTTGCTGCGTGCTTTCCCGAATTCACCGTACAGCCAGGAAGCACAGGCCCGGATCAAGGCTGCCAAAGAATTTTTGGTCAACCATGAATTCTTTGTCGTCAAATTCTACCTGAGAACCAAGAAATACGAAGCCGCAGAGGCCCGCTTGCAGTATATTCTGAGCACCTACCCGGAGTCGCGCATCGCCCCGCGGGCCGCGGAGCTGCTCGAAATGATCAAGGCCGGGAACCCTCCCGCCGCCGGCTTGGCAGGTTGGTTCAAGGAATTGTCGCTGCCGGATTGGATGGACTTTCTCAACGACTGATCGGAGCTGCACGGCTGCCGTCCAGATCGAACCATTCCCGCCCCAGGGACATCTCCATCGCCCGGACCGGGCAAATGAGGACACACTGACCGCAACCGGTGCATTTGTCGGGATCGAAGAGGACACGCATGTCTTGCCGGCGGATCGACAATGAATCCACCGGGCACACCCCGGTGCAGGCGCCGCATTGAAAGCATCTGTCGTCATCCCGACGGACCCGCGTCGCCAATCTCTCGATGCTCACTCCCAATCCCTCAAGATAGCCCAGGGCATGTTTGACGTTGACTTTTGTCCCACGCAACTCGAGAATCATGACCCCTTCCCGCTGGGGCAAAATGTCGGCCCGGAGGATATTAACCTCCACATCGTGCTTCTTGATCACATGGTAGATTACCGGCTGATCGCTGGTGTCCTTCGGGAAACGAAAGTAGTAAATGCGCGTGTACACGTCTCTTCCTTACTCCTCTCTAGCAATTAACGATCAGTCGGTGTGGGACCCGGCGACAGCAGGTCCTCTCCCTGTCCGACCGCAAGATCACTCTCGACAAAGCGGTCGACAACCCTGATCAATCTTTCGGTTTCGTCTTCGGTATTGAGAAGCAGTAACCTGGCACCTTCGATGGTTGACGGTACGCGGAAATGCTGTCGTTGATGCAGATAGATCTCCCAGCGACCGTCGGAAACGGCGGTCGGATCGACGGCGCGGCGGTCTAGCCGTTTTCTGGTTTCCGCCTCCGAACAATAACAATATATAAAGACGATATCGCCCCGCGCCCCGCCTGCCGCCACCAGTTTCTCACGTTCATGTTCTTCCCGATAGGAGCCGTCGAGGGCGACCGTGGCCCGCCGCCGGTCGAGATCCTCCGTCATCCGGCGGATCATTTCCCGATAGGTGGCCCGGTTGTGTTCGGCGCTGTAAATACCGTGGTTCACTCCCGCCTGCTGACGGCTTTTCGGATCAAGACCGAATAATTCCTTGCGCACGATATCGGTATTGTAATACGGGCAGTGATGGGCACGCGCCCAGCGCTTGGCCAGGTGGCTTTTGCCGGAGGCGACCAGGCCAAAGAAGACGACCACCCGGGGCAGTTCACTTTCTGTCTTCGGCATAGCGCTGAGCCAGTTGGAAGTAGCGTTTGGCCTGCTCCGTGCAGGTAGCGGCGGTCGCCTCGTCAACGGCGGGATCGGCGGCGGTGAACAGCCCGATTTTGCCGCGGACATAGGCGCGATAGCACTGGTAAAAGGCAATCTGCCGCAGCAGGCGCGGATCGGCTGAAGCCGTGGCAAACTGATTGAGAAAGTAGTCGGCCTCGCTGTCGAGACCATGATAATTCAGATCCATCGCCAGAAATGCGACATCGGCAGCCACATCAGAGTAGCGGAAACGCTCGTTGAACTCGATACAGTCGAAGATGTGCACCTGCTCGTCAAGACAGATGTTGGCCGAATAGAGATCGCCGTGACAATCGCGGATACGGCCATCGGCGATCCGCTCGTCGAACCGCTCGGTATCGGCAAGTACCGCCCGGGCATAGGCGCCGATTCGCTCAAACTGCTCACGGCTCAGGGCCGGTCCGCCGACAAACGACTCGGTCTGCTGGAAGTTTTCCAGGACATTGACGCCAACTGCATCGGCCCGGCCGAAAGCCTGGATCGCCTCATCACCGGCGGCCTCTGCGTAAAACGGCACCAGCTGGTCGACGATGGCGTCGAGATGGTGCCTCTCGAGACCACCGTCGGCGATAACCCGGCTCATCATCCGCTTCTCCGGCATGCGCACCATCTTCACGCCATATTCCACCACATCTCCGACGCCGTCGAGCCGATAGCGGCCGTCCCGACGACTGAGAGTTATCACGTCAAGATAGATATCGGGACAGAGACGGCGATTGAGTTCCAGCTCCCGCTGACAATAGTAGGCCCGCTTTTCCAGCGTGGTAAAATCGAGAAATCCGAAATCGACCGGCTTCTTGAATTTGTAGACAAATCCACCGGCAATTACCACATAGGAGATATGGGTCTGAACGAGTTTAATTTCGTCAACCGGCGGGTCCCAAAAATCCGGTTCCTGGAGTGCGGCGATAAAGTCCGGCACATGTTGTGCGCTCATATGGGTCCTCCCGGGCTACCGCTGCCGCGGCAGCATTGGCCAAAAGATCAAAGAATCACCAATCGATAGCCGGACCTGCCCGACACCGACGGTGACCATAGATAATACCAGACTTCAGTCGCCGACGCAAAACGTAGTGTGCGCTCCGGTACGACCGTGCCGCCGATCGTGCCGGAGCGCCTGGTCGCAGCGCCCTTTACAGCAGCGTACAGGACATGCTACTGTGTGACGCGGCAGCGGCCGCACGACATCAGACAGACGCTCGACGAGCCGCCGTTCGCCCCCTCTAACTTCACTTGTGATTCGTATGGATAAAAACTATCTCGAAATACTGCTCAAACGTTTGTTGGACGGAACACTGACACTTCCGGAAACCCTCGACCAACTGCAGGCGTTTCCGGCCGAAACCGTTCGTGACGCCTGCCTCGACCATCAGCGCCTGTTACGCACCGGTATCCCCGAAGTCATTTACGGAGAAGCGAAGAGTGCCGAACAGATCGTCACCATCGCCAGGGCCATGCTCGATAAAGCGGGACCACTGCTGGTCACCCGGGTCGATAGCCACAAGGCGGCGCTGATCATCGAGCAGCTGCCCCAGCTCACCTATCATCACCAAGCCCGCCTGCTGACCGGTCCACGCCCAGTATCCGGCCCACCAGACGTCCGCGGCACCATCTTGGTCATCTGCGCCGGCACATCAGACATTGCCGTTGCCGAGGAGGCTCGCCTGACCGCCGAACATCTCGGCAATCCGGTGCGGTCAATCTACGACGCCGGGGTCGCCGGCCTGCACCGCCTCCTTGCCCATCAGAATCAGCTCCGGGACGCTTCGGCAATCATCGTCGCGGCCGGCATGGAGGGGGCCTTGCCAAGCGTGGTCGGCGGTTTGGTCAGCTGCCCGGTGATCGGCGTCCCGACGTCCGTCGGTTACGGCACCGGCGCCGGTGGTTTCGCCGCCCTGCTCGGGATGTTGAACAGCTGCGCTCCGGGGCTGGCCGTGGTCAATATTGACAACGGCTTTGGAGCCGGCTGTCTGGCAGCCGCGATCAATAGAAACCGCTGACCTGCCGTCGTCACCCGTGCAGAAAACGCCGGATTGCCCACCCGGCGGCGGGTGATCGACGCTGGTTATAACGGACGAGCCGATTATTTCCCGACAAACATCCGGCCAACCTTGCAAGATCTGGGCATTACGTTATAATCGCCTGGCTGGATGGACTGAAACAGATACGAACTTTCTTCTCAACCCTGTCGGAACCCCTTTATGAACACATCGATGAAACTCAAGGCCGGCCTGCTCGCCTTCCTCGTCGCCTTGGCCGTTGTCACGGTGGTGCCCTCCTTTTACGCCGGCACGCCGAACTGGTGGAAAAACTACATGGCCCCGGAAGGGTTGCGGCTCGGCCTCGACTTGCAGGGCGGCATGCATTTGGTTCTCAAAGTCAACCTGCAAAAAGCCCGGGAAAACACACTCGAACTGGCCGCCAACGACCTGCGGGATGCGCTCGCCGACCAGTCGATCAGTGTCGTGCAAAGCTCCGCCGCCGACAAGAATGCCATCGTTTTCACGGTACCCAATACCAGCGCCGTCGATACCGTTCAAGACGTCGTCAAGGACGGCTTCGAGGAAGAACTCGATATCACCGTCGATGCCAAGGAAGGCAGTTTCCCCCGAATCAGTCTTCGGTTGAGCGAAGAAAAAATCGATTTCATCAACAATAACGCCGTATCTCAATCGCTGGAAATCATCAGGAATCGAATCGATCAATTCGGCGTGGCCGAGCCGGTCATCATCCGCCAGGGCTCCGACGAAATCGTCATTCAGCTGCCCGGCGTCAAGGACCCGGACCGAGCCATGAAACTGCTCGGCGATACCGCCCAGCTCGAGTTCAAGCTAGTCGCCGAAAGTGGCGGCATCGACTTGGATCGCCTGGTCGCGCAGGCCATCGAATCAGATCAATGGTCAGGCAACTGGCAGGATCCCACCGAGCTGGCCAATCTCAACCGGTTGCTCGCCCCGCAACTACCTGACAATACGACAATCTATTTCGAACAGCATACCGATCGCCAAACCCAGGCCGAGTCATTTTCGCCGATTCTTCTGGAGGACAAGGTACTGATGACCGGCGACATGGTCAAAAACGCCCAGGTCCGGATCGGCGGCTCTTTCAATGAACCCTATGTCGGCATCGACCTGACCTCCCGTGGCGGTAAGGTCTTTGCCACTCTGACCGAAAATAATGTCGGGCGGCGGATGGCCATCGTACTCGATGGCAATGTCAAATCGGCCCCGGTCATCCGGGAACGGATCCTCGGCGGTTCCGCCCAGATTTCCGGAAGCTTCACCCATGAAGAGGCGTCCGACCTGGCAATCGTGCTGCGAGTCGGCGCCCTGCCCGCGCCGGTGGACATCATCCAGAACCTGACCGTCGGCTCCAGCCTCGGCCGCGACTCCATCGAAAAAGGGCTAACCGCAGGCCTCTTCGGTGCGCTGGCGGTGATCGGCTTCATGCTCATCTTTTATCGACTCTCGGGCGTCATTGCCAACTGTGCGCTGACTCTCAACATCCTCTTTCTCTTCTCCGGTCTGGCCATCCTCAACGCGACATTGACCCTGCCCGGTATTGCCGGCATCATATTGGCCGTCGGCATGGCGGTCGACGCCAATGTCCTGATCTACGAACGGATGCGCGAGGAATACCGGCTCGGCAAATCGGTCCGCTCCAGTATCGACGGCGGTTTCGGCAAGGCCATGTCGACCATTGTCGACTCGCAGATCACCACGCTGATCACCGCCCTGGCCCTCTTTCTTTTCGGCACCGGCCCGATCAAAGGTTTTGCCGTAACGCTGTCTCTTGGTATCATCTTCAACCTCTTTACCGCCCTGTTCTGCTCCCGGCTGGTCTTCGACTTCCTGTCAGGCAAGCATCTGCTGAAAAAGCTGCACTTGCTGGAGATGATCGGCGCAACCCGAATCGACTTCATGCGGGTCAGAAATATCACCTTCGCGCTGTCCGGTGTGCTCGTGCTCATTGGACTCATCGCCTTTTACCAGGTAGCCCGCGGTACCGCTAATATGGGTGTTGACTTCGCCGGCGGATCCCTGCTGCAATACCGGGCAAGCCAGCCGTTTACAATGGAAGAGGTACGCCAGGCCTTCCAGAAGAACAACATGGCCGAGGTCGATCTGCAGGAGGTGGAAAACGAGTTCCGACTGATCGTCAAAGTCAAGAAATCGGCAGAGGTCGTCGCCAATCTGAGCGAAGAAGTTGAACAAATCTTCAGCAGCGAACTCAGTGAGAAAGGCTTCGAGTTGGAGAGTCAATCGGAAATCGGCTCAAGTGTCAGCGCCGTTCTGCGCAACAAGGCCATTCAAGCTATTCTCATTTCATTGGCCGGCGTCATTATCTACCTCGCCTTCCGCTTCGACCTGCGCTTCGGCCTGGCCGCAGCTGCCGCCACGTTCCACGACGTGCTGGCCGTACTCGGTATCTGCTGGCTCCTCAATGTGGAGATGACCCTGCTGATCGTCACCGCCCTGCTGACCCTGGCCGGCTATTCACTGAACGACTCGGTGGTCGTCTTCGACCGGATCCGGGAAAATATGAAGAAAATAGATTCGTCTCAGGTCTCAAACACCTTGATCAACGACAGTATCAACCAGGTGCTCAACAGGACCATCGTTATCTCCGTGACCACGGCCATGGTCCTGCTGGCCCTGTTCCTGTTCGGCGGCTCGGTCATCCATGATTTCTCGTTCGCCTTGCTCGCCGGCGTAGCAGTCGGGACCTATTCTTCAATCTTCATCGCCAGTCCCCTGCTGACCGTCTGGAAACGAACTGCAGCCTGATGACACAGATCCCCCAGTCTACCGGCCCGTGCCGTCCCATCGGACACCACGAGCCATTTTCATTTGCCTGTCACCGGGAAGTGGCCTGCTTTACCCGCTGCTGCCACGAACTTGAACTGGCTCTGACCCCCTATGATGTCCTGCGTATCCGACAGGGAACCGGCCTGTCATCGGCGGACGTGCTGGATCGCTATGTGATCATCGAACAGGAGGCCGATGACGTCTTTCCGCGGATGTACCTGACCATGGTCGATGACGGCGCCGCCAGCTGCGTGTTTCTCGGCCGGCAGGGCTGCTCGATTTATCGTCATCGTCCCGGTGCCTGCAGAATGTATCCGCTGGGGCGGGCGACGATGAAATCCGGAGCGGACCTCCAAGAGCACTTCGTCCTGCTGCACGAGCCTCATTGTCTCGGTTTCGGGCAACCTGTGCTGACACGTGTCCACGCGTATCTGCAGTCACAGGAACTGGCACCGTATAACCGGTTCAACGACCGGCTGGCAGATCTGACGCTACACGAAAAGATCAGGCAGGGCATGCGCTTGAACCAGTCGCAACGCCGGGCGTTCATTCTCGCGCTCTATGACCTCGACACCTTTCGCTCAGCGTTGCTGGCCGGCGAAATCCCCAATGCAGCGGGCGACTACAGCGCGCTTGTCCACGACGACGAGGCTCTGCTCGAATTCGGCCTGCTCTGGATTGCCGGCCTCCTGTTCGATTACTGAACAACAATCCGGTCGACGGCCGCCTGTCACCGGCAACCAGGATCGTGCCACCATGCTGAAATTGATTGTCTTTGACTGTGACGGCGTCATGTTCGACTCGCGGGAGGCCAACCGTCGATACTACAACGATATGCTGGACGCCTTTTCCCAGCCGCCGATGAATGAGGAGGAGTTTGCGTTTGTGCATATGCATAACGTGACCGACTCGGTCAACCACATCTTTCGTCACACCCCTCCGGAACTGGTGGCGGAAGTCCATCGTTTCCGAATGGACCTCGACTACACCCCCTATCTCAGTTTTATGGTCATGGAGGCTGATCTGATCGATTTCCTCGAGTTTGCCAGGAACCACTACCACCTGGCCATCTCCACCAATCGTACGACCACGATGCGCCCGTTGCTGAAAACGTTTCAGCTTGACGGCTATTTTGACAAAGTCGTTACCGCCGGTGACGTTGCCAGGTCCAAGCCGGCACCGGATGCGTTGCACGACATTCTCGCCCACTTCGGCTGTACCGCCGAAGAAACTATTTATATCGGCGACTCAGAGGTCGACCGGCAACATACCGAGGCGGTCGGGGTACCGTTGATCGCTTTTAAAAATCCGGCGCTACCGGCACGCTATCACGTGGAAACCTTCAGCCAGATCCGCCGCCTTGCCCCATTCAAGGAATAGGCAGGAGCCCGTCTTCTGTGCCGATACGCCATCAATGCAACTCGCGGTCCTCATCCACCCGTTTGACTCCCTCCATCAGCAGCGCCATGAAATCGCCGATTTCGGCAGCCTTCATCTGGTGCGGCGATAAACCGGTGCGGAAAATATAAATGCCTTCTCGCTCAGCGAGAATTGCGTAGATGGCATACTGGTTCTCCAATTCCCCGTAATGGGCATTGATAATACACCCTTCACGAAAGGCCACTTCCGCTTCCCGACCGCCCAGATAAAGAGTGAGAACACCCGTTTTCTGATGCATGTGCAGAATCTGGAAGAGTTCGGCCGGCGCCATTTCCTTGAGTCGACCCTGCATGCAGGACTCGAAGGACTGCGAGCGGGCGATATTGGCCCGGGCCAGTCGCTCGGCGAGCAGTTGCGCCATAAACAATTGCACCGACGGTGATTGCTCTATGATTCTGTTGAAATATTCACCGCCGATGGCGATCAGAACGGTTTCCTCGAGGGCCGACACCGTGGCTCCGGCAACATTGCCGACCAGATAGCTCATTTCGCCGCAGATCTCCCCCGGACCGAGGGTGCTGATATGCACTGGTCCGTCATCGACACTCAACTGTCCGGATAAAATGACAAAGAGATCGATGTTCGGTTCACCTTTCCGCATCAGGATCCTGCCCTTCTTGAGCCGTTCTTCCCGGAAAAACTCCATCATTTCCCGAAGCCGACCCGGCGGCACGGTCCTGAACAGCGGGCAATCGAGGATCCTGCCAAGCAATGCCTGCTGTTCGGCATCAAGCGCTACATCCTCATCCCCGATGGTCGCATCGGCGGTCGCGGGAATCAGGCGGAATTTGATCAAACCGGTACAACCGCTGCAACTATAGCGTTTTTCTTCACCATCAGCCAAACCGTCAGGCGAATCTCCCAGCAGAACGAACAGCAATTCGGTCATTTCGCGTACCAGAATAAGGCACACTTCTTTCTTCTCCGGCGCTGCAAATGAGCGTTCCGTCAGACGAAAACATTCACCGACCTCGTAGAGGGGACAATTGTTGTCCTCAATGACCTCGAACTGCGCAATAAATGATTTCATGCCGATTGCACTAAAACCTCGTCGTTCGGTCTTCAGCCCCCGAGAGCACATAACGATACCCTACCAATATACCGAGTGATTTCCGATTGGCGAGGATTTTTTTCTGCGCTGAACGAGGGAAAACCTTAGTCAATAGGCCGATCCGGGCGGCGAACCCTCCGCCGGGCCGCCCCCTGTCGGTAGTGGTTGTCTCTTCGTAATCCCAGTCCTCGGCCGTCATGGTTTTCCCGGTCGACCAATGAGCGAACCGACTATCGGGGATTAGATGGTGATGAATATTTTTTTTGGTGTTGTTTCCAGAAGTTGATATAATGGCTGCATTGAGTCCGCAATTCTCTTACCCAGCAACCGGTGTGTAAACCATGGCGACAGCGACCAAGCAACTTGAGAGCATCTATCAGGAGATCACTCGGCAGTTCTCCGGCAACCGGTTTATCTCCGTCGCCCCACTCGATGGTGACCCACCGGAAAAATACGAAATTACGTATCATCTCGAAAGCATCTATAAAGATGATTCCGGAGAAATCCAAAGCCGCGACAATCATGTCATCACGATCAACATCCCTTTCGGTTTTCCCCACTTCCCGCCAAGCTGTAAACCCAAGACGCCTATCTTCCATCCCGACTTCGATCCGGCGGCCATCTGTATCGGTGACTTTTGGGAAAAAGACCGGACCATCGGCGATTTGATCCTGCATATCGGCCAGATGATCTCCGGCCATATTTTTTCGACAAGCAACGCCTTCAACGAAGAAGCGGCGCAATGGTACAAGGACAACCCCGGACGACTGCCCTTCGACGACCAGGACCTCACCCTCGAGGAAGCTTTGAGCGGCGATCAAGGTGACGAGCAAACCTCCGAAGACGATATGACGCTCCTGCTCGACGATGAAAAAGAAGACTCCGGGGAAATCGTCCCCTCTTTTGATTCAGCCTTCGACGCTGACCAACGATCTGATGAGATATCGGTGGATGACGGTCAGCAGGCACCGACCGATCAGGTGGTTGACCGTGAGGCGGTTGACACGCTGGACGAAAGTTTCCTTGAAACCGATTTCGACTATTTCGGCTCGGATGACCGTGACCCGGCTACCGACGAAATCGGCCCACCCCCACTCGAGCCAGATGAGTCAGGCATATCGACGGCTTTCGACAGCGACCGCTGCAAACTCCTCGCCAAACAAAAACGGTTTTTTGAACTCAACAGCCAACTCGACGCTCTCCCCCCGAACCTGGAGTTCAGCGACCGGTCGCGCTTGGCCGAGCAGGCAAAAGCCGCTCTGCAGCAGGCCCGGGATATCTACAACCAAGGAAGCGACCACGAACATCAGGGCGATCCCGGACGGGCATACGAATCTTTCAAGCGGGTCGAGGCAATCGTGTCCGATTATCCCGGCCTGCAAGAAGACCTTGAACGCACCGCCCAGGCCAAAGAACTTCTGGGTGACTGGCTTGATCCGTCAACCGTTAAAGAAAAAGATGAACAGGCCGCCCTCACCGAGCATGACACTCTTCAAGATACCCGGGAAAGCGATGGCCAGCCTGTCGAAAAAAAGAGTGAGCGCCGAACCTTCTTTGAAGATACCGCGCGCCACACCTCAAAGCTGATCCCCTATGCCATCGGCGCCGTAATTATCATCGTCTGCGGTGCGGCAGCGCTTTCCTTTTATCTGAACACCTCGCGACTCGCCAACGCCGAGAAAAAGCTCGCCGATTGCCAGGCCGTGCTCAAACAAAACCGCTTCGCCGAAGCCGAACGACAATGTCAGCAGGCTCTGGACATCGCCAAACAGGTTCAATTTTTTCGAAGTGGCACCCGCGATGCATTGATCGAAGACATCGAAGCCGTACTGCACTCGGAAGCTCTTCACCAGGGGTTGGCCGGCAACCTTTTCTATGACGGACGCTATCTCCCGAAACAGGTGGTTAAGACTGTTCGGGCCTTCAATCATTTTGCCACGCAGGGAGACAACGCTTTTGTTAAGGAAGACTGGCAGGAAGCACTGGCCAATTACAATCAGGCGCTTGCTCTTGCCGAACAGGAACCGGAAGGAGTCGACCAGGAAATGCTTTTTGCGCTTACCGAGCGGCAGAAGCAGGCGCAATTCAACACGCTGCTTCGCTCAGGAGACGAATTCATCAAGCGCGAAAAGTGGGTCCTCGCCACCCAGGATCTCGAACAGTCACTGGAACTCGCCAAAGAACTGACCATCGAGAACAAGGCCGAGATCATCGCCTCCATTACCACCAGACTCGCCGAAATCGCGGTTGCCACAGCGCGGGAACAGGGCGACATCGCCTTTGCTGAAGAACGATGGCAAACAGCTCTTGAACAATATCAAAAGGCCTATGACTCCGCAATACAATCAGACAGACCCGATGATCCACGGGTGGACGAGATCAAGAACCTGATGGTCAAAGCCGAACTGTATGAAACGATCAACAGCGGCAAAAAGGCATTCACCGAAGCGCAATGGGACCAGGCGATCGGTAATTACGAACGGGCTATCGCCATTTTGGAGAGTAACAGCGACCTGCTCAAGCAGAGCAACACCGAAGGCAACAAGAAGAAACTGGCGAGAACCATGCTGCAGGCCTCGGTCATCCGAGACAAACAGGAGGCTGCTCGATTATTAAAAGAAGAGAACTTCCAAACAGCCATTGAGAAACTACGCTCTATCATGTCCACGGTCAAGGACAGTGAATTCAGTCAGGACCCCGAATTCGCCGCGATCCTCAAGGAAACTGAACAGGCGGTGGCGCAGGCCCAGACCGATCTGCTCCTGGCCGGCAAAATCTCCTATCTGGAAAACAACTTCAAGGAACTCTTCACCAGACACTATACCGCATCACCGGCCGAATCACTGATCGATCCGCGCGTTATTTATGAGAAACGAATGGGGGCCAGACTGCTTTTTCGGCTGGAGTGCACCGAAATCGGCCGGGGTCGCCCACTGAAGCTCGTGATGAAATATACCCACAATCTTACGACCGGTGAGTGGCAGTTCTACAGCGGCAACGAATAGCTCGAGCGACTCGGTTTACAACAAAAATCTGAACTCCCCCTTGCCGAGCAGATCATGAAGGTGAAGAATTCCGAGCAGAGCTTCGTCCTCGCCGGTTACCGGGAGTACGGTGATTTCGTGTCGCTGCATAATGCTCAGCGCATCAACCGCCTGCTTATCGTTGCTGATCGTCACCGGATTTCCAGTCATAACCAGCCGCACCGGTGTTGACTGGAAATCAACACCGGCGGCGACCAGCCTGCGAACATCGCCATCAGTGACGATTCCGTCAACCCGCCCCTCGCGGCCGACAACGGCCACGGCTCCAAGGTTCTTCCGGTTCAATTCAGCCACTGCCGCACTGACCGAACCGCCATTGCTGACGACCGGGACGGCGTCCCCGCTCAACATCACTTCGTCGACCCTGACCTGGAGACGCGCGCCCAGACTCCCGGCCGGATGGTTCTTGCGGAAATCAGCCGCCTGGAAATTGTTGCGCTTCATCAGGACAATGGCCAGCGCATCCCCAAGCGCCAGCGTCGCCGTGGTCGATGCCGTCGGTGCCAGACCAAGTCGGCACGCTTCACGGGGGACGGAGATGTCGAGTACCACATCGGCGACCACCGACAGGCTTGAGTTTACCCCTCCGGTCATGGCAATGACCGCTGAACAACGACGTTTCAGACTGCTGAGCAAGAGATTGAGCTCAACGGTCTCACCGGAGTACGAAATGGCCATGATCACATCCGTCGCCTGCACCATACCCAAGTCTCCGTGCATGGCCTCCACCGGATGGAGGAAGAACGCGGGAGTGCCTGTGCTGTTCATCGTTGCTGCGATTTTCTGACCGATAATGCCCGACTTGCCGATACCGGTAACAATCAAGCGACTCGGGCAATCAAGGATCAACTCAACGGCCTGCAAAAACCCCTCGCCCAATCGCTGACGTACAGCGGCCAGCCCTTGTTCCTCGATCAACAATACGTCCCGCGCTTCTTCTAACGACATATCTCTTCCCACGTACGTTTCCAGATATCGATCCGCTCTCCCATAGCTACCACAACCAGCGCCACGCCGGCGGCGGCCTGCCGGTCACGCGTGCCAAGATCGTTGAGAGCCAAGAGTAACCATCCATCGTCGGCGGTCAAGCCGGCTGACCGCTATTCTACTCCCTTTTTACCGTGGGCGGCAGCATTTTTCCGCATCCTCCCGTTTGCACCTTGTTTGTTCTTGACAAATGGGCCGTTACGTCTTCAATATGCGTGGTCAGTGACACGATCACCCTGAGCCGTCCCGAAATCACGTTTTCCCGCTGCCACTAAGATAATTTTTCAATAGAATCAATGGAGGTCTCATGACCCAATACCTCTTCACTTCGGAATCGGTGGCTGAAGGCCATCCCGACAAGGTCGCCGATCAAATCAGCGATGCCATCCTTGATGCCATCATCACGAAAGACAAAAACGCCCGGGTCGCCTGCGAAACCATGGTCACCACCGGCATGATCCTGATCGCCGGTGAAATCACCACCATTTCCTGGGTCGACATGCCCGATGTCGCCCGCCAGACGGTCCGGGATATCGGCTACAATTCTTCGGACATGGGATTCGACTGGCAATCCTGCGCCGTGCTGACCTCCATCGACAAGCAATCGCCGGACATCGCCCAGGGAGTCAACGAGGGAAGCGGCCTCGATCTCGACCAGGGGGCCGGTGACCAGGGCTTGATGTTCGGCTATGCCTGCGATGACACTGACGTATTTATGCCGATGCCGATTCATTTCGCCCATCGGCTGACCAGGCGCCAGGCCGAAGTCCGTAAATCCGGGCTCTTGCCATGGCTGCGTCCCGACGCGAAAAGCCAGGTCACCGTCGAATACGTCGACGGCTCCCCGACCCGTATCGATGCGGTCGTCCTGTCCACCCAACACGCCCCCTCCATCGACTACGAAGACTTGAAAGAAGGAGTCATGGAAGAGATCATCAAACCGGTCCTGCCGGTGAACATGCTCGACCAAAAAACCAAATATTTTATCAATCCGACCGGACGGTTCGTTATCGGCGGGCCCGTTGGCGATTGCGGTGTCACCGGCCGGAAGATCATTGTCGATACCTACGGCGGCAAGGGATCCCACGGCGGCGGCGCCTTCTCCGGCAAGGATCCGTCCAAGGTCGACCGCTCGTCATCCTACATGGGCAGATACATCGCCAAAAATCTGGTGGCAGCAGGCATCGCCAAGGAAATCGAAGTGCAGGTCGCCTATGCTATTGGTATCTCGCAGCCGGTGTCCGTCAATATCAACAGCTTCCGTACCGGTCGTATCAGCGACGACCGTATCAGGCAATTGGTCCTGGACCATTTCGACCTGCGCCCCAAAGCGATCATTCAGCATCTCGACCTGCTCCGCCCAATCTACAAAGCCACCGCGGCCTACGGTCATTTCGGCCGACGGCGCGATGACTTCACCTGGGAACGGATCGATAAGGCAGCCGACCTGAGAGCCGCTGCGGGACTGTAAGATCCTATCGTGTAACGAATACTCGATTAACTGAGAGGAATCGTAGCAATGACCACACCGACCCAAGATTTCAAAGTAGCCGATCTGACCCTGGCCGATTGGGGCCGAAAAGAGATTGGTATCGCCGAGACGGAGATGCCCGGCTTGATGAGCCTGCGCGAAGAATACGGCCCTGCTCAGCCGCTGAAAGGCGCCAGAATCGGAGGCTGCCTGCACATGACTATTCAGACCGCGGTCCTGATGGAAACCCTTATCCGGTTGGGAGCCGAAGTCCGCTGGTCATCGTGCAATATCTTCTCCACCCAGGATCATGCCGCAGCGGCAATGGCCGCCGCCGGTATTCCGGTCTTTGCCTGGAAAGGCGAAAGCGAGGAGGAATTCTGGTGGTGCATCGATCGAACCATTTTCGGGCCGGACGGCTGGCGGCCCAATATGATTCTTGACGACGGCGGTGATCTGACCCTGGTCATGCATCGGAACTATCGCGATGAACTGCAACTGATCAGAGGTATCACCGAAGAAACGACCACCGGTGTTCACCGGCTCAACGAAATGGCCAAGGAAGGAACCCTGGGGGCCCCGGCGTTCAATGTCAACGATTCGGTGACCAAATCAAAATTCGACAATCTTTACGGCTGCCGGGAATCACTGATCGACGGTATCAAGCGCGGCACCGATGTCATGATCGCCGGGAAAATTGCCGTGGTCGCCGGTTATGGCGATGTCGGCAAAGGTTGCGCCCAGGCATTGGCCGGCATGGGGGCAACCGTGCTGGTTACCGAAATCGATCCGATCTGCGCACTGCAGGCGGCAATGGAGGGGTATCGGGTCGTTACGATGGAAGAAGCGGCGGCTGTCGGCTCGATTTTCGTCACCTGCACCGGGAACATCAACGTGATTACCCGATCGCATATGGAGCGCATGCCCGACCAGGCGATCGTTTGCAATATCGGTCATTTCGACTCGGAAATCGATATCGCGTCAATCAGGGATCTACCCTGGGATAATATCAAGCCCCAGGTTGATCACGTGATCTTTCCCGACGGCAAGAAAATTATCGTGCTCGCCGAAGGCCGGCTGGTCAACCTCGGTTGCGCCACCGGCCACCCCAGCTTTGTGATGAGCAACTCCTTTACCAACCAGGTACTGGCTCAGATCGAGTTGTGGAATCATCCGGAACGCTACGAAAAGAAGGTCTATTTCCTCCCCAAACATCTCGACGAGATGGTCGCCCGACTGCACCTGAAGAAAATCGGAGCGCACCTGAGCACGTTGAACGAGGAGCAGGCACGCTACATCGGGGTTTCGGTCAACGGGCCGTACAAACCCGATTATTATCGCTATTAAGCCATGGTGGAGATCGGCCGGCAGACAAAAGCGTCAGTCGGCCGATTCGCCCCGAATGATCTTCGCGCTTCGTACATCAGTACCGGCCACGCTGATGTCACCTGAAATGACGGTATGGATCTTTTTCTGATCATCCTCGATTCGTAACAAACCCTGCTCATCGGGACCGAGACTGAGCCCCGACACCACATCGCCCGTCTGGGTCACCCACCTCGTCCGTTTTCCCGCCAGCACGTCTAAGCGGCGCCAACCGGCCAGCACGCTCTGAAACCCGTCCGCCTCGAATGCGGCAACACCGGCGAGCAGTTCGTCACGCAGCGCGGCAAACATGATCGCCGGATCGACAGGCGGTATTCCTTCAATAACAAGTGATGTGGCGATCGATCGTAGCGCTTCCGGCAATTCATCGCTCGTCATATTCAGATTGATACCGATGCCGACAATAACGAAATTATTACGGCCATCGGCATGATCCACAAACGACTCACAGAGAATACCGCCGCACTTTTTGCCACCGATCATCAGATCGTTCGGCCATTTCAAACCAACGCCGGCTCCGGCAGAACAACGCAGGAGCACGTGCGCCGCCGCAAGGCCGGCAACCATGGTCAGACGGGCAAAGGCCTCGGGGGACAGGCGGGGGCGAAGGATATACGAACAATAGAGATTGCGCCCGGCCGGGGAGTGCCACCCACGATCGAGGCGCCCCCGTCCGGCGGTCTGCCGGTCAGCCCGGACGCCGGAGCCATGCGGAGCACCCTGGTCGGCGATCAGTCTGGCGCGTCTATTGGTGGAATCCACGACCGGCAGGAACTCATCTTGATATGAATTTTTCATCGGAATAGTAAAAAAAAGCGCAAAGCCCTTGACGGACATTGCGCTCACAGCTAACGGAAAATCAGAGAAAAATCAGATTCCGCCGTCCTTATCGTCGTTCTTGACCCGACTTGGCGTTGCATACATGGTTGTCGAGCCGGAAGACCAGAACATCAGTTTGCCTTCCCGGACCAGTTCATTGGCAATATTTTTGATCACCCGCGGTTTCGAGTCCGGATCGCAGGCGTAGAAATCCTTGACATACAATGCGGGTTTCGGCGACTTCTCCGCTTTCTCCACCATAGCAGCTTTCAATTCATCAGCACTCAGAGCCATAGCATTCTCCTTTTCTTGAATTGCCCGTAATCAATCAAGGCATAAAAGCCCACTCCGCAAAGCGGAGTGGGCCATTCTCGTCAAGATCCAGTCAATTACTTAACATGGCTGGTGAACTTGAACTGCGTGGACGTCCGCCAGGTATTGTATGCCAGGCGATAATCGTCGATACTTTTCTCGGTAAACGGGATGTCGCATTTCTCAAAGAAATTCTCCCAGCCGATCCGCTCGGCCCACTCGCCGACACGCTCGTATTTCCTGGCGTCTTTGGCATAGGCCTCAAGGATATTCTTGACTGCTTCAACGGTTTCCGGCCACCGAGGCGGCGTGTTCGGCAGGAACGGAATGACCAGTTTGGAGAATTTCGGCTCTGAAATCCGGTTGGAGATCTTGCCACCGACCAGAATGGCAATGCCGTCACCTTCCGGGTCTGACAGCGGCATGGCCGGGCACATCGTATAACAGTTGCCACAGAACATGCACCGTTCGACGGTGACCTTGACGGTCTTGATCTCCTTACCGTCAACCTCTGCTTTAGCCGGCTTGACCGCACCGGTCGGGCAGGAGGCGATGGCCAGCGGCAGCTCGCAGACACCGGTAATTCGCTTGTGATCGATCATCGGCGGCTTACGATGGACCCCGAGGATGGCGATATCCGAGGCATGAACGGCGCCACACATATTGAGACAGCAGGCCAGCGCGATACGAACCTGGGCCGGCAGCGTCATCGATGTAAAATAATCGAACAACTCGTCCATGACCGCCTTGACCGGACCCGAGGCGTCGGTGGCCGGCGTATGACAGTGGATCCAGCCCTGGGTGTGAACGATATTGGTCACCCCGGCGCCGGTACCGCCGACCGGGAAGCGGTTGCCGCGGCTGGCCAGCTCGTCGAGCAGCGGCTGGACCTTGTCCTTGGCATCGACCATGAACTCGATATTGTTCCGGGTCGTGAAACGCAGTTTGCCTTCGCAATGCTTGTCGGCAATCTCGCACACTTCCCGGATGAACTGACAGGTCACCAAGCGGGCGGAACCGACGCGAACCGTATACACTTCGTCGCCGGTCTCCGATTTGTGCATCAGGACGCCGGGCTGAATGATCTCGTGCCACAGCCATTTGCCTTTATTGTCTTTGATGACCTGGGGCATGAACTGCTCATAATGTGGCGGTCCGAGATCGGTGATACGACCTTCCATCGGTTTTTCTGGATTATATCCCATGATGCTACTCCTTCTATCTGAATTTTTCTGCTCTAAGTGTGAATATAACCGCTCGTATCACGCCGCGTGACGAGCACGGAATTCATCGATGTCACGCTCGAAACCACCCTCCACCTCTTCTTCATTCCAGAAGACATAAGGGTTGGAACGAGGCTCTTTGATCATCTGCGGAATCGGGTCGATCTCCATGACCTTGATAAAGGTCGGCAGGCCGACGCGCTGCATGGTCTCACCGACACGCTCGCGGTTTTTGCCGACTTCCATCCACCAATCCCAGACCTTCTCGATCAGATCGATCAGATCCTCGTATTCGTCATCCTTGGAGATTTTCATGAACGGGATGATCAGGGTCGACATCTGGGCGCCTTCCAGGATCGGGGCCTTGGCTCCGATCAGGATCGATGCTCCCTGCTCCGCGCCGGGGCGCAGGGCGCGCGGCATGACGTTGATGCAATGCATGCAGCGGGTGCACTCCCTGTCGTCGATCTTCAGTTCGTCGCCTTCCAGCCACATGCATTCGGTCGGGCAGAGATCGATGACTTCCTTCTGCAGATCGAATTTACCCCAGTCACGGCCGCTGTGTGAGCCGCCGTTGGCCGGATAATTGCCGGCAACGTACTCTTTGACCGCCGCCTGGTCGATCCGGATCTCGTCGCGCCAGGTACCGATAACGGATATGTCGGAACGGGCGATGGCGGCAACGCAGTCGTTCGGGCAACCGGAGAATTTGAACTTGAACTTGTACGGGAACGCCGGACGATGAATCTCGTCTTGGTATTTCAGGGTCAGTTGATAACAAACCTCCTGCGTATCGTAACAGGACCATTCGCAGCGGGACTGGCCGAGGCAGCAGGCCGGGGTCCGCAGGTTCGAGCCGGAACCACCGAGATCCTGGCCCAGTTCGTGGGTCAGGTCCCAGAAAAACGGCTCGAGATTTTCCGTCTTGGTACCCAGCAGAATGATATCACCGGTGGAACCGTGGAAATTGGTGACGCCCGAGCCATGCTTCTCCCACAGTGTCATCAAGGCACGCAGGTTATCGCTGGAATAGTACTTGGAAGCCGGCTGAGCAACGCGGAGGGTATGGAAATGCTGGACGCCGGGGAACTTCTCGGGCATATCCGAGTAACGCCCGACGATACCGCCGCCATAGCCGAAGACACCGACGATGCCGCCGTGTTTCCAGTGCGTGATCCGATCCTTGTAAGACAGCTCGAGTTGGCCGAGGATGTCATACACCTCCGGCTTGGTCTCGGCCTGCTTTTTCAGGTCGGTAACGAAGCTTGGCCAGGGGCCAGTCTCCAGTTGGTCTAACAAGGGTGTCTCATGTTTTGCCATGATTTCCTCCTTTGAGTTACTGTTTATACTGCTACCCTATCCAATTAATCTTGTACAAAAAACTATCCGCACAGAAAGTCGAGCCACCCTCCTCAGGCCGTCAAACTCCTTTCTGCCTGTGCTTCTTCACGTCAGATTCCGGTCACTCTCAGTGGGCACAAACCGGCGTGCCAATGCGAAATATGTAGCAGCTGAGGATATAACCCAAGTGTTTTTTTGTCAACAAAAAAGCAGCCTCCCCCGGCTCCAAAAATGAACGGTGATTCAGCGCCTCGGCAAACGGCAGTTCCTTTATTTTCCGAACTCCCAGAGCAGTTCACCGCCGATTGTAGAACCGTTGTCGGTACCGCTTTTCAACAGATCGAGCAACTCGGTCGCCAGCTCTTTGCCGAGTTGGACTCCCTCCTGATCAAACGAATTGAGCTGCCAGACGAAGCCCTGCAAAACGATTTTCGCTTCATAAAGCGCCAGCAGGCTCCCCATGGTCCGCGGATCGAGGCGATTGCCGACGATGATCGAACTGGGACGGTTGCCGGCAAAACGGCGGTTGGGATTGTCGTGGTCCCGCCCGGTGGCCAGCGCCACCGCCTGGGCCAGCAGATTGGCGGTCAGTTTCTGCTGGGAACTCGTGCCGTCGACCTGCAGATCCCGGCCGTGTTGACTTTCCCGAAAGCCGATAAACTCCACCGGCACGATTTCGGTCCCCTGGTGGAGCAGCTGATAAAAGGCATGCTGGCCGTTGGTTCCCGGCTCTCCCCAGACGATCGGACCGGTGGCCGCCGGCACCGGTTCCCCGAACCGGGTGATCGATTTGCCGTTGCTCTCCATGTCGCATTGTTGCAGATGCGCGGGAAAACGGTGCAGGGCCTGACTATAGGGGAGAATGGCCAACGTCGGACAACCGAGAAAATTGCGGTTCCAGATACCGAGCAGGGCCAGCAGCAGCGGCAGGTTGTCGCGCACCGCAGGTTGTCCTGCGGCTTCATCCATGTCGGCGGCACCCCGCAGAAAATCAAGCAGTTGCCCCATGCCGAGGGAAAACCCGAGACTAATACAACCGACCATGGATGTGGTCGAATAGCGGCCGCCGATATAATCGAACATGGCAAACGAGCGCAGATACCGCTGCGGGTCCTCCATCGGACTGCCGACTCCGGTCACTGCCAGAAAATGGCGGGCGGGATCCAGCCCGGCACCGCGATAAGCACTTCGTGCCAACTCCTCGTTGGTCAAGGTCTCCAGGGTCGTACCGCTTTTGGAAACGATCGTTACCAGCGTCTCGGACAGATCGACGGAAGCGAGCACCGCCGCAGCGTCATCGGGATCGACATTGGCAATAAACCGGACCTGCCGGTCCGGACGATAATAGGCACGCAGCGCCTCGTTGACGGCGCGGGGGCCGAGGTCCGAGCCACCGATGCCGATATTGATCATCGTGGTAAACACCTTGCCGGTGGAACCGAGCAGCTGCCGGCCGTCGACCTCCCCGAGAAACCCCTCGAGCCGGCTCAACTCGCGCTTGGCTTGCGCCGTCGCCTCCGGCGCCAGCGGCGTTTCGGAAAACAGGTCCCTGCTCGCGGTATGCAACACCTGCCGGTTTTCGCTCGGCCAGCCATCGATCCGATTGAGCGCCGCGCCGCTGCGCATCTCCCGGAATTGCCCAACCAGATCGAAGTCATCGGCAAGCTCCTGAAAGACCGCCAGCACCTGCTCGTCTACTCGCTGCGTCGCATAGAGCAGGCGAAGGCCGGCTGATCGACAGGCCATGGCACCGATCCGGCCGGCCTCTGACAAGGCGCCTGGAGCGGTCAAATCATACGGGTGGTTGGCCAGGCGCGCCAGCTTTTGCCAAACTGTTGTTTTTGTAGGTTTCGTTGCCATGGGAACTCCTTGAATCACTCATGTGAACCGTTTCGATCCTGCCAGCCGCGAACGGCTTCGGCCCGCAGCCGGGCAATGACCTCAGCGTAGGATGACGCGCCGTAAATGGCGGAACCGGCAACGAAGACGGTCGCCCCTGCACGGGCCACGTTATAGATGGTATCCACCCCGACCCCGCCGTCCACCTCGATGTCGATCGTCAGACCACGGTCATCGATCAGCCGGCGCAAGCGGGAAATCTTCTCCAGGGTCGCGGGAATGAAGGATTGCCCGCCAAACCCCGGATTGACCGACATCAGCATGACCAGGTCGATATCGTCAAGAATGTGGTCGAGTGTGGTCAACGACGTTGCCGGATTCAGAACGGCGCCGGCCTTCAGACCATGCTCGCGGATCCGGGCGACCGTTCGCTGCAGATGCGGGCAAGCCTCCACGTGAACGGTGATCCAGTCGGCCCCCGCCGTGGCGAACTGGTCGATATAGCGATCGGCATCACTGATCATCAGATGGACATCCAGCGGTCGCTCGGTTACCCGCCGGGCAGCCTTAACAATCAACGGTCCGATGGTAATATTGGGCACAAAATGACCGTCCATCACATCGACGTGGACAATATCGGCCCCTGCCGACGCGACGGCGCGAATCTCGCCGCCGAGATCGGTAAAATCAGCGGACAGGATGGACGGGGCAATCAAAATCTCATTCATCGTATTTCCTTTTGAGCTGTTTTTCGCTGTCATTGGACGTCGCCGACTCGTCGCACGCGGTCTCCCGGCAGTATTTCGACACATCCCGCCAGTTCGAGCATCAGCAGGAGTTCGCTGAGTCGAGCGGAACCAAGCCCGGAGCGGCGCAGCAATTCGTCGCGCAGTACCGGATACGGTTCAAGCAACGCCAGCACCTCCGCAGCAGCGCCATCGACCGAGTCGGTCTCCTGCTGAAATCCCGGGGCCGGAACCGAAGCTGACGGCAGCCCCACCCCCTGAACAATATCATCGGCGCAAACGACGAGGCCGGCACCCTGCTGCAGCAACCAATGGCTGCCGGCGCTTTTGGCCGAATCAACCTGGCCGGGCACGGCAAAAACCTCTCGCCCCTCCTCAAGGGCATGCTGCACGGTGATCAATGTTCCCGATCGCCGTGCAGCCTCGACGACAACCACCCCCCTGCTCAAACCGGCAATAATTCGATTGCGGGCCGGAAACCGGAAACCGTCCGGTCTGGTGCCCAGCGGGTATTCGCTGACCAGCAGACCGGTCTCGGCGATCCGGCGATAAAGGCGGCTGTTGATCCGGGGATAAACGACATCAAGTCCGCAACCGAGAACGGCGATGGTAGAGCCGCCACCGGCAAGACAACCGGCGTGGGCTTCAGCGTCAATCCCCTGGGCCAGACCCGATACCACCGCCACTCCCCGGCCGGCCAGATCCCTGGCCAGGCGCTGAGCCGTCCGGCGGCCGTAGCTGGTGGCGGAGCGCGAACCGATTATCGCCACAACAACCCCGTGGCTCGATTCAACCCGGCCGCGCAGATAAAGAACCGGCGGCGGACAGGCGATGGTGCGCAGCAATGGCGGGTAGTCCGGATCGGGATAAGACACAGCCCGCCCACCGAGTGCGGCAAGGGACTGCAGCTCCCGATCGATCCGATCGTTGAGCGCGGTCCCGGTACTCCGGGCCGACGCCGATCCCGGACGAAGTCCCGGGACCGCCTGCCACTGGGCTTCAGAGGCCGCCCACGCCGCCCCCGGAGAGCCGAAGTGCGTAACGAGCGCCCAGAAACCGACCGGCCCGAGCCCATTGACCATGCTCAATTGTATCCAGTCCCTGGTCTGTTTCATCCGTCCGGTATTTCACGCGAGAAAAGACGACACCTGGTTCCAGCCGGACAATGGCGAGCAATCCCTGCGGAATAAAGACAAGAGAGGAAATGACGACTCGGAAAACGACTATTCCGTCATGAACACCCGTAATTCCTCAATGCGGGAAGGGTGCTTCAATTTCTGGATGGCCTGGGCTTCGATCTGCCTGATTCGTTCGCGGGTCACCGCAAAACATCGTCCCACCTCCTCCAGGGTGTGATCGTAGGTGACGTCGATACCGTAGCGCATACGCAGAACCTTCGCTTCACGCGGCGTCAGTGTCGACATCACCTGGTTCAGGCACTCCCGCAAACTGGCGGTCATCGAAATGGCATCGGGACCGGGCCGCTCGCTGTCTTCGATGAAGTCCCCGAGAAACGTCTCTCCATCATCACCGATCGGGGTATCAAGAGAAATCGCATCCTTGGCGATTTTCAGGGCCGTCTTGACTTTACTGACCTCGGTACCGAGCTGTTTGGCCATCTCCTCCGGAGTCGGTTCCCGGTGCTCTTCCAATAAAAATTCTTTGGATACCCTGAGCAATCGGTTGATCGTCTCGATCATGTGCACCGGCAATCGAATGGTTCGACCCTGATCGGCAATCCCCCGGGTAATTGCCTGCCTGATCCACCAGGTGGCATAGGTGCTGAATTTGTATCCGCGATGATAGTCGAATTTGTCGACGGCCTTCATCAATCCGATATTGCCCTCCTGGATCAGATCGGAAAACTGCAGGCCACGATTGACGAACTTCTTCGATACGGAAATGACCAACCGGAGATTGGCACGGACGAGCGCTTCCTTGGCATATTTAGTGATATCGCGCCCCGCTTCGATTTCCGCATAGAGTGCGGCCAGCACGTCGGCATCAAGACCCGACTCACCCATGAACTGGCGATTGACCTGGGCTTCAATGGCATCAAGCAACGGCGCTTCGGCTGACGGTGTCGAAGGAGCCAGGCTCGCCTCTTTTACTACCTCAACGAGAACCTGGCGAAATCGACGAGACAACTCTTCGAGTCCTGCCGCCACCGAATTAATACATTCCTGACAGATCAGCCGTTCGTTGAACAATGCCGCACAGTGCTCGCCGATGGCGACAATCCGGCGCCGCACAACAGGGTAGTGGTGCTGCTCCAACCCGCCTTCCCGCACCTGGCGGAGCAGCTCGGCCCGCTTGGCATCCAGCTCGGCGACCTGCCGGCATCGCTGGAGAAACTCATCGGTCTCACGCTTGACGATCTCCGAGTCGTTGTCGGGGATACCGTGTAGTACCTGGAATATTTTGCTGCGGCCGGACGAGAGATCGGCGGCCATTTGCTGCAGCACCGGAAACGCGAGTTGAGTCGAGAGCGCCGCCGTTTGGATGCGGAATTTACCCTCTTCCATCATCCGGGCCAACTTCAATTCCTCTTCATGGCTGAGCAGGGTCAGACTGCCCATTTCACGAAGGTAGATATTCATCGGATCGATGGAATGGGCCCCGTTTTGCAGCGGCGACCGCGACAGGCGCCGCCGGTCCCCCTGGCGTCTGTCGCCAAAGGGGCTCTGTCGCCGGTCCCTGGCATTCTTGCGTCGATCCTCCGGCACGTCTTCCGGTAAGACAACCGGAACAGCCTTCTCTTCGGGATGAAATATTCCGGTCAGATCCCAGACAGACGAATCCTCGTCATCAGTGACGAAATGGTCACCGTCGTCCGTGGCCTCATATTCGTCCATGCCCGGCTCGCTATACTCATCTGCCGCCATCAGTCCCCCATTAGCGTCTCGTCCTCCAAACACCCCTGCCGGTTACAAACCGTCGCCGTCTATCCGGATTTTTATTATTAGAGCATAAGTACATGAAAATCAACAATTCGTATCGGGAGCCGAAAGATTTCATCGACCCGGGTGGTATTTTTCTTTAATCGGAACAATAATGAAAAAACAAGCGGTTGCCCTGATCAAAGAGCTTTGAGCTCGGCATCGATCACCATCTTTTGCCGCATCAAACTGTTTATCTGTTCGTAATCGTTGTTTTTCTGGGCTTCGCCAAGATCGTTCATCAGAGCGTCGGAACGTTTCTGCAAAACGATTCGACGCACCCAGGTGATAATATCCTGCACGGAATCCTCCTCCTGATCCGGATCGGCAGACAAGCGACCCGACAGCGTCGGGTCAAGCAGCACGGAGGCGACCAGCGACCGCTCTTCTCCTTCCGGCAAACTCGACAACAACTCTTCAGGCTGCAAGGCGAAACCGCGCTCGTCGACCAATCGTTTCAGCTG
>CAYSSK010000001.1:113123-119674 GCA_964433645.1 uncultured Desulfofustis sp.
GCAACTCCCAGCAGGGAAGAAAAATGGGCTGCCACCAGCGACCGCTGCAACGGCGAATCGGCAGCAGCCAACAGCGGTTTCAATTCTTCGACAATCTTCGTCTTGCCGTCCAGGCTCAGCCCGTGTCGTTCAACCATCCGCTTCAGGGCAAATTCCGGAAGGGTTTCCGCCTGCTCGACGATGCTTCTGATCCCCTCCGCCCCGTGCTGCCGAATGTAGGTGTCGGGGTCTTCCCCGACCGGCAGCAACGCCACCCGGCCGCTGACCCGCTCGGCGAGAAACAGCGGGACGGCACGTTCCGCCGCCTTGATGCCGGCCTCGTCACCGTCGAAAAGCAGCACGACCTCATCGGCAAGCCCTTTCAGCAGGCGGACCTGATCTCCGGTCAGCGCCGTTCCCAGCGGAGCGACCACCGACTCGTAGCCGTGGGTCACCAGCGACAACAGATCGAAATTTCCCTCCACCAGCGTTGCCCGACGTTGACTTCGAATCGCATCCCGCTGCTGATAAAGGCCGAAGAGCAAGCGACTCTTCGTATAGATATCGCTTTCCGGAGAGTTGAGATATTTCGGGTTGCCGTCACCGAGAATTCGCCCACCGAAACCGGCGACCCGACCTTTACCGTCAAAAATCGGGCAGACAATCCGATCCCTGAAACGATCATAGCTGCCGCCCTGCTCCCGGGCCCCGAGCAAGCCGATTGTCAGGGCGGCTTGTTGCTCGTCCTGATTGAGTTGAGCCCCGAGAAAGTGCCAGCCCGCCTGTTCGACGGACGGGGCATAACCCAACTGGTAGCGTTCCTGGACCTGTTCGCTGACACCACGCTGCTGCAGATACCGGCGAGCCGCCGCACCTCCCGGTAAACGGCACAGATAGTCGCGATAGATGTCGGCGGCTCGCCGGTTGACGGCAAAGAGCAGCTCGCGTCGCCGTTGCCGCTCGGCTTCCCGGGGTGATTGGCGTCGCTGCGGCAATTCGACAGAGCAGCGGTCGGCCAGCATCTTCAGGGCGTCCTTGAACTCGAGATGATGGTAGTTCATCACGAAATTGAAGACATCTCCGGCCGCACCACATCCGAAACAATAGTAAAACTGCTGTCCTGGGTGAACGGAAAATGACGGTGTCTTCTCCTGGTGAAACGGGCAGAGGCCAAGATACCTGACCCCGCTGCGCTTCAGATTGACATGCTCGCCGATGACTTGCACGATGTCTGACTGCTGCTTGACCGTCGCTGTTGTCTCTTCCCATGTTTCCATAAATTGTTCCGTCGTCGGCTGTCAAAGGATGGTGATTTGCCCGGACGAATCCACTATAATATCGATAGCGAAGCGCTGCCATGCTTTTGCCGCGACCGATCCTCAGGAGAAAAATCCATGGAAGACATCGACAAAGTCCTCGCTTACGAAATCAAAAAAGACATCGCCGATCGTTATTTCACCTTCAGGAAGACGATCGAGCACGACAGTAGTGCCTATGAAAAAGCGATTATCGATGCGACCATTGAACTCGAAGCTTCCGTCGGCCTCGACCTGATCAGGCTCTATATCCTGCTCGGGGACCCACCGTTGATCAGGGACTTTCAGGCGCTTCTCGGCATCGATTCCGATCTTTATTACGACCCGTATATCTGCTCTTCACCGACGATCCGGAAACGATTGTTCGCCGGCCACCCGGTCAAGGGGCTGACCAGAAGATCACGATTAAGGCTCCTCTTCTCGTCTATTTATCGACGCCTGCAGGCCCAGTCCGTCAGCTATCAGGAGACACGCACGCAATTGATCGAAGAGCAGGAAACCATCAACCAGCAGATCACCCTCTTCTACCGAAAAAATGATCTGCAGAACATTTTGTCATTTCTCCGATCCCTTGATCACGATGACAACCACGCAGTCCTCCAAACCACTCCAGAGAACGGCGATCAAGGCGCGCTCGAACGCAAATTGGAGCTGACACCGCCCGAACCGGCGGAGAGCCTGCTCCCCGACATTCCTGTATTGCCGCCCCTGGGAACCATAAAAAAGCCCTTGTTCGCCCTGCTCGACAGGGTACTGGCACATCAGCCCGAGTTCGACGTCAAGACGCTCTGCGCCCCCTGAAACAGGGGAGCGCCAGGCGATACCCCTCGATTCATGCCGGCAGCGGCAGCGTGGATGACTTTTCCCGCCGTCTCTTTTTTTCTGTTGTATTTGTAATCTTTTTATCAAATTACTATACTTTGTCGAGAGGTGCTGTCTCGTCGGACGAAAATCAGGCTGGCAATAACCCATAGAGTATGATGAACGAACCACAGCGGAACGTCTTGCTGGTAACGGCAGGTGTCGACTCGACCGAGCAGATTCGGCATCTGCTTGAAACGCACGGCTTCCACCTTTTCGCTGCCGACACGCCGGCTATGGCGGCAGCACTGTGCCGTCGCCACGACGTCGATCTGATCATTGCCGGTTCTCCCGAAGATGAAACGGCCCGGGCTCTGCCACCGCCACACTGCCCGGCCGATACCCCGATCCTGTTTTTACCGGCAGGGCCGATTCATCGTGCTGATCTCCCGGAATTGTGCTCGGTCCTGATCAAGCCACCGGGGGACATCCTGCTCAGTCAAGTAAATCTGCTCTGCCACGTTCGGACATTGCAGCGCACCCTGACCGAGCGCCAACGGCGGATCGATGAACTCGACCGCCTGCTCGGACAGCAGCAGCAATCGATGCAGCAGCACAACGATTTTCTCGATGTCCTCGCCTCTCGAGACGGCCTGACCGGTCTCTACAATCGGCGCCATCTCAACAAGACACTAACCCGGGAATTCGAATCGGCTGTCGAACAACACACCGAACTCTGTCTGCTCATCCTGGATCTCGACTTTTTCGATGAACTCAATCAAAATGCCGGACGGTCTTATGGAGACTTCGTACTCAACGACTTTGCCGCTCGTCTGACCAGCATGACCACGCCGAAAGGCATCTGTTTTCGTTTCAGCGGCGAGGTCTTTGTCGCTCTGTTGCCCGATACCGGCCAGGACGAGGCCCTCGCTGTCGCCGAATCGATTCGTCGGAACCTGGCCGAAAAACCTTTTACCAGGGGAACGGAGCAGCATCAGGTCACCATCTCGGTCGGCGTCGCCTCGCTTATCGAACACCAGCCAAACGACCCGGACCATTTGCTTACGATGGCCGAACGAGCACTGTTTCTCGCCAAATCGGAAGGCCGCAATCGAGTCGTCGGCTTCCGCCTTGCCGATCGGCCGAGCAGCACCACCTCTCAGCAGAATGTGGCCCAGGTCAAGACCACTTTGAGCAAAATCCTTGATAAAACCAAAAAATCGGCCATTGAATCTCTGCAATTGCTGGCCAAGGACATCGCCGGCAAGGAAAACCAGGCACATATCAAGACGGTTCGCCGATACGTTGAATTGATCGGCAAACAGATGAACCTGCCGGAGCCGCTCATCCGCACCTTCAAAAACGCGATCACGCTGCACACCTCGATCAGGCTGCTGCTGCACAACGAGATAATAAAAAAACGGCAGGAATTTTCTTCAGATGAACGGGAAGTGATGAATGATTTTCCGTATAAACTCCTTGAATTGACCGAACATTTCGATTTTTTTGCGGGTGAGCGATCGATTCTGCTCCATCATGCCGAACGCTATGATGGCTTTGGCTTTCCCGAGGGCCTCAAAGGAGATGAAATTCCCCTGGGCGCCCGTTTCTTCGCCCTTGTCGATGCGCTGGCGGCAATGAACGCCGATCGACCATATCGCAAACGATTGCAACCGGAGGACATCATCGCCCAACTAACGGATGGCGCCGGAACGCAATTCGATCCAGACCTTGTCTACCGCACCCTCCAGGTCATTGCCAAACATCGGCTGTTCGAGGTCGATCCCGCCCTGATCGATTCATCGCTCCGCACCCTCGATGCCAAGACATCAGGTCGCCCGTCATGAAGCCTTCCATCACCACCGCGATACTCAAACAGATCGACGCCTTGCCGGCCTTGCCTGCTACGGCATCCAAGGTCATGCAGGTAACGGGAAATCCTGATAGTTCGGCCCGTGATCTGATGCTGGCGGTCATTCCCGACCAGGCGATGTGCGCCACCATTCTCAAGCTCGCCAACTCGGCTTTTTTCGGCATGCCGCGGGAAGTCGGCAACCTGGAAAAGGCGGTGATGGTCCTCGGTTTCAACGAGATTCGCAATATTGTCATCGGCAAGGCCGTTTTCAACTCCTTTCAATCCATCTGCCGCAACAATCGGGAGGCGCTCAACCGCTTCTGGGACCACTCGTTTCATTGCGGCCTGGCGGCGAAAATCATCGCTGAAGAACGGGGGCTATCGGGCAGCGAGATGTTTATCTCCGGACTGATTCACGATATCGGCAAACTGATCATTCTGATCGGCATCAGCGGCAACCAGACCGATATCATCGAACTTTCGGACCCAACCGATTTTTCCAGATATCTTCGGGAAAGCGAGACCTATACGATCGGTCACGATGAAATAGCCATTCGCCTCTTCAATCGCTGGCTCTTCCCTCGGCCCCTGATCAATGCGGTGGGCTATCATCACCGTCCTCAGGAATCTCCGTTCTACCAGGTGGCACCGATCATCATCCAGATCGCCGATCTGCTCTCCCTCGCCCACCTCAATCCGAAAGGTCCCGATGCCCGGGACATTTTCACCGTCATCGACGACTTCCTGCCGGAGCTCAAAGCGCTGTGGCGCAACAACGATCTTGACTGGACCGTCGACGACTTTGTCCGCTGGCAGGAAGCGCTTGCTGCCAGCAGCAGCCGTGACCAGGCCATTCTCACCATTATGGCCTCTTAACCCCCTGTCCGGCCGGGACGATGAAAATTACTTCGATCAGGAAGACCTTTAAAAACACGAAACGATTAGCGGAGATCATCAAGGTCCTGTCCCAGTTCGGCTTTCGGGAAGTGGTGACGGAGACCGGCTTGCACCGGATTCTCGGTAAGACCAGAGAGGATATCGAAGCAGACCGGCAGCCCCACTATGAAAAACTGAGCAGGCCGGTCAGGGCCAGGATGGTCCTCGAGCAACTTGGTCCGTCATTCATCAAATTCGGCCAGATTTTGTCAACGAGGCCCGACCTGATTCCCCCCGAATGGGCGGACGAGTTCTCTCTGTTGCAGGACAAAGTCTCGCCGGTCGCCTTCAGCGAAATCGAGCACGTCCTTGCCGAGGAGTTTCCCGGCCGCATCCAAACGCTTTTTTCCGCCATCGAGGAGACGCCGCTGGCCGCCGCTTCACTGGCCCAGGTTCATCGAGCCCGACTGACCGGCGGAGAAGAGGTGGTTATCAAGGTCCTCAAGCCCGGCAACCGACAGCGCATCGAAGATGATGTGTCCCTGCTCGAGCCCCTGGCCCAGCTCGTCGAATCATATTTCTCCGATCTCGGCTACAGCCCGATCGAGGTGGCCCAGGAGTTTTCCCGGGAACTGCTTCGCGAAGTCAACTTTATCCAGGAAGCCCAGGCAACCGAACGACTGCATCGCTATTTCGAGGACGACCCGGACATCTGTTTCCCGAAAGTCTATTGGCATGCCACCACCCGCAGCGTCCTTACCCTTGAGGAAATCAAAGGCCGACCGCTGTCGCTGCTCGAACCGATCCTGCTCAAACCTGAGCTGCGCCGGACCATCGTCGCCAATGCCACCAAGGCGGTGTTCAAGCAATGCCTCACGTTCGGGTTTTTTCACGCCGACCCACATCCCGGCAACATCTTCCTGCTCGACGGCGGTCGCCTCTGTTTCATCGACTGCGGCACCACCGGCCATCTGGACAAAAAGACCGCGGAACAGCTCGTCGATCTGGTTGCCGGGGTCATCAAGGGCGATGTCCCGAAACTGTGCCGGGTCGTTATCGAACTGACCGAAGTGGACCCGCAGGTAACCGACCGTCGCGATTTTCGCGTCGACCTGCAGCACCTGATCGACCAGGTCCAGGCAACCCCGCTGAAACATATCGATATTGCGGTATTGTTAGCGGATTTTTTCACCATGCTGCAGCGCTATAAGATCCGCTGCCCGAGCGATCTGCTGCTGCTCGTCAAGGCGCTGTCGACCATCGAAGGCGTTGCCGCTGAGATCGACCCGACCTTTGACGTTTTGTCTCATGTGGAGCCGGAAATCGAAGAGGTGGTTACCAACCGCTACGGCATCGGTGCCATCAGAAAACGCCTGCAGAAGTCGCTGACCGATTACCTACTGCTGCTCGAGGACATACCCGGCGATATTCAGCGATTTCTCGATCACGCCAGGCACAATCGCTTTACCCTGAACCTGGAGTTGATGCGTATCGAGCATCTTGGGGAGAAAATCGATCAGGCCAGCCGCCTGATGGGCATGGCGATGATCATTGCAGCGCTGATCGTCGGCTCGTCCATCCTGCTGCTGGCCGACCGGATATCCCAGCAGCCGGGCTTCATCGGCCACCTCGGCATGATCGGGCTGATCTTCGCGGCCCTCTACTCGGCGGGCTTTGTCGCCTCGTTCCTGCTGCCAAAGAAAAAGAGTAAATAACCCTGATGA
>CAYSSK010000002.1:0-78187 GCA_964433645.1 uncultured Desulfofustis sp.
AAACGAACCCTGCTGCTCTGCCGTAACCCCGCCGGTTTTCTCAAACCCTGTCCGTCGACCAGAGAGTATCGCTGCTGTCATTACCAGGTGATCAACATCGGCACCGGTTGTCCGATGGATTGCGTCTACTGCATCCTGCAGGCCTATCTCAATACGCCGTATTTGACCTTTTTTGTCAATACCGACGATTTGCTGGCGGAACTCGCCGCGGCCTGTGGGCGTATCGATCGGCCGGTGCTGCGCATCGGCACCGGTGAGTTTACCGATTCGATGGCCCTGGACCGGATTACCGGTTTGAGCCGGAAGCTCGTCTGTTTTTTCGCCGGTCAGAAACGCGTCGTCCTCGAGTTGAAGAGCAAAGCGGCTTCTGTCGACAATCTGGCGGATCTTGATCATAATGGCGGGACCATCATGGCCTGGTCGCTGAACAGTGAGGCCATCGCCGCCGGAGAAGAACTGGGCACCGCCTCTCTTGCCGAACGATTGCGGGCAGCGGCCCGCTGTGCCGCCTGGGGCTATCCGCTGGCATTTCATTTCGATCCAATCATCGCTCATCCTGGCTGGCAGCAGGGGTATCGGCAGGTTATCGATGATCTTTTTGCGGCGGTGCCGGCTTCGGCCATCAAATGGATTTCTCTCGGTGCCTTTCGCTTTGTTCCGAAACTGAAACAGATCGGTACCGGCCGTTTCCCTCGATCCGCGATCTATCATCACGAGTTCGTCCCGGGGCTCGATACCAAGCAACGCTACTTCAGAACGCTCAGAATAGAGATGTACCGAGAAATCTACCAGCACCTGCAGCGTTATTGCGATCCGCGGACCTGCGTCTATTTCTGTATGGAAAGCGATGAAATATGGCGGGCCGTGATGGGGTTCTGCCCGGCCGAACGAGGCGGTCTGCCGGCCATGCTTGATCGGACAATCAACCGGTAGCACATCTTAGCTCGACGCTCGTTGACGTCCACAACCGGCTCACTGTCCGATGAGAATGGTCTTGTTCTTTTGGTCAACTATCGTATAGTTGGCAGGCATAGATGACCACGATCACCACAGGAGGAAGACTGATGATCAACAAAGCGATACTTATCGGTAATCTTGGCGCGGATCCGGAAGTACGATACACCCAGAACGGTGTTCCGGTCGCCACGTTCAATGTGGCCACCTCCGAGCGCTGGAAGGACCAGAGCGGCGCCCAGCAGGAATCGACGGAATGGCACCGGATCGTTGCCTGGCGGAAACTTGCGGAAATCTGCGGAGAATATCTGCACAAAGGCTCAAAAGTATACATTGAAGGGAAAATCCAAACCAGGAAATGGCAGGACCAGAACGGCAATGATCGCTGGACCACCGAGATCGTCGCCCGTGAGATGAAAATGCTCGACCGGCGTGAAGGCGGCGGCGATACCTACAGTGGCGGCGGCAGCCAGGAGCAGGACTATCCGGAGCCATCGCCGGGTTACGGCGGCGTGGGGGAAGACGTTCCCTTCTAACCTTCATGTCTGGAAGTCACAACGAACAATGAGAATCGGCACCGTGGTCGGAAGGGCTGGCCGGCCCTGCCTCCGGCTGCTGCGCTGCGGCCTGGTCGGCTAAAATCTCAACCAACGGAGGGACAGGTTTTAACCTGTCCCCCGCTGGCTATCAGCGGACGTCCTGTCCGCCACCCTTCGGGCCTTATTCTGAGCCCCGCCGGGCCTTCGCGACGCAGCCTCCGGGAGAACCAACCAGCCCGGGGAGATGATTTTCATATAAAAAAGAGCCCAACGGCGAGACAAATCTCAAACAACGGCGGGAGAGCGGCGATGCGCGAAAACCAGGCGAAGAAACGGTGCGGCAGTCCCGGAAATTGTCGAGGGGCTTGACTGGCGGGCTGTCCGTCCCTATTGTGCTGCCATCAAGAGAGTCGGGCATGTCGTCCGGTTGAGTCAATGTCGTTTGGTGATCATCCTGCCGTATGGACTACTATGAAACCCTCGGTGTGCCGAAATCGGCCACCGCTGAACAAATCAAAAAAGCGTATCGCCAGCTCGCCCTGAAGTATCACCCCGACAAGAACAACGGGGACAAGGATGCGGAAAACAAGTTCAAGGAAATCAGCGAGGCGTATGCGGTCCTTTCGGACTCCGAGAAACGGCGGCAATACGACACCTACGGTTCGGCCGGATTCCATCAGCGCTATTCCCAGGAAGATATCTTCAGAAATTTCGACATCAACGACATCCTGAGACAATTCGGTTTCGGTCCCCAGAGCTTTAACCAAAGCAGCTTTCGCAGCGCCACCGGTGGCCAGTCGACGGGTTTCAATTCGTTTTTCGGTGGCGGCCATTCCGGTCAAGGCGGCTGCGGCGGTTGCGGGCAACAGGTCAAGGGTCCGGATATCACCTATCAACTCGTTGTCAGTCTGGAAGATGTCCTGCACGGTGCGGAAAAGCAGATCACGCTGCGTACCAATGGCCGGGCGGAACATGTCTCGGTCAGGATTCCCCGGGGCATCGAGGAGGGCAAGAAGCTGCGGTTGAAGGGCAAGGGTGGCAAAAGCCCGTCGGGAGGAGCGCCGGGAGATCTGTACCTGAAGATTCAGATGGAGCCCCATGCCAGCTACGAACGCAGCGGCGATGATTTGATCTGCTATAAGAAGATACCCTACAGCCAGGTCTGTCTCGGTGCCAGTATCGAGGTGGAGAGCCTCGATGGCAAGACGTTCAAGATTACCGTGCCGTCAGGTACCAACGGCGATGCGCGGCTGCGAATCAAAGGGCAGGGGCTGCCGACTGGCCCGATCGGCGAGCGCGGCGATCTCTATGTCAAAATCGGTGTCAAGATTCCCAAAGAGCTGACCGAAGAACAGCGGGCGGCCATCGAGTCTTTGCAAGAGATGGGTTTGTAGTCAAAAATCGATGGGGGCGGTTGACGCACTGCCGACGGGCGGCGGGCTTTCCCGCCGCCCGTCGGTTCTTTTTCGGGCGAAGGCCAGCCGACTCTTTTCAGTAGCGGCTGTCGGCGTAGGCCAGCCAGCCGCCTGCCGCGATCAGCTCCCTGTCGAACTGGTTGAGCGTGAACGGGAATGATCGGCCGGCACCGGCAACCGGTTGCGGCCCGGGCGGGCCGATCTCCACCAGGCTACGGGTTAGATCGACGTGGGCGGTCAACGGTTCGGGCAGAGAGAAAATCTCGGCAATGGCCGCCGCGTCCAATTCAATGGCGAGAATGCCGCAATTAAACATATTTTGCCGGAAAATCCGGGCAAAACTCTCGGCGATGACCACCGAGATGTCATTTACCTCAAGCACCCAGACCGCATGTTCACGGGAGGAGCCGCAGCCGAAATTCCTGCGGCTGATCAACACGCTGGCCTGTTGCAGTTCCGGTGCGCCCGCGTCGAATTTTCTGCCGTCGATCAGCAGGTCCTCGAGCACGTGAGGCTGCAGCGCAGTTTTCGAGATTTCGGTCAGGTACTTGGCCGGAATAATTTCGTCGGTATTGATGTTATCACGATCGAGACGAAATACCGGTCCGCCAAAACGAGTCATCGGGTCACCTCAAGAGAAAGGAAGGGGCGCGGGTCGACGATGCGACCGGCCAGGGCGGTGGCGGCCGCGGTCAGCGGGCTCATCAGATGAACCATGCCGCCCTTGCCCATTCGGCCGTTGAAGTTGCGGTTGGTGGTCGAGGCGCAGACTTCTCCTTCGGCCAGCACGCCGGCACTCATTCCCAGGCAGGCGCCGCAACTCGGGTTCATCACGCAGAAACCGCTGTCCAGAAAGATCGCCAGCAACCCCTCGTCCAGTGCCTGACGATAGACTTCGGTCGTGGCCGGTACGACGATACCCCGCAGGTTTTCGGCGATGCGCCTGCCCTTGAGGATGGTGGCGGCATCCCGGAGGTCCTCGATCCTGCCGTTGGTACAGGAGCCGATATAGACTTGGTCGACCATCGTTTCCTCGAAGGTTGCCGCGCTTTTGACCTGGTCCGGTTGATAACCGAAGGTGACCTGGGGGGCAAGGTCGCTGACATCGATGTCGATTTCGGCCGCATAGACGGCGTCGCTGTCCGAATGCCAGCGGGCAAAATCGATGACCGCGGCATCGATACTGTCATACTGATCGGCGATGAACGGCCAGAGAAATTCGGCCGTGGTTCGATCAGGCAGGCAAATGCCGCAGGTGGCCCCGGCCTCGATGGCCATATTGCACAGGGTCATCCGGGACGACATGGACATGGCCTCGACGATTGGTCCACCAAATTCGATAATCCGGTCGGTGGCGCCGTTGACGGTGAGCGTGCCGATCACCGCCAGGATCACGTCCTTGGCGACGACACCCGGCCCCAGCGTTCCGGTGAGGCTGATTTTCATGCTTTGCGGCCGGCGAAAGGCGCAGACGCCTTTGTAGATACCGACTTCGAGGTCGGTGGTGCCGACGCCGGCGGCAAAGGCGCCGAAGGCGCCGTGGGTACAGGTGTGGGAATCGCCCATGATGACCGTGTTGCCGGGCCGGATGAATCCTTTCTCCGGGAAAATCGCGTGGCAGACGCCGTTGGTGCCGATATCGAAGAAGTCTCTGATCCGATGCCGCCGGGCCCAATCGCGCAGAATTTTGGCCTGCAATGCGGTCTTGCTGTCTTTCGGCGGTGAGACATGATCGATGACGGCTTTGATACGACCGGGATTGAAGACGTGATCCTTGCCCTTGTCGATCAGGTCCATGATGGCGATCGGGGTGGTGATCTCGTGGCAGAGGACGACGTCAAGATCGAGGACCATGGCATCTTCGCTGATGTGCTCGCGAAGATGGGAGGCGAAGATCTTTTCGGCGATTGTTTTTCCCATAGCTGCTCCGTAAAAAAAAGTGTCAGGTGGCCCGTGCGGTGTCGGCGGCATCGTGTTCGCCCCGGCTGCGGGCGCGCCGGGATGCTTGACCCGGCGATCCGGACCGGTTAACTTACCTCAATCCTTATATCGCTGCCACTGTTCTTTGCAGGGTGTGCTAACCGAGCCCCGCCGGGCCTTCGCGATGCAGCCTCCGGCAGGACCGGCCAGCCCGGGGAGATAATTTTCATATAAAAAAACGTAGGTGGAACATGTTTAAAGTAATGCTGGTCGTGGTGGGATGTCTCATTGGGGCCGTCTTCTCGCAGTCGGCCATGGCTGACCACGGGCTGAGCATCGACGGAACATTGAAATATCGGCCGTCGTTTTCCCGATTCGACTATGTGTCTGCCGAGGCGGTCAAAGGCGGAGAACTGGTGCTTCATCAGATCGGCAGTTTCGACAAAATGAATCCGTTCACCTTGAAAGGGTCGGCACCCGGGCTGCTCGAGACCCTGGTCTATGAGCCGCTGAGCCAGGCCAGCCTGGACGAGCCGTTCAGTCAGTACGGCCTGCTGGCAGCAGACATCGAAGTTGCCGACGACCGCTTGTCGATGACCATCACGCTTGACGAGGCAGCCAGATTTTCCGATGGCACCCCGGTATCGGCCGCAGATGTGAAGTTTACCGTCGAGACCTTGAAAAGCTCGGCGGTGCATCCATTTTACCCCTACTATTATGCCGATATCGACCGGGCCGAGATCATTGATGAAAAACGGGTGCGCCTACATTTTAAAAAACGGAACCGGGAGTTGCCGCTGATTGCCGGGCAGATTCCGATCCTGCCCAGGCACGAGTTTGCCAAGCAGGAATTCGGCAGCAGAGAGCTGCGTGCGCCGATCGGTTCAGGACCCTACATCGTCGAATCCTTCAGCCAGGGAAAATCCGTGGTCTATCGCAGAAATCCCGAGTATTGGGCGATCGACCACCCGGTCCGACGTTTTATGTACAATTTCGATCGGATCGTCATCAAGTATTACAAAGACCAGACGGTGGCGCTGGAGGCCTTTAAAGCCGGCGAATTCGATGTCATGGCGGTCAATATCGCCAAGCACTGGGCCCGGGATTTGCGTGGTGCCAAGATCGATGACGGGCGGATCGTCAAGACGGCTTTTCCCCACGGTAATAACGCGGGCATGCAGGGGTTCGTGATGAACACGCGGCGTCCGCAGTTCGCGGACCCGGTCGTGCGGCGGGCACTCGGCCTGGCCTTTGATTTTCAGTGGACCAACCGGGCGCTCTTTTATGGCCAGTACGTCAGAAATAATTCATATTTCAGCAATTCCTACCTGGCGGCCACGGGCTTGCCGTCGGCCCGGGAGTTGCAGTTGCTCGAGCCATATCGGGAGCAGCTGCCCCCGGAGGTCTTTGTCCAGCCCCTTGCCGCACCGCGTACCGACGGTCCGGGAGGGATTCGCCACAATCTCGAGCAGGCGGCGCGGCTGCTTAAAGAACGCGGCTGGAGACTGAAAGACGGGGTGCTCCACAACGACCGGGGTGTCGCGCTGTCCTTTGAAATTATGCTCGTGTCGCCAAGTTTTGAGCGGGTGATGGCCGGCTATGTGCAAAACCTGCGCAAGATCGGCGTCGATGCCCGGTATCGGACCATCGACCCGGCATTGTACACCGAGCGAATCAACAACTTCGATTTCGACATGTGCGTCTTTGTCTTCGGTCAATCGCAGTCGCCCGGCAACGAGCAGCGCAACTACTGGCATTCCGAGGCGGCAGACCGAAAAGGATCGCGCAATATCGCCGGTATTAAAGACCGGGTTGTCGATATGCTGGTCGATCGGATCATCTATGCCGAAAATCGTGACGAACTGATCGCTGCCTGCCGCGCCCTCGACCGGGTGCTCTGGTATGGCTATTACCTGGTACCCAATTGGTATCTGAACACCCATCGCCTTGCCTATCATAATGAGTTCAACATGCCGGAAACGCTGCCAGTCTACTATGACTACATATCCTTTTTGTTGACCTGGTGGAGTCGCGACCCTGCGTTTTTACAAATGAAACCAGAATAGACAATAAGAACGATTCACGATTTCCTGGTCAATATCGATTCCTCTTCGTGCCTAACTTGTTGTTCTGAGGTTAAAAATTTTTATTTTTTTCCTTGACGCTCAGATAAGCTGTTGATACAGTGCTGGTGGACGCTCCAAGTCTCTGCGAGTGTCAATAATTTCAAGGGGCTGAGGCCCCAAGTTCGACCTGACGGGAAACCAGCCCCGTCGCATCGCCGGGAGGAAATCGTATGTCGGATCGTGTCAAGGGAAAGGTAAAGTGGTTTAACGCAAGCAAAGGGTACGGGTTTCTTGAGAGGCCGGATGGGGAGGCCGATGTTTTCGTGCATTTCAGCGCTATTCAGGGAGACGGATTCCGCACCCTTGAAGAAGGGGAGCCGGTGGAATTCACGGTAGCCCAGACTGACAAAGGCCTGCAGGCGGAAAATGTCGTCAAGGTGAACTGATAAGATCGGGATCAAAAGGTCGCAGCCCCCGAGACGTTGCAAAACGTTTCGGGGTTTTTTTATGCACTGGAGTTCCGGTCGCGAATCGTCTACACTCGAACGGTTCGAGCCTAGTTGAACCCGATGTGAGCGAAGGAGTATTCGGGGTGGTCAGTTCGGAGAAAATCATCTTGGCCTCGCTGCCGCAGACCAACCGCTTCGGCAGATTGCTCGGCGCTCTCTGCGGGCCCGGCGATGTGATCGGTCTGGGCGGCGATCTTGGCGCTGGAAAAACGACGCTCACCCAGGCGATTGCCGCCGGCGCCGGGGTCGATCCGACCGAATATGTGAACAGCCCGTCGTTTGCGCTGCTTCATGAGTATCACGGGTGTGTACCGCTGTACCATATGGATTTCTATCGTCTGCAGGATGCGGATGACGTTCTCGCCTTGGGCCTTGACGAATTTTTTTATCGATCCGGTATTGCCGTCGTGGAATGGTATGAACGGGCCGAATCCGTGCTGCCCGGCGGCACGCTTTTTGTCGATATCCGCCTTGGCGATACTCCGTGCCGGCTCGTGAGCCTTCGGAGCGAGGGAGTTTCCTGGCAGGAACGGATCAAAGAAATCGCCGCGGACATGACCGGAGCGACAGACAATGACTGAGTCGGTGCAGGACTGATTATCATGGACGTCTTCGTTGCCCGGCAGCCGATTTTTACCAGAACGAAGAAGCTGTTTGGGTACGAATTGCTCTTCAGGTCCGGCCTGAACAATGCATTTCCGGACCTTGATGGTGATGTTGCCACCTCGAATCTGCTCTCTTCATCTTTTTTTTCCGTCGGCATCGACCGGATTGCCGGGGGCCGGAAGTCGTTCATCAACTTTACCGAAGCGCTTCTGCTCCGGGGGACACCGTCTCTGTTCCCGCAGAATATGATCATGGTGGAGATCCTGGAAGACATCAGACCGAGCGCCGAGATAATCGAGGCCTGCCGCCACTTGAAAAAAAAGGGCTACACGCTGGCCCTCGATGACTTCGTCTATGACGACTCTTTTGTCGAACTGCTGCCGCTGATCGATATCGTCAAGATCGATTTCCGCCGGACACCGGAGCCGGAGATCCGCTCTCTGCTCCAGAAATTGCGGCCATTCTCCTGCCGCCTGCTCGCGGAAAAAGTTGAGAATTATGATGAATTCAACCGAGCGCGGGAACTCGGTTTCGCGTTTTTTCAAGGGTATTTTTTTTCCCGGCCGGAAGTGTTGAAGAACAGGGATATCCCGCAGAACAAGCTGACCATGTTACGGCTGATCTCTGAGATCAACACCAGTGAATTTGACGTAACCGCGCTGGAAAAGCTGATCAGTCGGGATGTCTCGGTTTCCTACAAACTTCTCAAATATCTCAACTCGGCCTATTTTTCCCGGCTCGCCCCACTCAAGTCGATCAGGCAGGCGATCGCCTTTCTTGGCGAGCGCGGCGTCAAATTGTTCGTCTCTCTTATCGCCACCAGCCAGTTGGCCGAGGACAAACCCGATGAATTGGTGCGCATGTCGATTGTCAGGGCCCGGTTTCTCGAGCAGCTCGGACCGAAGCTGGGACTCGATAGCGGCGAATTGTTCATGCTCGGCCTGTTTTCCCTGATCGATGCGATGCTCGACAACCCCATGGATGATTTGATTGCCCGTCTGCCGGTCAGTGAGCCGATCCGTCAAGCCCTTGTCGAACGGGTCGGTCCGCTGGCCAAACCGTTGAGTCTGGTCGAGAGTTGCGAACGGGCGGATTGGTCGGCCGTTGATCGTTGGCGGCAGCAGCTGCAGGTCGACGAAGAGCAGTTGCAGGCCATGCAGCTCGACGCCATCGGCTGGGCGGACAGTTACGAAACCTGACGGTTGGCGGGGATAGGCACCCTTCAGCGGGCCGGCGAGGAAAATCCGATGACATTGATGGTGTTTCACGGTACCCTGTGCGGCGAATAAACAGTTCGCCCTGCGCCCATCTGGACGGGCCAGGCCTTTTTATCGCCGGCAGTGAGTACTTTGTTTCGATGAGGATCCCCGATCCTGCCGGTGCTCGCCGGATGATAAGCGGCGGCCATGAATCGAGACGACCATGAAAACGAACAGCATCATCTTTAACGATTGCTTCAAGACGTTTACCCGGGACCAGGACAAGGCCCTGTCGCCGGAGCAGACCATCGAGCGGTTTTTTCAGAAAATCGAGCGGCTAGATATCGATATCGTCAGCGAAGTCAAACGCATCGATAACGGCCGGTTGGATATTCCGGTCTATTTCAGCGTCTGCACCGATGAAGCTCGGGCGTTGACCGGAACCAGGAAACAGATGGGCAAAGGGGCCTCGCCGATGCAGGCCAAGGCCTCGGCCTGCATGGAACTGGCCGAGCGCTTTTCGTTCTTTTCCTTCATCAACGACGACACCAACTTCGTCCGAGGCGATTACCGGCAGGTTCGCGATCAGGGGTATCAGGTACTGGATCCCGCCTGGTTGCTCAAATCAGTCGGGGACGAGCACCTCAGCGGCGATCAGCTCGAGGAACTGCTGTCCGGCATCCCGCTGCGCTGGACCGTGGCCACCCGGGTTGCGGATGGCGAAACGGTGCTCATCCCCTTTTCCTGGTTCTATGCAATCAACGAATTCAACGGCCCTTCGGCCGGCAACACCATCGAGGAGGCGGCTCTGCAGGGAATCTGCGAGGTGGTTGAGCGGCATGTCTGCTCGCTGGTCAATCACTACCGGCTGGCGACGCCGCTCATCGACCTGGAGTCGGTTACCGATCCGGTTGCCGCAGAGCTGCTCGACAAATTCAAGCGCTGCAACATTGATCTTTATTGCAGTGATTTCAGCCTCGATACCGGTATCAGCACGGTGGGCGCCCTGGCCGTCGATCGCTCGAGTTTTCCGGAAGGCAGCGAGATCGTTTATACGGCCGGCACCACTCCCCACCCGGAAAAGGCTTTGATCCGGGCAATCACCGAGGTCGCGCAGCTGGCCGGTGATTTCAATACCGGCGCCAATTACGTCGCTTCGGGGCTGCCCAAGCCATTGTCCATGGACGAGGTCCGGTATCTGACCGAGTCGTCGCAACGGACGAGCGTCGCTGAAATGGCTGATTTGTCCGATGATAATATGCGTGTCGAGATCGAGCGGTGCCTGCAGGCCCTGAAAGAGGTCGGCATGGAGGTTTTCATGATCGATGTCAGCCACCCGCGACTTGACATCCCGGCCCTTTATACGATAATTCCCGGCGCCCATTTCCGGGAGAGATCGGTCCGCCGGGACGCCGGACTCTATGCCGCGAAGCTGCTCAACGAACTGGTCGAAGACGCGGACCGCGCTGAGCTGCAACTCGACCGGATGGAAGCGTTGTTGCCCGAAGCTTATTATCTCTGGTTCTATCGGGGGATCGGTGCCTACAATCGACAGGAGCCGGAGCAGGCCCTGGCGTGTTTTCAACGGGCCCTGGAGTTGCGGCCGGAACAGGAAGATCTGCCGTATATCCTTTCCTACCAAGGGCAGGCGCTCAAAGACCTGCAGCGCTACGATGACGCCATCGAGGTGTTGCAGCGGGGGTGCAGGGAAGATGATGAGCGGCCGGATATCCACAACCTGCTCGGTTTCTGTTATTTCAAAAAACAGGATTTCCACATGGCGATCAGCCATTTCGAACGGGCCGTGCAGCTCAACCCGTCGTCGGCGATGGATTACGCCAACCTCGGTGTCAATCATCGACGGCTCGGCCATCGGGACGAGGCGCTGCAGGCATTCACCGTGGCGCTGACGCTTGACCCCGGAATCGAATTTGCCCGCAGCCAGCTTGAAGAGATGCTCGGAGAAGATCGGTGATGCTGCCGGGCCGCTGCCGCTCGATGCTGACCGTGACCGGCATGATCGGCCTGCTGATGGCGGCGCTGCTGTGCGGTGATGTTTTCGCAGTCGATCGGCAGGCGGACGATCGGCGCGTGCAGTTTTTGAAGAACGAGGCGAAGCGCTTTTATTGGGGAATGGAGGGCAGGCAGGATTACCAGCGGGCTCTTGAGCTTTATGAACAGGCCGCGGCGCTCGGTGACGCCGAAGCGAGCTATATCGCCGGCGGAATGTACTATACCGCGAAAGGCGCGCCGAGAAACCTGGCCAAGGCCTTTGCCTACCTTGATTATGCGGCCGAGCAGGGGGAGAGTTCCCCGGATTCCCAGCGGGCGCTGGCCGAGTTTTACCTGCTCGGCAGTGTTGTTCCGCAAAATTTCGGGAAAGCGGTAGACTGGTATGAGCGGGCGGCCGCCGAAGGGGACACGGCGGCGCAAATAGAGCTCGGCTTCCTGTATTTCGTCGGCCGCGGCGTCGAACAGGATTTCGGCAGAGCATACGAATTGTTTCGCCAGGCCGCCTACCGGAACAGCGGGATTGGCCAGTACAATCTGGGCATCATCTGGTACACGGGCAATGGCGTCGAACAGAGCGACGTGACCAAGGCCTATGCCTGGTTCAGTGTCGCCGCCAGCAACGGCTTTGGTGACGGCGCCCAGGCCAGGGACTATCTGGCTACGGTACTGAGCGAAGCGGAGATCGCCCGGGGCCAGGACCAAGCGTCACGGCTTTACCGGGAAATAAGAGCAGGGCAAACCATATCGGACCAGACGCCGTGACCGTGCCGTCCGTGCGAGCCGGCGGTCCGGTGACGCAGTGAAACGCAGCGTGAATCGTCGATGATGAGAATCGCCATCCTCGCCATTACCGACAGGGGGCGGCACCTCGCCAGGACGATCAGCAGCGGGGTAGCCGACTGTGACGTGCTGACCACTGAAGACGGAGTCAGAAACGCCATTGAAACAGCCTGGTACCGCTATGACGGGCTGATCTGCGTCATGGCCGCCGGCATCGTCGTCCGCTGCATCGCCGGGCTCTGCCGCGACAAGACCAGTGATCCGGGCGTGGTCGTCGTGGACGAGCAGGGCCACTATGCCGTATCGTTGCTCTCCGGCCACATCGGCGGCGGCAACGAACTGGCCAGACTGGTGGCACGGAGTTGCGGCGGCCAGGCGGTCGTTTCCACCGCCTCCGACGTGAGCGGTCATACCGCGGTCGATCTGTGGGCGGTTGAACAACACTGCCGCATCGCCAACCCGCAGCAGCTTGCGGCAGTTACGACACGTCTGCTCAATCGCGGATTTATCCGGGTTTTTCGGGAGGGGCGGGATGTTGACCGGCTGCCCGATGATTTTCGTGACTGTGCCGCCGTCGAGGATGCCGATCTGGTCATTTCCCGCCAGTCCCCGGTTGATCAAGCCGTGCTTCATCTGCTGCCGTGCCGTTTCTTTATCGGCTTTGGCTGCCGGATGGGGGCCACGGAGAGCGACTTTGCCCGGGCCGTCGAAGATATGCAGCACCGTTTTGGCCTCGATCCGCGCAGTGTCGCCGGCGTTGCCAGTATCGACATCAAAGAGCAGGAGGCGGGGCTGCTGCAGATTGCCAGGCGGTATCGCTGGCCGATCCGATTTTTCTCCAAGGAGCACTTAAACCGCGTGGCCGTTCCATCGGCCTCGGCGAAGGTGTATGAGAAAACCGGAGCGTATAGCGTTTGCGAAGCGGCGGCGATGCTCGCCGCCGGATCCATTGAAAAACCCGGTATATTGGTTATCAACAAAATAAAATGGAAAACAATAACGGCAGCACTGGCGCAACGGGCCGACTGAGCGTCGTCGGCACCGGCCCCGGATCGCTGGCCTACCTTACCCCGGCGGCACGAGAGTCTTTGCGGGAGGCCGAGGTGGTGATCGGCTATCGAACCTATCTCGAACTCCTCGGCGACGTGATCGCCGACAAGGACGTCCTTGCCTCGACAATGATGCAGGAGGTTGACCGGGTCAGGAGCGCGCTGCTGCTGGCCGAGGGCGGCAAGAAGGTGGCGCTGGTCTCCGGGGGTGACCCGGGAATTTACGCGATGGCCGGCCTGGTTTACGAGATGGCCGCCGAGCTCGACAGCCGGGTCGATATCAGGGTCATTGCCGGCATTGCCGCCTTAAGCGGCTGTGCGGCGAAACTCGGCGCCCCGTTGATGCACGATTTCGCGTCGATCAGCCTGTCCGATCTGCTGACCCCCTGGGAGACGATTGAACAGCGATTGCAGGCAGCTGCTCTGGCGGACTTTGTCATTGTGCTCTATAACCCGAAATCCAAAAAGCGTTTGCATCAATTGGGCCGGGCCATGGAGATCATCGGCGAACACCGGGAACCGACAACACCGGTGGGTATCGTCACGGCGGCCACTCGGCCGGGGGAGCGGGTCGTCGTTACCAGCCTCGAGGCCTTCGCTACGGAATTGATCGACATGCAGACCACGGTGATCGTCGGCAATTCCCATACCTTCGTGTGGCGCGGCAAGATGATTACGCCGCGCGGTTACCGTAAAAAATATCGTCTGGATTGACAGCATCATGCATATCTACCTGGTTCGACACGGGCGCACCACCGCCCCCGACGCCTATAACGGCAGCACCGATATCGCGCTGTCACCGGAAGGGCGGGAACAGGCTCGGCGCTCGGCATCGCTGCTCGCCTCGGTTGCCTTCGATGCCTGTTATTGCAGCCCGCTGCAACGCTGCCTCGATACCCTCGAGCTGCTTGAGGTGGCCGTCGACACGACGATTGCCGATGAACTGCGCGAGATCGATTTCGGCCAGTGGGAGGGATTGACCCTGGCCCAGATCGCCGAGCGTGACCAGGCCAACCTGGATCGCTGGCAGCAGCAGCGAGGGCGGTTTTCCTTTCCCGGCGGCGAGGGGATCGAGGTGTTCAGCCGGCGTGTCGCCGACTGGTTCGACCAGCTTGCTGCCCGCGGTCACCAGCGAGCCCTCGTGGTCACTCATGCCGGCGTCATCCGGCGGGCGCTCTGCCATCTGCTCAATCTCGGGCACGATCATGTGTATACCTTCGGAATCAAGGAAGCGGCTGTTACGCTGGTCAACCGTCAGCCGGACTTCTGCACGCTCGAGTTTCTCAATCGCAGCGGAGATCACGATGGCTGAGATCATTCTGGTGATCGGCGGAACGCGCAGCGGCAAGAGCGATTATGCGCAGCGGCGCGGCGAGGCGATTGTCGGCCGGAGGTGTTTTCTTGCGACCTGCGCAGCCGCCGATGCGGAAATGACCCGGCGGGTGGCGCGCCACCGGGCTGCCCGTGACCCCCGGGATTGGGCTACTGTCGAAGAGCCGTTGCGGCTGGGGAGGGCGCTGGAGAATCACCCGGGCTATGACGTTTACCTGATTGATTGTCTGACGCTCTGGCTCAGCAATTTCCTGCATGAGCTGCCGTGGAGTTCTCTCGACGATCCGGAAACGCAGGTGCTGGCCGCGGTCGATGACCTGCTGCGGCAGCTCGGCACTACCGGCGGCAGAGCCATCCTGGTCAGCGCTGAAGTCGGCATGGGAATCGTTCCGGAAAACCGGCTGGCCCGCCTCTACCGGGATCTCATCGGCCGTTGCAATCAACGGATCGCCGCCCGGGCCGATGAGGTGGTGCTGGTCAGCTGCGGGTTGCCCCTCTGGTTAAAAGCAAACAAAGGAGAAGCATGAATCAGCTGGAGAAGACCTGCCGGGAAATATTTCCGCAGGATAGTGAAATGCGCGAGACGGCCAAGACCCGGCTCGAACAGTTGGCGCTGCCGCACTGGGCCTTGGGGGATCTGATGGATCTGGCCGTCGAACTGGCCGGCATGACCCGATCGATGACCCCGTCGTTCAAGCGCAAAGTCGTTGTTACCATGGCCGGTGACCACGGGGTGGTCGCCGAGGGGGTCAGCAAGTTTCCCCAGGAAGTCACGCCGCAGATGGTTGTCAACTTCGTCAACGGCGGGGCCGGCATCAATGCGCTGGCCCGGCAGGCCGGCGCCGAGGTGCTGGTGGTCGACATGGGAGTGAACAGCGATTTGAGCGCGCTCAGCCGGGGCGGCAAGATCATCGACAAGAAGGTGGGTCCGGGAACCAACAATATCGCCCGGGGTCCGGCGATGAGCATTGCCGCCGCCCGGCGCGCCGTTGAGGCCGGTATCGAAGTGGCCCGGTCATTGCGCGATTACGACCTGCTTGGCACCGGGGACATGGGCATCGGCAATACCACGCCCAGCTCGGCGATCGCGGCGGTGCTGACCGGCCGGCCAGTCGAGGACGTCACCGGCCGGGGCACCGGCCTCAACGACGAGCAATACCAGCGTAAAATCGCCATCCTCAAACAGATCCTCCAACGCCACCGCCCGGACCCGACCAACGGGCTGGAGGTCCTCGCCGCGGTCGGCGGCTTTGAGATCGGCGGCATCGCCGGCCTGATCATCGGCGCCGCGTCGCAGCGCCAACCGGTCCTGGTCGACGGGCTGATTTCCACGGCCGGAGCCCTGATCGCCTACCGGATCGAACCGTTCGTTCGCGACTATATCATCTGTGCGCATCGCTCGGTGGAGCCCGGTCACAAATACATGCAGGAGCTGCTCGGCTGGCCCCGGCCGCTGCTCGATCTCAACCTGCGTCTGGGCGAGGGGACCGGAGCGGCGCTGGCGATGAATATCGTCGAGGCGGCCCGGGCGGTGCTGGTCGACATCGCCACCTTTGATGAGGCGGCTGTCGCCCAGGCGGACAAATAACCGTGCCGCCCCAGCACCGGGAAAGCATCGCCCGCCGGGCCGTCGGACACCCCGTCCGATCGTTTCTGGCAGCCCTTGGCTTTCTGAGCATCATTCCGGTCGGCGGCCGCGGCGCCGCCGGACAGCGCTCCTTTGCCGCCGCGCTGTTTTATTTTCCGCTGGTCGGCCTGCTGCTCGGAGGTCTGACCGCCGCCTTCTTCCTGGTCCTGCAGCCGATCCTGCCGCCCCTGGTGGTCGGCGCACTGCTGGCCATCCTGCTCAGCCTGTTGTCCGGTTTCATTCATCTCGACGGGCTGGCCGATACCGCCGACGGCTTTTTCAGCGGCACGCCCCGGGAGCGGTGTCTGGAAATCATGCGGGACAGCCGGGTCGGGGTCATGGGCAGTGCGGCGATCTGCTGCCTGCTGATCGTCAAGACGGCGGCGCTGGCTTCGATCGGTGGTGGCCAGATGGTTGCTGCGTTACTGGTCGCCGCCACCGCCGGCCGGGTCGCCATGGTCTGCCTGATGGCTCTGCTTCCCTATGCCCGCCGCGAATCGGGACTGGGGCTGCTGTTCTACAGCGACGCCACCCGGCAGGCGGCGGTTGTGTCGATCCTGCTGATGGTTCTGCTGACGCTCGTGCTGGCGGGCCCCAGGTCGGTGCTGATTTTCGGGATTGCCGCTCTCGTGCTGTTGTCGCTGGCCGCACTCTGCCGGAAAAAAATCGGCGGCGCCACCGGGGATACCCTCGGAGCGACCTGCGAGATGACGGAGACGGCGATCCTGACGATATATTCAATGACTCTCTGAAGATGTGTAGCCAATGAAAACGGTAGATGCCAGAGACCGGACGACGGGGTGCGAACCACTCCGCCGGCAGGAACACGGCGGCAATATCCACAAGCTCAGGAGGGCCTGTGGCGACGTCGCGGAGTTGCTTGACTTCAGCGCCAATATCAACCCGCTCGGCCCGCCGGCCTGGTTGCGTTCCCATGTCAATCGGCAGTTGGAGATGATTGCCCATTACCCCGACCCGGAGTGCCGGGAGTTGACCCGGGCAATTGTCGATCGCTACCGGGTCGACGAATCCCTGGTGGTGGCGGCCAACGGTACCACCGAACTGCTGCACCTGCTGCCGCGCCTTGTCGAACCGCGACCGGTGATCATTCCGGTGCCGTCCTATATCGATTACCAGCGGGTGTTCGCCGCCGCCGGGTTTGCGGTGCGGACGGTGGAGCTTGACGAATCCGACGGTTTTGGTGTTACCGGCGGCCGGCTCGCCGACTGGCTGCGCGGCGGGGAGATCGTGATCTTCGGCAACCCGGCCAACCCGGCCGGCTCGCTGCTGGCCGATGATGAGATCCGCGCGGCGGCCCGGGCTTTTCCGCACACGCTGTTTGTCGTGGACGAGGCGTTTCATGATTTTACGGCTGATTTCCAGACCGTCGGCGGTAGTGTCGACAATATCATCACCCTCAACTCGCTGACCAAATTCTTCGCGCTCCCCGGCCTGCGCGTCGGTTTCGGCATCTTCCCCGAGCGCTACGCCGAGCGGATGCGGCGGTTATTGCCGCCGTGGTCGGTCAACACCCTGGCCCAGAGCGTTGCCGCCGAGGCGCTGCGCGATGACGATTATTGCCGCTTGACCAGGAGCACCTGCCGGCGGCTGCGCCGAGAACTCGCCGAAGGACTGGCCCGGATCGCCGGCCTGAAGGTGTATGGCTCGGCGGCCAATTACCTGCTCGTGCGCTGCCTCGACGGTCCCGATGCCGAAGAGCTCTACGCCAAACTGCTGACCCGCGGCATCGTGATCAGGCGGTGCACCAATTACCAGGGGCTCGATCGCTCCTATGTGCGCGTTGCCGTGCGAACCGCGGAGGAAAACCGGCTGCTGATCGAGGCCTTGCAAGACCGTGTCGAACCATCCGTTCGGCACGGTTCGTCCCGGCCATCTACGCGGCCCCGGGCCTTGATGTTTCAGGGCACTTCGTCCAATGCCGGCAAGTCGATCATGGCCGCCGCGTTTTGTCGCATTCTCCTGCAGGAAGGTCTGCGGGTCGCGCCGTTCAAGGCCCAGAACATGTCGCTGAACTCCCATGTTACCCGTGACGGCGGCGAGATGGGGCGGGCCCAGGTGGTTCAGGCGATGGCCGCTCGGGTCGACCCGGACTGGCGAATGAATCCGGTCCTGCTGAAACCGAACAGCGATACCGGCAGCCAGGTGATTGTCAACGGCCGACCGGTCGGCACGATGAACGTCAGACAATATCATCAGTACAAGGAGCAGGCCTGGTCCGCCGCCCGGCAGAGCTATCACGAGCTGGCCGCCGACTACGACGTGATCGTGCTGGAAGGGGCCGGCTCACCCGGCGAGGTCAATCTCAAGCGCCACGATTTCGTCAATATGAAAATGGCCCGGGAGGCACGCTCGCCGGTTCTGCTGGTCGGCGACATCGACCGGGGCGGGGTCTACGCGTCTTTTGCCGGCATCATGGATGTGCTCGAAGAGTGGGAACGGCAGCTGGTCTCCGGTTTTGTCGTCAACAAGTTCCGCGGCGACCAGTCGCTGCTGGACGATGCCCATCGATTTATCGAGCGCCACACCGGTCGTTCGGTCTACGGGGTGGTTCCCTATATCTCCGGGATGGCGATTCCGCAGGAGGATTCGGTGGCCCTGCGCGAAGGCTGTTACACCACGCCGGAGGCGACGGCCGACCAGGTGGACATCGTGGTTGTCGACCTGCCCCACATCTCGAATTATACCGATATCGATGCGTTGCACGGCGAGCCGGACGTTGCGATTCGTTTCGTCTCCCGGGCCGTCGACCTCGGCCGGCCGGACGCGGTGATCCTGCCCGGATCGAAAAATGTCGCCGGCGATCTGACCGCGCTGGCCCGGGCAGGTCTTGTCGACGCGCTGCATCGTTACGCAGCGGGCGGCGGCACTCTGATCGGCATCTGCGGCGGCTACCAGATGCTCGGGCAGACCATCCGGGACCCGCACCGGCTGGAGACCGAGTCCGAGATCGCTGCCGGGCTCGGCTTGCTGCCGGTCAACTCCGTGCTGCAGTCCGATAAGATCCTGCGCCGGCGGACCGGCACCCATCTGGTATCGGATCTGCCGGTTGCCGGTTACGAGATTCACCACGGGGTGACCGATAATCATCTCAAACCGGTGCTTTTTTTCCCGGACGGGACGAGGTGCGGCGGCAGCGACGAGAGCGGCCGGATCTGGGGCGTCTATCTGCACGGATTGTTCGACGAAGACCTGTTCCGCCGCTGGTTTATCGATCGGCTTCGGCTCGCCAAAGGACTGGAGGCCATGGACCAGGTGCTGGCCCCATACGATCTTGACAAGAATCTCGACGAGCTGGCGGCAACGGTGCGAGCCTGCTTTTCGCTGGAACGCATCTACCGGCTGATCGGCCTGTGACCGCCCATGGCGACGCTGTTTATTGCCGTTGCGGCGGTACTGGCGGTCGATCTGCTGATCGGCGATCCGCGTTGGCGGTATCATCCGGTCCGCTTGCTTGGTAATCTCTGCGAGCACGTCGAACGGCTGGCCCGCCGGGCCGAACCATGGCTGCCGCGGCGGGGCAGCGGCATACTCGCCTGCGGCATGGTAAGCGGGGGCAGCCTGTCGGTCTGGGTGGCTCTGTTGTTGATAATGAGCCGGCTTCAGCCACCGGCCGGCCTGGTGACGGCGGTAACGGTGCTCTACTTCAGCATTGCCGCCGGCGATCTGGTTCGCCATGCTCGGCAGGTCAGCGCTCGCCTGCTCGGAGACGATCTCGGTGGGGCCCGGCAGGCGGTGGCGATGATGGTCGGCCGCGATACCGACTCTCTTGCCCCGAGCGGTGTCGCCCGGGCCTGCATCGAATCGGTGGCCGAGAATCTGGTCGACGGCGTCACCGCGCCGATTTTCTGGGCTCTGGTGGCCGCCCTGGTCGGCGGAGCTGCCGGGGTCGAGCCGCTTTACGCAGCATCGTTGGGTGCTGTCGGCTACAAGGCGATCAACACGATGGACTCGATGTGGGGCTACAAAAATGAGCGATATCGTGAATTCGGTTGGTGTGCGGCCCGGGTGGACGATTGGGCCAATTTCCTGCCGGCCAGGATCAGCGGCCTGGCTGTGATCGGCGCCGCCTATCTGCTCGGTTATGAAGGTCGGCAGGCGGCCCGCACGTTCCGGCGCGATCGTCTGCGGAGCTCGAGTCCGAACAGCGGTCAGACCGAAGCGGCCGCGGCCGGTGCGCTTGGTGTCCAGCTGGGCGGGGCGGCCAGCTATTTCGGCGTCGAGCAGCGCAAGCCGTTGATCGGTGGCGGCCTGCGGCAGCCGGATGGTGGAGATATCGATCGCTGCAATCGGCTGGTAATCGGCGCCGCGATCCTGTTTACTACCGCTATGATGGCCCTGATCGGCATGGTTGACACGGTGTTGAGGTAACATGACACAGGTTTCTTTTCTCATTGGTGCCACGCGAAGCGGTGGTGGCAAGACGACGCTGACGCTGGGTATCATGGCGGCCCTGGTACGGCGCGGGTATCGGGTGCAGCCGTTCAAGTGCGGCCCCGATTTCATCGACCCGACGCTCCACGAAACGGTCACCGGCCGCCCCTCTTACACGCTTGACCTGCACATGATGGGTGGTGATGCGTGCCGCAACCTTTTTTTCGACCGGGCTGAAACCGCGGAGATCTGTGTGATCGAAGGAGTGATGGGCTTGTTCGACGGCGGTTCGGCCAGCACCGCGGAGTTGGCCAAAACGGTGCAGGTCCCGGTCTTTCTGATCGTTGACGCCCAGTCGAGTGCGGAGAGCAATGCCGCGCTGGTGAAAGGTTTTGAGGATTTCGACGACCGGCTCTGCATCGGCGGCGTGATTTTCAATCGAATCGGCTCGCCGCGCCACCGTCAGCTGATAGAGCAGGCGGTGATGCAGCACTGCCGGACCCGGATCGTCGGCTGGGTACCGCGCGACCCCTGTTTCGCCATTGCCGAGCGCCATCTCGGGTTGCACATGGGCAGCGAGCATCCCCTTGACGATGAGGCCCGCAGCCGGCTGGTGCAAACCGTCGAGGAGCATCTCGATCTTTCCGCCATACTGGAGTCGGGAAACCAGACCAACCGGCCGAGACGGCCAGGCGGCCGACCGCCCAGGCACCGTTTCGGTATCGGACCGAAACGACGCATCGGCGTGGCCGAGGACGAGGCTTTTTGCTTCTATTACCACCAGAATCTCGAATTGTTAAGCGCGGCCGGTTTTGACCTTGTTCGCTTCAGCCCGCTGCACGACCGGCGGCTCCCGGCCGGGGTGGCCCTGCTCTATTTCGGCGGCGGTTATCCGGAACTGCACGCTGCCCAGCTCAGTGCCAACGAGCGGATGCGCGCCGCGGTCCGCCAACGTTTTGCGGCCGGTTTGCCGATCTACGGTGAGTGCGGCGGCTTTATGTATCTCTGCAGGAACCTGGTCGATCAGGCCGGTGTCATGCACGAGATGACCGGTATTTTCCCGTTTCAGACGACCATGGGCAGGCGCCTGCGGCGGCTCGGTTATCGAACCGTCCGGCTGCGGCATGATTGCCTGCTCGGATGTTGCGGAGATTATCTGTACGGTCACGAATTTCATTATTCGGACATCGTTGCCGACCATTCGGCCGACGAACCGCCCGACCTCATCGAGACCTGCTATCACCTTGATAATAACTCACTGGAGGGCTATAGTGTCGGATCGGCTCTCGGGAGCTATATTCATCTGCATTTTGCCAATACGCCGAAGGTGCTGAGTCACCTTCGACGACGACTCGAACGGGATGAACCATGCGCGGTGGAATGATCAAAGACGTTGCTCCGGAGGATATCGAACGCCTCAGTTTTGCGATGATCGAAGAGGAGTTTTTTGACCAGACCGGACGTCGGCCGGAATCATTTGACCGGTCGACGTTTCAGATCATCAGGCGGGTTATCCATGCCAGCGGCGATTTCAGTTTCGCCCGATCCCTGGTCTTTCATGATCGGGCAATCCGCGCCGGTATCGAGGCGATCCGGCAGGGGAGGGCGATCGCCATCGATGTCACGATGGGAGCCGCCGGGGTCAACCGCAGCCTGGTCGAACGCTTCGATGGCCGGGTGATCTGCCGGATCGGAGATCCGGGCATTGCCGAGGAGGCCCGCCTCAACGGACAAACCAGAAGCGAAACCGCTCTGCGGCGAGCGATGGCCGACGATCCCGGCATCATCGCCGTCGGCAACGCTCCGACCGCCTTACTGACGGCGATGGAGATGATCGAGCGGGGTGAGCTCACCCCTGAGCTGGTCATCGGGGTGCCGGTCGGTTTTGTCAATGCCGCCGAAGCAAAAGCCCTCTTGAGTCAGCGCGACTATCCCTTTATCACCAATACGGGACGTACCGGCGGTAGTCCGGTAGCCGTGGCGATCGTCAATGCGCTGCTGCGCCTTGCCGCGGCCGGCGAGGAGCATTGATCCCCATGGTCCGTTTGCCGGCTCTGTCTTTTGTCGCCATTTTCTTTTCGGTCCACCTGTTCGGTGTTACCGCTGTTTCCGCCAACGGCCAGCGGAGCGCGATTGAGTACCAGCAACGGGGCCGCAGCAACGTTCTTGAGATCGGCCCCGAGGTTCTCGATCAGTTGAGTGAGCAGGAGCGTCAGTGGTATCGGCGCTTTCAGGAGGGGGTCCTGTTTTTTGACGGTTGGTCGGCGATTTCCGAGGAGTTGCTGAAAATCTTCCCCGAAGAAGAATGGCCGTCTAGGCAGGTCATGATGCAGCGGATCGGGGTGAAGATAGGCACGGAGTGGGCCAAGGATAACCAGGAGCGAAAGATCGATACGGAGATGATTGAACAATGGGGCGACCAGCTGCGCGGTGCCTGCCGTCAGGGTGCCGAGGAAACGCTCGCTGCGCTGCAAAAAATCGAGAAGCACGTCGATTATATTCTGCTCTCCGAAGATCGGTTGTCGATCTCGACCCACGAGCCTTGACAATTATCCTGGGTAATGCTGCAGAGGCGCCGCCCTTCGGGCCTGATTCTCCGTCCCGCCGGGCCTTCGCGATGCAGCCTCCGGCAGAACCGGCCAGCCCGGGGAGCGCCAGCCAGGGGAACTGATTTTCATATAAAAGCTTCCCTGATTGGGAGTCACCACGAAGCATGAAAATGTGTATTTTATAAAAACTATCGCTGAAAGAAAGAGGAGCCTGTCATGGAAAGAACATTTGCCATTATTAAACCAGATGCCTTTGCCGCCGGTCATGCCGGTAAGATTCTGGCAAGGATTTATAGCGAAGGATTCCGGGTTGTGGGTATGAAAAAGCTGTTTTTAAGCAAGATTGAAGCGGAAGGGTTTTATGCCGTTCATCGGGAGCGTCCTTTCTTCGGAGAGCTGACCGACTTCATGAGCAGTGGGCCATGTCTGGTCATGGTCCTGGAGGCCGAGAACGCCATCAAAAAATGGCGGGACCTGATGGGGGCCACCAATCCGGCCGACGCGACGTCCGGCACCCTCCGATGTGAGTTTGGCACCTCGGTCGGCGAAAACGCCACCCATGGGTCCGATGCCCCTGAAACCGCCGCCTTTGAGATCGGCTATTTTTTCTCCGGCCTGGAGCTGTTGACCGCTGCCTGAATTGCCCGCCATGCCGAATTGCGGCAGGGGCGGGGCCGAGCGCTCCGGACTGCCGCAGCGGCCACTCTTCCCCGTCAGTCGTTGGTGTCACGTTTTTTTTCACGAGAACATGAAGGACTGTGCGTCGCGGTGACCTGGGCCTCGAGTCGACCCCGGTGCAGTGCGATGGTGATGCGATCATGCACGGCGACCTGTCGTTCGTCGGTAACCAGGAGGCTGCCACGGTCCGGTGCCGGTCTGGTCGAGACGATCGAATAGCCGCGTGCCAGCGTGGCCAGCGGGCTGAGCGAATCAAGCACGGCGGCCGCCCGCTGCAATCGGTGCCGCTTTTTGTCGATGGTTTGCCGGCCGCCGATTGTTACCATCTCGCGAAGACGGGCAAGCCTGCTCTGGTAGGCAGCGATCGTTTGCAGCGGCGAGTTGTGCCGCAACCGGCCGGCCAGTTCGTCACTGCGATGCCGGGCCCGTTCGAGTCGGCGGGACATGGTTTCGATCAACCGAGACGCTGCCCGGTCAAGCCGCATCGTGGGGTGACTGAAAGCGGCGTCGAAGGTTGACAGAAAGCGGTTGAGGTGATCGAGCCGGCTGCTGATTGACTCGATCCGCCAGGAAAAGCTGCGCTGCAGACGCGCGCCAAGAGCTGCCACTCGTTCGTTTAAAACGGCGCCGTCGACAACCAGCAGTTCGGCAGCCCCGGTCGGCGTCGCCCCGCGCAGATCGCTGCAGAAATCGGCGATAGTGAAATCGGTTTCATGACCGATGCCGGTGACGATTGGAATACGGGCCCGGTGTATGGCCCGGGCCACCTCCTCTTCGTTGAAGGCCCACAAGTCTTCGATGGAACCGCCGCCGCGACAGAGGACGATGACATCGGGCTGCAGCTCATGAGCCTTGTCGATGGCGGCGGAGATTTCTTGGGCCGCTGGGTCGCCCTGGACCCGGACCGGCAGGATCTGGATCTGAAGCGAGGCCCGGCGCTTATGGCAGACGGTTAAAAAGTCATGAACCGCAGCTCCGGACGGTGATGTGATCAGCACGATTTTTTCGATGAAAGGGGGGATCGGCTTTTTGCTGGCCGCATCGAATAAACCCTGCTCTTTGAGCCGCTGTTTCAGGCGTTCGAAGGCGATCTGCAGGTGCCCGGTACCGTGGAAATCGATCGTATCGACGATAATCTGGTATTCGCCCCGCGGTTCGTAGATCGTCACCCGACCGTCGCAGATGACCTGCTGGCCGTCCCGTGGTTCCTGAGTGAGAAATGGCTGCTGATTTTTGAACAGGACCGCCCTGATCTGGCACTGCGCATCTTTGAGGAGGAAATAATAATGACCGGAGAACGGCCGGCGCAGGCCGCTGATCTCCCCGGCGATGCGGACGAATCGGTACCGGCTTTCCAGCAGTCGGGAGATGTCCCGGGTCAGTTCACTGACCGTCTTGATCTCTTTGATGAGCATTGTGAATGGTAAAATGACAGAGGATGGTCCGGAAATATCCACCGTTTACCGATGGACACCCGAACGCTTTTGTACTATAAATGACAGCCTGAAATGTACCCGGAAAAAATAATATCGGCAATTGATCGTTGCGGAGACTGCCATGGCCAAAGATGATGTGTTCGTGAAACCGTATGTCGACGAGCGCGACAAAAACAATCTCGAAGCGCTGCTTGAACAGCTCAATCTGCCGCCGACGTTTATCGCTTTTGTCAAGCGGCATAAACGGGCGATTCAGGTAATAACGGCGGCAATCGTCGTCGTCGTGGTGGCCGGCTCGTGGTACGGTTCATACCGGCAAAACAGAGTTGAACAGGCCTCCGCGGCGCTTGCGGAAGCGGTCGAGCTTGAAGGTCAGGAACTGATTGGTGCGCTGACGGACGTAGAAGATGCCTACAGCGGCACCGACGCTGCTCTATGGGCCAGTATCGGTCGAGCCCAGGAACTGGCACGGAGCGGAGATGTCGAGGGGGCCCGGCAGACCTATCTCGAGGTGCGCGAAGAAATCGGTGACTCGTCGCCGCTGAGCCCGCTGCTCACCTATGGTATTGCCCTGACCAGCGAGGTGCTCGCCGATTTTGATCGGGCCCGGTCCGCCTATGAAACGTTGAAGACCACTGACGGTTTTTCCGAGATCGGCTATCTCGGACTCGGACGGGTCTACGAGATAAGCGGTCAGGGAGAGCGTGCCATGGAGATCTACGAGGAGTATCTGGCAAGCACTTCCGGGCAGGGCGGCGGGGGCCAGCGCGGTCTGGTCGAAGAAAAAATCGCCAGCATCAAGGCGACGCTGTGATCGTCGCCTCGTCAATCGCACAAACCAGAGATACTCTCCAACGGTGGCGGAACCAGGGTGACCGGATCGGTCTGGTGCCGACCATGGGCTACTATCATGCCGGTCATTGCGCCCTGATGGACAGGGCCCGGCAGCTGGCCGACCGAGTGGTGGTCAGTCTTTTCGTCAATCCGACACAATTCGGACCGGCAGAAGATTTTGCCGATTATCCGCGCGATATGGACGGGGATTGCGACAAAGCCCGGGCCAGCGGTGTCGATCTGCTCTTTTGTCCCAATGTCGATGCGATGTACGTTCCCGGTGATCAGACCGTTGTCGAAGTCGGGGCGCTCAGCCAAGGTCTGTGCGGTGCCGGCAGGCCGGGGCATTTCCGTGGCGTGACCACTGTCGTTACCAAGCTGTTTCATATCATCGGCCCTGATTGTGCGGTTTTCGGCGAAAAGGATTTTCAGCAGCTGGCCGTGGTCAAGCGGCTGGTGGCCGATCTGCATCTGCCGCTGGAGATTGTCGGCCACCCGACGGTCAGGGAGGTGGACGGCCTTGCGATGAGTTCGCGAAATTTCTATCTGTCGGCGGACGAGCGGCGTGCGGCGCTGGTTCTTTACCGGGCGCTGCAGGCCGTGCAAGAGGAGGTGCGGCGGGTCGGCCGCGGTGCACCGACGGAAAAATTGCGCAGGATCGGACGGCGAATGATTGACGCCGAGCCCCTCTGCTCTGTTGAATATTTTACCATTGTCGATGAAGAAACCCTGCAGGAGCGCGACCGAGTAGAACCGGGGTGCCGCGCCGTCGGCGCCATGCTGGTCGGCGGGCGGGTACGGCTGATCGACAATCTGGCGATAAAGACGACCTGTTGACCGGTCACCCCTGCCGACCACGATGGCGATTTTCATCGTTCGTTGTGACCTCCAATCATGGGCGTCTATGAAAATGAAACGTGTAACGCCGCGTCGTGGCCTCCTATCGCCGGTCGTCCGAGCAAACGTATCGGTCACGGGTCGCCACGTTCGAATCGACCAATCGTCTCAAAGAGATGACCGTCCGATACGTGGTCGGTCTATGCAGAGGAGAAAAGAACATGCCTGGTTTTGAAGTATTGGGAAATGAAGAGAGAGAGCAGATCCTGGAGGTTCTGGATACCGGCGTATTATTTCGTTATGAATTCGCTGAACAACGGCGGGGCATCTACAAGGTCCGGGAATTCGAACAGGCGTTCGCGGCCTATACCGGAGCGACCTGCGCGCAGGCGGTAACGTCGGGAACCGCCGCCCTGAAGGTGGCGCTCAAGGCCCTCGGGGTCGGACCGGGCGATGAGGTCATTACCCAGGGATTCACCTTCGTCGCCACCTGGGAGGCGATCCTCGAGGTCGGGGCCATCCCTGTCTTTACCGAAATCGATCAGACCCTGGCCATGGATCCTGTTGATCTGCAAAAGAAAATCACCGATCGGACGGCCTGCATCATGCCCGTGCATATGCTCGGCGGTGGTGCCGATATCGACCGCATCATGGCCGTGGCCGCAGAGGTGGATGTTCCGGTGCTGGAAGACACCGCGCAGGCGGCCGGCTGTCGAATTCGCGGCCAACATCTCGGGACCTTCGGCAGATGCGGTACCTTTTCTTTTGACCCGGTCAAGACGCTGACCACCGGGGAAGGGGGCATGATCATCACCGATGATGAGCAGCTGTGGCGGTCCATGTCCGAGTATCACGATCATGGTCACGACCATCAGCCCAATCCCGGCGGCCGGGGCGGCGAAGGTCGTCATTTCATCGGCGACAATTACCGGATGATGGAATTGCAGGGGGCGATCGGGCTGGCTCAGCTGGCCAAGCTCGAGGCAATGGTCGCCGCGCAGCAAGCCACTAAGAGTCGATTGCGGGAGGCCGCCGCCGTACTGCCCGGCGTCGAGTTTCGCAGGCACCTCGACGAAGCAGGCGACTCCGCCACTTTTTTCGCGTTTATCCTGCAGGACGAAGAGCAGCGCCAGCGCGTCAATGGAGTTCTTGGCGACCAGGGTGTCGGCGCGATCTGTTTTGCCGACAACAGCTGGCATTTTTATCCGCGCTGGGAACACCTGTTGGCAGGTTCATCCAGGACCAGAAACGGGTGGCCGTTTGCCGAACCGGGCGGCCGCAAGCGGGTGGTTTATGACCCCGATGCGTTGCCCGCCTCGGTCGAATTGATGAAGCGGACGCTGGTCTATCCGATTTCCGTCAAGATGCCGCAGAGTCGCCTTGAGCAGATCGCAGAGGCACTGAAAAAGGCGGCCGCCGCCTAGTGCCGCAGCCGCAAAACGGTCCCCGGACTCACAGAGCAGCTCTTTTTACTGCAACCTCCATGACCAGGCGTCACAATGAACCATGAAAATCGGCAACTAAAAAAGAAACTACTTGTAGAACTTGTGTGAGCCGAATTGGGCAATGTAGGTGTAGTCGGATACCCAGTCGGGCGTGATCGAGTCGAGGTGGTAATGGGTCGCGCCGGCCGTGAAGTCAGGTGTCTGCAAAGCAATCAGAACGGAGCGCAGGCTGCGCAGGAAGGCATCCGGATCATCGGGGAGGTATGACTGTTTCTGAAAGGTCCAGCTGAACTGGTAGGGTTGCCGGACCACCTCTTTTACCGGCAGGTGCTGTTCAAAGGCGCGGTTCAGTGTTACATGGACGATCGCCACCTGGCCTATCTGCGGTTCCGATCGGGCTTCGTGGTAAACATTGAGGGTCAGCCATAAGAGGCCTTCGAGCAGGGTCATAAAGCGTCCTCCCCGGTACTGATTGTGCTGTTCATTGCGTGTCGTTAACGTTTTGCTTGATTCGTCTTCCTCGGCTCCTGAAAATCGGTAGTGGATGAGAGGGGCAGCGTTGGCGGCTGGTTGTTGGTCTCTGCATCTGCCGGGAAGCGGGTGCTTTTGCTTCATACGGTTGCCGAGACTATAATGGCGAAAAAGCGGGAGTCAAGCAGAAATCGGATTCACGGCCGTGACGTGACCCGGCAACACTCGTCATCCTTTTTCATGGCGGCGGAAAAACCCCAGTGACACCGTTACTTTGGTAGGCAGGTGCGGACCAGACCCGGCAGTGCTTCGCGCAACGCTTTTTTCTTGCCCTTTCGTTACGACCCCGGTAAATTGTCGACAATTGCAATATCGACAATGATAGAGTCGATTATACCATGATAATCCGCTGCATCCAGCCTTACAACGCCCCCACGATGAGGCACTGAAGAGGCGGAAGGGTCGTTCTTCGATGGCATTGCTGCAGTTCAGCGACAACGATAACGGGCGAAAACCGGTTGGGCTCGGGGCCCAGGTAGCCGAAATGTTGACCACCGCGATCCTGGAGGGACAGTTCAAAGGCGGGGATCAGCTCGTCGAACAGGACCTGCAGCTGCGTTTCGGGGTCAGCCGGTCACCGCTCCGCGAAGCCTTCAGAGAACTGGAAAAAAAAGGTCTGGTCGACATAGTGCCGAGGCGGGGCTCCTTCGTCAAGCGAATCAGCCATACCGACATCGAGCAACATTTCCCGGTGCGCGCGGTCCTGGAAGGGCTGGCAGCCCGGTTGGCGGCTCGCGCCATGCAGCATGACACGCTGGCCGCCCTGTCCGGAACCCTGGATCTGATGAAAGCGGCGGTTGCCGCCGGAGATACCAGGGCCTACTACCGGCACCATCTGGTCTTTCACGAGTACTTCATTGGTGCTTCCGGCAACGACCTGCTCATTTCCACGCTACAGACGCTGCGGATGCAGAATCTGTGGCATCGTTTTTCCTACCAGTATTATCAGGAGAGCCTGGAAAACAGCTGCCGGGTACACCAGCAGATCTATGATCTGTTCGCCGATCCACAGGCCGATATCGACGAGATCGGTCGGCTGGTGGAGGATCATATCAATGTCGCCCTTGATCGGTTTCTCAACTATCTGAGCAGCTGTGAGCGGGCTGATGGCCAGGGGCGACCGCCGGGCGAACAGCTATGATCGGCGGGCACACACGCTGATAGAGCAACGGGGCGAGATGCCCAGCAATGAGAGTAGAGAGCGGAGCCTTACCATGACATTTACCACAGCTGAGCGATACCCTCGAGCCAGGTACCTGGTCAATCTGCATCGAATCAAGGGGTGGCCCTATGTGATATCCTGGGCGCATCGAATCAGCGGCCTGGTGCTGGCCGGTTATCTGCTTTTTCATGTCATCACGCTGGCCAGCTTGCGCAATCCGGCGGTGTTTGAAAGCAAAATGCAGGCCTTTGCGTCACTCTTTCCGGTCTTTGTCGAGTGGCTGCTGGCCATTCCGGTCATCTTCCACGCACTCAACGGCGGTCGGTTGCTGCTCTATGAAGTTTATGGCGTCCGGCAGGATCGCACCGTCCTCACGTGGGCCCTGGTAGTGTCCGCCTGCTACCTGCTGTTGCTCGGCATCTTCATGATACTCGGCAATCAGCATGTTTCTCCGGTTTTCTTTTGGAGCTATCTGGCTCTGAGCAGTGCGCTGCTCACCTATGTGACGATAACCAGGCTGCGAATCTCGGGTGCTTCCACGGCCTGGAAACTACAGCGCATCAGCGCGGCGTTCCTGCTGCTGATGATCCCGGCGCACATGCTGTTCATGCACCTCGACCCGGCTCTCGGCCGGGATGCCCAGGTGATTATCGCCCGGATGGGCAATCCTTTCATCAAGCTCGTCGACCTGCTGTTGCTGGTCGGCGTTATGTTTCACGGTGCCTATGGGGTTCGCGGTATCTGCCTGGACTATCTGTCCTCAGTGCGGGCCAGAACGGTGGGCACCGGGGTTATCGTCCTGGTCAGTCTCTATTTCACCTGGCAGGGAGTTCAGATGATCGTTTCGATCTGACAAAGGAGAACAGATGAGTGCTGCTCTGCATATAGCCGCGACCGTGCGGTGTGACGTGTTAATCATCGGCGCCGGCGGCGCCGCGCTGCGCTGTGCCGCTGAAGTTCTCGAGCAGATGCCGGGTGCGTCGGTCTTGGCGCTGACCAAGGTATCTCACCCCCAGAAGTCGCACACCTCTACCGCCCAGGGCGGTTTGGCCGCTGTCGACCCGGGGGATCCGCTGGACTCGACACTCTTTCACATGTTCGATACCTGGAAAGGTTCCGATTGTACCGCCGATCAGAATGTGGTGAAGCTGATCTGCGAGTCGGCCTGGGAACAGATTCTCTGGCTGGAGAACCGAGGCATGCATTTTTCCCGTGATCGTGAGGGGCGGCTGAGCAAACGGACATTTGGCGGGCACACCAGAAATTTCGGTGAAGCCTCGGTCTATCGCGCCGTGTTTGAGGCCGACCGTACCGGCAAGGGGATCATGGATACCAGCTGGGGGGAAACCCTGAAAAAAGGCATTCAATTTTTCAATCAAGGCATTGCCGTCGAGCTGCTGATCAAAGATCGTCGATGCGGCGGCTGTATTGCCTTTAAGCAGAAGGACGGCCAATTCGTCAAAATCCTGGCCAAGGCCACCGTGCTTGCCACCGGCGGCAGCGGTCAGGTCTTCCGGGTCACCACCAATTGCCGGCAGAACACCGGTGACGGTCTGGCTCTCGTCCTGCAGGCGGGTCTGCCGGTCATGGACCCCGAGGCGGTGCAGTTTCACCCGACCGGCATCGTCGGCCCGGGGATTTTGGCCAGCGAAACCCTGCGGTCGGTCGGCGGCATCCTGCGCAACCGCGATCTCGAGCCGTTCATGGTCAAGTATGCCCCGAAGATGAAAGAGCTGGCCCCGCGCGACCTGGTGGCCCGGGCCATCGAATCGGAAATTCGTGAGGGGCGGGGCATCGTCAATCCCGATCATTCCATCCCCCATGTCTGGATCGATCTGCGCCATCTCTCCGACGACGTACACGAAAAACAGATCCCGGAGGTGTCCAGTTTCTTCAAACGCTACGTCAATCTCGATACGAAGAAGGATCTCTGCCCGGTGCGGCCGAGCAACCACTATCATATGGGGGGCATTCCGACCAATGAGTTCGGAGAAGTCCAGGATGGCGGTCAACGGATCATCGGCGGACTGTATGCGATCGGCGAGTGTGCGGCGGCAAGTTTCCACGGCTTCAATCGTCTTGGGACCAATTCCATTCTCGAACTCATTACCATGGGCAAACTGGTGGCCGAGCGGCTGATCCCGTATCTCAAGCAGGAAGCGGGCAAGCATCAGGATATTGCCGGTGATCGGTTCGCGGCGCGCTTTTCAACCTACATGGAGGCGACGGGTACGGAAAGCGTCGGCTTGATCAAAAACGCCATGCGCACCTTGATGACCGAAAAGGTCAGTGTTTTCCGCACCGAAAAGACCATGAACGAGGCCATCGAGCAGTTGGCCGAGCTGCATGAACGGGCCCGACGGGCGCCACTGGCTTGCCGGGACCTGGCCATGAACCAGGAGTTGCTGAATCGCTGGGAACTCGACAATCTGCTGATGGTGGCCATGGCCATCAGTCAGGCCGCACTGCATCGGCAAGAATCGCGCGGCGCTCATTTCCGGGATGACTATCCCGAGCGAAAGGATGAGTTCAACTACCACACCCTCGCCTCGATGCCGTCGTTTCCGACAGTTGAGATCGGTCGCCGGGAAATCGACATGAGCCTGTTTGCCGCCGGCGGCGAGCATCACCAAAAATTCGGCTATATCGAGCGGAAATATTGACATCTCTTATCCAAGGTCACGTTGAAACACGTGCCCTGACCGGTGACATCGATGAAAACAAAGCATGACCTCACCTTGAACATACGGCGCTACGACCCCTATCAGGGTCGAACCTGGGTACAGACCTACCAGCTCGAAGCGGGCCGGATCATGCGCTTTGTCGATTTGTTTCGCAAAATCAACGACGAGCAGGATGCGACGCTGGCCTGGGGTTCCTCTTGCGAGCATGGCCAATGCGGCAGCTGTTCGGTGCGCATCAACGGCAAACCGGTGCTGGCCTGTGAACTGCTCGTCGAAAACGCGGTAAACGAGTTTGGCACCAGTACCTTTTTCATCGAACCACTGCCGGTGGCGGCGGTGGTCCGCGACCTGGTTATCGATACCGATCAGGCCTACGCCCGGGTGGACCAGGTCAAGCCCTATATCATTTCTCCCCGGCAACCTGCCGTCGAGGGAGAGACGCACCAGATCAACCCCGACGAGTTGGCACGCTACGTCGATGCGACCCGCTGTATCAACTGCTTTTGCTGCGCTGCTGCCTGTATCGCCGGTCATGACACCTTCCTCGGCCCCAACGCAATGCTGGCCGCAATCGTCCGGGTTATGGATCCCCGCGAAGATGAAAAACAGCAGCGACTGGAGACGATTTATAGCGAGAACGGCGTTTATCGCTGCCACTCGTCGCAGGCCTGCTCGTTTGTCTGCCCGAAGGAAATCGACGTTGCCCACTTCATGGCCCTGGCCAAGCAGGGGGCGATCACCACATCGTGACGGCCGGTTCGTCGTCAAGTGACGCTGCTACTACAGTTCAGCCGGAGGAAAAAGCCATGGAGCTGACCAGAGAGATTGTTCGCCGCTGCCAGCAGATAACCTGTAACGATCTCGACGAAGCGGTCAGAGACCGGGTTTGCTATCTGCTCCTCGATTACCTGGGTGTTGCGATTCGCGGCGCGCTCAGTGATTCGTCGCAACCGATTCAACGCTTTCTGCGCGGCCGTGCGGCCGATCCATCCGGCGTGGTGGTCTGCGGCACCGCTTTGCGGGCCGACGGCCCCTATGCCGCGTTGGCCTTGGGAACGGCCGCCCATTCCCTGGAACTCGACGATGTGGTCAACGCCGCCTCGCTGCATCCTGCCGTGTCGGTGATGTCGGCGGCCCTGGCCGCCGGATATGTGGCCGAGAGTTCCGGCAAGCGGCTGGTCGAGGCGATTGTCGCCGGTTATGAGGTAATGGTGAAGCTGGGCATTGCCCTGGACCCTGCCGCCCATTATGCCCAGGGCTTTCATCCCACCGGCACCTGCGGGACCATGGGTGGTGCCGTTGCCGCGGCCTGCATGCTCGGACTCGACGAGGCGCAGATGACCAACGCGCTCGGTATCGCCGGCAGTCAGGCGGCCGGATCGATGGAATTTCTCGCCGACGGGAGTTTCACCAAGCGGCTGCATGGCGGCTGGTCCGCCCATGCCGGCGTTATTGCCGCGCTGTTGGCGGCCGAGGGATTTACCGGGCCGGCCAGTATCATCGAAGGAAAATTCGGTTTTCTGCACGCCTACTCACCGGCCTCGGACAGCAGCAAGGTGCTTGCCGGTTGGGCCCGGCCCTGGGAAGTGATGAATACCAGCATCAAGCCACACGCCTGTTGTCGCTACAAACAGGGGGCCATCGACTGCATCCTGCAGATTGTCAGGGAACATCGCCTGCGGCCCGATGACGTGGAGCGGATCGAAGTGGCCGTCCTGCAGGCCGGTTTTGCGCTGGTGGCCGATCCGCCGGAGTTCAAGGCCGAGCCGCAGAGCGTGGTGGACGCGCAGTTCTCGATGCCCTTCGGAGCAGCGGTGGCGCTGCGCAACGGCAACGCCTTTCTCAATCAATATTGCCTTGAAAATGTCAAATCAGATGAGATCCGGGCGCTGATGAAACGGGTGTCCTGCGTTCGGGATGAAGACATCGAGAAAGATTTTCCGCGGAAATGGCCGGCCAAGGTCACCATTGTCACCACGGACGGCCGGACCTGCCGGTGCCGGTTGGATCATCCCAAAGGTGACCCTGAAAATCCATTGAGTTGGGAAGAAATCATCGCCAAATTCAACAGTCTGGCCGGAGATGTGGTTGATCGGCAGCGCTGCGAAGAGATCGTTACCCGGGTCCGCGCCGTCGAAGCGTGCTCATCCGTCAGGGAGTTGATGGCCGGCCTGCACGCTTAGCCGGTCCCGGGTGGTGACTGAACCGCTTCGTGTCAGAGGGGGGCGGCGAGGCAGGATCGATAGGCGCCATCGATAACCTCGTCGGTCGCATCATGCAGGCGCCAGATGCGCGCCTGCTCCCGGCAGTGGGCGACCAACTCGGGCAGTCGGTCCTCGGAGATTCCCAGCGCAGCCAGTGAGCACGGGCAGCCGATGGCGATGAAGAATCGTTCGAACGCCTCGATCGTCAGAGCAGCGGCTTTCTCGTCGTCGGTTTCCCTGATCGCCCAGACCTGTCGCCCGAAGACTGCCAGTCGCCGCCGGACGGCAACTCCGCGAAACCTGAGCCAGCCGGGCAGCAATGCCGCCAGCCCGGCGCCATGGGCGATGGACGGGTGGACCGACAGGGCGTGTTCAAGCAGATGCAGTTCCATCGCGATACGGCCGACGCCGGCAGAGGTCAAGCCCGACAACGCCAGCGATGCCGCCCAGAGCATGGTCGCACGATCAACATACGAGCAGGGGGCGCTCTGCAGTCGCCGGCAGGTTGCCAACGTCGTCCGGCAGATGCCTTCGAGGAATTGTTGCTGCAGCGGCGCTTCATCAAGCGCACCGGTCAGGTAGATTTCGAGACAATGCACGATGATGTCCACCGCTCCCCAGGCGGTCTGGTCCGGCGGTACCGAAAATGTCAGCGACGGATCGACGAGGCTGACCCGCGGCAGCAGCAGACGGTGGGCAAAGCCAAATTTGCGCTGCTTTTCGTCGTGGGTCAGCACCATGCCGCCGTTCATATCCGAGCCGGAGCCGGCGACGGTGGGAATGCAGATCAGCGGCAGGCTGCGCTGCACGCTTTTCTTGCCGGTAAAGCATTTCCAGATATCATGGCCGGCGCACACCCCGGCGGCGATCGCCTTGGCGGAATCGATCACCGATCCGCCGCCCACCGCGAGCACCGCGGTGCATGAGCTGTTTCGGGCGGTTTCGATGCCCCGATGAACATGGGAGAGCAGCGGGTTGGCCTGCACCGAGCCGTGTTCCGTAAAGCTGAGCCCCCCGTCTTTCAGCGCCGTGCAGATCCGTTGGTGCAATCCTGATTTCTTGATTGATTCACCCCCGTAGACAAGCAGGATCGGTCCGGCCCAGGGGGCCAGTTCCGATACCAGTGCGGCCAGAGCGTGATGGCCGAAAATGACCTTGATCGGTTGGTGATAGACGAAATCACGCATCACCGGGCCCCATCGTCAAGGGTGGCGGCCAGGCGCTGAAACTGCTCGACGCTGAGCGCCTCGCCGCGCACGGTCGGCGGCAGGCCGAGCGATTCGATGGCCTGGGAAAGGTGTTTCCGCACGTCCTCCCTGCCCGTCGATCCCCCGCCCGGTGCTGCTGTTCGTCCCTCCGCCGCCAGCAGGTTGTTGAGCAGCGTCTTGCGGCGGTTGGCAAAGGCGGCGCGAACCAGGTGCCGGACGTTCTTAAACAAGCGTTGATCCGGCTGCGGCTGAAAAAAACGGATACGAATCACCTGCGAATCGATTTTCGGCCTCGGATGGAACTGGCTGCGATCAAGGCTCATCAACCGCTCCACCCGGGCGCAACTGCCGAGCAGTACCGTCGGGATGCCGTAGGATTTGGTATTCGGCACGGCCTGGAGACGATCGGCCACTTCCTGTTGCAGCATGACCACGACCTGATCGACGGACTCGCGCAACTCGATCAGACGAAAAATAAACGGATTGGAAATGGAATAGGGAAGATTGGCGATGATTTTCAGTTTGCCGGTTGGCGGCTTTTGCAGCAGCGACAGGTCGAGGCGAAGGATATCGCCATGGAGCAGCGTTACGTTTGGCGGCAATAGCTGCTGATCTTCGTGATAGCGCACCAGGCCCTGGTCGATTTCGATACCGGTAACCGCGGCTACGGTGTTGGCCAGAGGGATGGTCAGGGCGCCGAGACCGACCCCGACTTCGACGACCCGATCATCACCGGTAAAGCCGGCGGCCGCGACGATCGCTTCGGCGGTGCTGCGGTGGATCAGGAAATTCTGACCAAGCCGTTTTGACGGTGCCAGGCGGTGATCGGCCAGCGTGTTCTTGACTGATGCAACTCGGTTTACCATCTTTTACCGCCGGCGAGGTCCGGGAGAACAGAGAATCGAGCCGCACCAAAGAGATTCATCGGGGTGGTGCTGAAACCGTGCCGAGTTGCGATCGGCTGAATACATCATCCGACCAGTTTCCCGGCCCCTTGTGTTGCAGCCATTTTCGGCCGGCGAAAGCGATCATCGCCGCGTTGTCCGTGCAATGCGGCACCGCCGGCACATGGAGCCGGATGCCCGCCTCCCGGCAGCGATCGGTCATGTTCCTGCGCAAGGTCTCGTTGGCCGATACTCCGCCGCCCAGGACCAGAGAGGCGACACCCTGTTGTTCGACGGCACGCAGAGCTTTGCCGACCAGGACATCAACGACCGCCCGCTCGAATGAGGCGCAGAGGTCGGCGAGCAGGCGATCGTCCCGGTGGCCGCCGGCCTGCCGGTATTGGCTCAGAACGGCGGTTTTCAAACCGCTGAAACTGAAATCGAGTGAGCCCTCCTCAAGCCAGGCCCGAGGCAGGCTAAATCTCTCGGCATCTCCCCGGCGCGCGTAGCGCGAGATCACCGGGCCGCCGGGATAGCCGATGCCGAGCAGACGGGCGACTTTATCGAAGGCCTCGCCGGACGCATCGTCACGGGTGCGTCCGAGCAGGGTGAAGGTGAAGAAATCGTCGGCCCTGAACAGCGCGGTGGTCCCGCCGGAAACGATCAGGGCGAGATAGGGGAAGGTGGGTTTGATCGGTTCGAGAAAAGCCGAAAGCAGGTGGCCGGCCATGTGATCGACGCCGACAAACGGCCGGTCGATGGTATAGGCAAGGGCCTTGGCGTAGGAAAAGCCGACCAGCAACGAACCGATCAGTCCCGGGCCCTGGGTGACGGCGATCAGATCGAGGTCATGCAGATCGAGTGCCGCACGGCGCAGCGCCTCGTCGACGACAACGGTGATGGCTTCCATGTGGTGCCGGGAGGCCAGTTCCGGAACCACGCCGCCGAAGCGGGCGTGGATGGTGTCCTGGCCGGATACCACGTTGGCACAAATGATATCGTCATCCTCGAGGACGGCGGCTGCGGTGTCGTCGCAGGAGCTTTCAATACCGAGCGTAATCATCTGTCTCCATCGGGGTTCCGGGCCGGGTAGGGGGCGCAGCCGGACCCGGTCCGAAGTGGCTCGAAAGCGGCTGCACTTACAGATCGGTGGTCGTTTCGCCGCTGGTCGGATATGAGCCGAGCCATTCGAAATAGGAGCATTTGTTACGGATGCGCTCACATCCTCTTTTGATCCGGTCTTCTTCCATGTGCCCCATCATATCGAGAAAAAAGACGTATTGCCAGGTTTTGCCCTTGATCGGCCGTGATTCGATCTTGGCGAGGTTGATGCCTTCCTCGGACAATACGGTGAGGATCTTGTTCAAGGCACCGGGGCGATCAATAGTTCCGATCAGCAGTGACGTTCGATCATCGCCGCTGTATTCGGGCGATTTCGTGCCGATTACCAGAAATCGGGTGGTGTTGCCTTGATAATCCTCGATCCCCTTGACGACGACTTGCAGTTCATAGGTTTTGATGGCCAGCGACGAGGCGATGGCGCCGATATTGGGATTATTTGCGGCCATCTGGGCGGCGGCGCTCGTCGAGAATACCGGCAGCGTCGGTATGGACGGCAGATTTTTCTTCAGCCACTCGCGGCATTGGGCCAGTGGCTGAGCGTGTGAGGCAACGGTCTGAATGTCTTCGATATTGCCCGATTTACAGACCAGGTTATGACTGATTTCCAGGCGTACTTCGCCGCAGATCTTGACTCGGTATTTCATGAAGGAATCAAGGGTCGAGTAAACCGCGCCCTCGATGGAATTTTCAACCGGGACGATACCGTAGACGGTGCGGCCTTTTTCCACTTCGGCAAAGACCTCGTCGATCGACTCCATCGCTTTAAAGGCAGCTGCCTGGCCGAAATATTTGACTCCGGCCAGGTGGGTGAAGGTGGCTTCGGGGCCGAGATAGGCAACCTGGATCTTTTTCTGGGAGAGCCGGCAACTGGTTATGATTTCGTGAAAAATGGAACGCAGTGCCGGTTCCGGAAAAACGCCGCTGTTGGCTTTGATCAGCCGGGTATAGATTTCCCGCTCGCGGAGCGGGTCCCATTTAGCGCGTTTTTCCTCATCCTTGAGACGACCGATGGCCTTGGCACAATCGATCCGTTCCTTGAGCAGATCGAGGATAGTATCGTCGATGGTGTCAATTCTGGTTCTGATTCTATTGATTTCGGATGAATTGTCTGTCATGGTAGGGCGGCAGATGACATGGATTGTTAACGGCGAAACCGCAGCGGTGTCTGATGTGGGCGCAAGGATTCATTATGTAGGTAAAAGAAGGATGTATGTCAAGGATTAAAAGGATGACCAGAGGGCGGGCCGGTTGCGGCAGGGGGGCTCCCGCCGGGTCCATGACGGTTACGATACGGGAGAAGTATCCCTGCAACGGGTCGGGTTGAAAGAAAGATGACACGAAAAACGACAGAAAAAACCTACGCTGAAATCAATGCCAGAATCAAAGCCGGTAAGGCGGTGATCATGACCGCCGAGGAAATGGTCGGCATCGTCAGGGAAGAAGGACCCGAAGCGGCGGCACAGCGGGTCGACGTGGTGACGACCGGCACGTTCGCCCCGATGTGCTCCTCGGGTGCATTTCTCAATTTCGGTCAATCGGTGCCGACCATCAAGGCATCCCAGGTCTGGTTCAACAAGGTACCGGCCTATGGTGGTCTGGCCGCGGTCGATTCCTATCTCGGGGCGACCGAACCGTGCGAGGACGACCCGCTCAATAAGGTGTATCCCGGAGAATTCAAATACGGGGGCGGCCATGTTATCGAAGAGCTGCTCAAGGGCCAAACGATTCTGCTCGAAGCCAAGGGCTACGGTACCGACTGTTATGCCGCGCGTAAATTGAAAAGGGAAGTTACGCTGGCCGATCTCCCCCATGCCCTGCTCTGTAATCCTCGCAATGGCTATCAAAATTATAATTGTGCGGTCAATCTGTCCGATAAGGTGGTTTACACCTATATGGGCATGCTCAAACCGCACTGTCGCAATGCCACCTATTGCAGTGCCGGAGAGTTGAGCCCCTTGCTCAACGACCCGCTCTATCGAACCATCGGCATCGGTACTCGGATTTTCCTCGGCGGCGGCATCGGCTATGTGACCTGGCAGGGAACCCAGCACAAGCCGTCGGCGCCGCGCGGTGACAACGGAGTGCCCCGGCGGCCGGCCGGCACCTTGATGGTTCAGGGTGATCTGCACCAGATGCAGGCGGCCTGGCTGAAGGGGTTGTCGATCCTTGGCTATGGCTGTTCACTTGCGGTTGGCCTCGGCATTCCGATCCCTGTGCTCAACGCTGAAATCGCCGCGGCTACCGGGGTAAGCGATGCCGATATCTACACCCAGGTGGTCGATTATGGAAGCGACTATACGAACAATATAGCCAGGACGTACGGTGAGGTCAGTTACGCGGAACTGAAGAGCGGCACGATCACCATCAATGGCCTGACGGTTCCGACGGCGCCGTTGTCGAGCGTGGTCAAGGCACGGGAAATAGCTGAAATTTTGAAGCAATGGATGCGGCGCGGCCAGTTTCTGCTGCACGAACCGGCGCACCTGTTGCCCGGACCGCAGTGAGAGCAATGGCCGATATCGTTGCGAAGAAATATCAAGAGCTGCTCGACCTGCTCCGTACCCTGCCCAAGCTGGCAGTCGCCTATTCCGGCGGCGTTGACTCGACGCTGCTCGGTCATGCAGCCTGCACGGCCAAGGGGCCGGAGCAGGTGCTGGTCCTGCTGGCGACCTCGTGCCTGCTGTCCCGGCAGACGATCGCCGGTGCCGAAAGCGTCATCACCTCCTTTTTTCCCGCCACGGCCCGGTTGCACCCGGTGGCTATCGATATGCTGACCGAGCGGACGTTCCGTGCCAATGACCGGCAGCGCTGCTATATCTGTAAATCACGAATTTACGACGGGTTGCTCGCGGAAATGCAGCGCCTTGGTTTTTCAACTCTCGTTGACGGCACGAATCTCGACGATCTGCGGCAAACTCGGCCGGGCCTCAGGGCTCTTGAGAAACGGGGAATTCGGATGCCGCTGGTCGAAACCGGATTCACCAAGGCCGACATTCGTGCGACGGCGCGCCAGGTCCGGCTGCCCAACGCCGAGTTGCCGTCTAATTCCTGTCTGGCAACCCGGATTGCCACCGGCACCTTGATCAGTCGGGATCGACTCGCGGAGATCGAAGCGTGGGAAGATTTTCTGGGCGGCGCCGGATTTGCCGGATGTCGGGTCCGACCCAGGGGCGATTACCTCCAGTTGGAAGTGCAGCATATCCATTGGGACCGCCTGGCCGATCCCGTTGTGCGCAGCAAAATAGCCGCGTACTTTCAAGCAAAAGGATTTGCCACGGTGGTGGTCGATTTGGTCGGTCGGTGACGGTTTTGAGCAAAAACTTTGTATTCTTTACGTTTTTTGTGATTTAATTGTTGATTAAGGGGAATGATTCAATTATGCTATCCCCGTTTCTCGCCGAAAAGCCCGAAAATCAAGGGTTGTGGAGGTTTGCAAGGGGCCTTCGCTTTTGTGCAAAGTATGACTTTTTTCTTTTGACAATTGTTTTTTCTTTGATTAAAGCATCATACTCAAGGAGAGAGGGAACAGCGCAATCGTTGCTGTTACTTAGCTAAGAACGAATCAGCAGGGAGGAATTCATGAACAAAAAGGAACTGATTGAAAGTATCGCAGGAGCAGCCGAGATCAGCAAAGCCGCAGCAGAGAAAGCTCTGAACGCGGCCATGGCAGCCGTTGCCGACGCTTTGAAGAAAGGCGACAAAGTTACCTTGGTTGGATTCGGAACGTTCTCCGTTGCTAAGCGGGATGCTCGTACCGGACGCAACCCACAGACCGGCAAATCGATCAAAATTCCGGCTAAAAAGATTGCCAAATTCAAAGCAGGCAGTAAACTGTCCGACGCCATTAACTGAGCAGACAGTAGGACATTCCTGGCAGGTTAAGAAAAGTTCCGTAAAGTTCTGGAATTCATTGAGCTGAAGTCGGGACGTGGCTCAGTCTGGTAGAGCACAGCGTTCGGGACGCTGGGGTCGGAGGTTCGAATCCTCTCGTCCCGACCATGAATGATAGCTGAATCAAAGAGAATTATACGCGCACGTAACTTGATTAGCATGCTGGCAGGGTAAAAAGCCGCTCCCATCGGGAAGCGGCTTTTTCTTTTATGAAAAACCGTCTTCGTTCAGGATTTACCACCGGTGCCTGTGCCGCGGCGGCAGCCAAGGCTGCCGCCGCGGCACTCGTGGGCGAACAGCTTGTGGAAACGGTGGAGATACCGTTTCCCGACGGCGCGCGCTTTGTTTTTCCCGTCCTGTGGAGCAGGTTGACAGGGCGCGCCGGCGGTGCGGCGATTATCAAGGACGCCGGCGATGACCCCGACGTTACCAATCGGGCAGAAATAGTTGCCTGGGTGCGCCGTCTTCCGCAGGCGGCCACTGCCGGTGAAGAGCAGGTCCACATCACCGGCGGGCGCGGCGTCGGTCGGGTTACCAAACCCGGATTGGCGGTACCGGTCGGACAACCTGCCATTAACCCGGTACCGCTGCTGATGATCCGTGCCGCAGTCGGCGAAGTACTCGCTTCTGTCAGCCCGGACGGACGGGAACGATTCGAGGTATGCATTGAAGTGCCCGCCGGCGAACAGCTGGCCCGCAAGACGCTTAACCGGCGGCTCGGAATCGTCGGCGGGATTTCTATTCTCGGGACCACCGGTATCGTTCGGCCAATTTCCGCCGAGGCCTGGACGGCAACCATAGCCGCTTCCATGGATGTTGCGGAAGCCACCGGTATCAGAGAAATCGTTCTGTCAACCGGGAGAACGTCCGAACGGGCGGTGGAATCCCTTATCGGCGCAGCGGAAGAGGCGCTGGTGATGATGGGAGATTATCTCGACTTTTCCCTGCAGGAAGTGAGAAAACGATCATTTCGCCGGGTTCACATGGCAGCCATGTGGGCGAAATTGCTCAAAGGGGCCATGGGTATCGCCCAGACCCACGTGCGGCACGGCATGCTGGAGGTGGCGGCGATTCGCCGGTTTTTCCGGCGGCACCGCGTGGCAGACGCGACACTCCAGGCCATCGGCCAGGCCCATACGGCAAGAGAGGTGCTTGACATTCTTCTCCTGCGTCGCGAGACGGCGGTTATCGAGTTGATCTGCCGGCTGGCTCAACAACACTACGAGCAGCGATGCGGTGTGCCGGTGAGCATCTATCTGGTCGGCAGTGACGGCCGCATCCTGCATCGCACGTAGCTGAAAGAGAGGAGCAGCCAATGGCGACGATCCACGTTATCGGCATGGTGGGGCAGCAGCTTCCCGACAAGATGCGGCAGCTGCTGGCTGCGTCGGCCTCACTGCTCGTGTGCTCCGCGGCACTGCGCGACACGCTCACCTCCCAATTGCCGATGGCCGCCGGCGTTCCCTGGTTGTCGATTACCCCGCTGCAGGGTTGCCTGAGTGAGCTGCAGACCCACGGAGGCGACGGCCCGGTGGTCGTTGCGACCACCGGGGACCCGCTATTTTTCGGTTTCGGTCGCCTGCTCAAAGAAACTTTAGTCGACTGGGAAATCAGTTTCGAGCCGTCGCTGTCGAGCATGCAGCTTTGTTTTGCCCGCTTCGGCATACCCTGGGATGATGCACGGTTTCTCAGCCTGCACGGCCGGCCACTGCACCTGCTCGAACAAAAGCTGCAGGTGGAAAAACTGTTTGTGTTCACCGATCGCGTCAATTCGCCGGCGGCCATTGCCCGTTTTCTCATCGACCGTTTCGGCAAGCAGGAGGCCGGCCGCTATCGCCTCTTTGTCGGCGAATGTTTGGCGACTTCACGGGAGCGATTGCTGGCAGGGGACCCGCACGAGTTGGCCGGGCAGATCTTTCACGAACCGAATTGCCTGATCCTGCGCAATACGGCAGCAAGCCCCGCGGACGACCGCCCGCGTTTTGGCCTGAGGGAACAGGATCTGGCGCACAGTCGCGGCCTGATCACCAAAAATGAGGTTCGGGCGGCGGTGCTGCACACGCTTGCCTTGCCGTCGCAGGGGGTGCTGTGGGACATCGGGGCCGGGTCCGGTTCGGTCGGTATCGAGGCGTCCCGGCTCTTTCCCGAATCGACGGTCTATGCGGTGGAAAAAGACGAGGCCCGCTGTGCCACTATCCGAACGAATCGACAGCGATTCCGCTGCTGGAACCTGATCGTCGTACCGGGCACGGCGCCGTCGGCCCTCGCCGGACTTCCCTTGCCGGACCGGGTATTCATCGGCGGGTCAGGGGGTAATCTTCAGGCGATCCTGCGCTATCTGTTCAGCGTGATTGCCAGATCAACGATAATCGTGTTGACTGGTGTCTGTGACCGGACGCGGGCGCTGGCCCCGCGGCTGCTTGCCGATGCCGGCTACCGGGTGGCGGTGAGCCGGGTCTCGGTCAGCCGGTTTGCAGGAGGAGAAGGGCCGGAAACCAGGTTGAATCCGATTGATATCATCAGGGCTGAACGAAACGATGGTTGAGCGACAATCCAAGAGAAACGGAAAGGTCTATTTCATCGGCGCCGGGCCGGGGGCGGTCGACCTGATCACGGTGCGCGGCCGCCGGCTCATCGATGGGGCCGACTGCATCATTTATGCCGGCAGCCTGGTGAACCCGGAATTGTTTTCCGGCAATCGGGTCCCGCTGCACGATTCCGCGGCACTGCATCTCGACGAGATAATAGAGATCATGGCCGCGGTGGTCGAGCAGGGCGGCAGCGTGGCCCGGGTCCATACCGGCGACCCGGCGCTCTACGGCGCTATCGGGGAACAGATGGCCCGGCTTGAACAACGGGGCATTGTTTACGAGATCGTCCCGGGGGTCAGCTCGGCCTTTGCGGCTGCAGCCGCGCTCGGTGTCGAGCTGACGCTCCCCGAAGTGACCCAGAGCGTTATCATCACCAGGCGGGAAGGCCGCACCCCGGTGCCGGAGCGTGAATCTTTAACCCGGCTGGCCGCCTCGGGTTCGACGATGATGATCTTTCTGTCGGTCGGCATGATTGAAGGGGTCGTCGCCGATCTGCTGGCCGGCGGCTACTCGCATGAAACCCCGGTGGCGGTGGTCATGAAGGCCAGCTGGCCCGACCAGCGGGTGGTTACGGGAACGCTTGCCGACATTGGTGCAACTGTGCAGGCGGCGGGGATTGCCAAGACCGCGATGATCTGCGTCGGTGAGGTTTTCGGCGGCAGCCGGCCGGCCGGCCGGTCCCGGCTGTATGACCCGGAATTCAGCCATGGCAGCCGGCATGACGGAGGGAACCGATGACTTCCGAGAGGGCAGCTTTCAGCTGCCGGGACCACCGTTCTTTCGAGACACTGCTTGCCGAATCGGTCGCGCTGCATGGTCACCTCTGTGCCGGGCAGGTTGTCGGCGTGCGTATGAGCATGCTCGGACTTGAACTGCTCGGAATCCGCGACCCGGAAGGAGCCGACCGGAAAAAACTCTACGTGGTGGTCGAGATCGATCGGTGCGCCACCGATGCGATTCAGTCCGTTACCGGCTGCAGTCTCGGCAAGCGGTCATTGCGCTGGGTCGACGTGGGCATCATGGCGGCAACCTTTGTCAACCTGGAAACAGCGGAGGCGGTGCGAATCACCGCCCGTGAGCAGGCGCGGGAGCTGGCCGACCGCTATCGTCCGGACATCGTCGATCGGTATCAACGGCAATTGGCTGCTTATCAGGAAATGCCCGATGAAGCGTTATTTACGGTGCAACGGGTTCGTGTGGCGATAGCCGAGACCGACCTGCCGGGCCGGCCGTTGCGCCGGGTGTGCTGCGAGCGCTGCGGTGACTGGGTTCAGGACGGCAGAGAGGAGCACCTCGACGGCCGGGTCGTTTGCCGGTCCTGCGCTCACGGGGCCTATTATAGTATCATCGATCCGTGTCGATAACCGGCGGATTAGATAAAATGAAGAACCGACCGTTCGTGCGGCGACCTTTTTTTATGCTGAAAATGCACACTTTTCCGATTTGTTGCGATTTCTTGTCATGGGTGGTATCTGGAAAAAGGAGCCCATCGGCCACGACGATGATTTTTTCCAGTCGTCGCGATTCCGTTGAACTATCAATGAGCTATTAATGAATCATGATCACCTTACTCGACTATGGCGCCGGCAATGTCCGAAGCGTCCGCAATGCCGTGCAACGACTTGGTTGCGAGATACGGGACGTGACCGAGCCGGCGGACATCCTCCAGGCGGAAAAACTGATTTTTCCCGGTGTCGGCAGTTTCGGCTCGGTAATGAATACGCTTGTTGAAAAGGGTTTTGCCGAGCCCCTTAAGCGAAGAATTGCCGCCGACAAACCGTTTTTCGGTATCTGTGTCGCGCTGCAGGCGATGTTCGAGGCAAGCACCGAGTCACCCGGCGTGCCCGGTCTCGGGGTACTTCCCGGAACGGTCAGTCGGTTTACCGACCCCCGGCTGACCGTTCCCCAGATCGGCTGGAACGGCATCCGGCTGCACCGGCAGTGCTCGCTGTTTGACGACTATCGGGGGGAAAAGCTGTATTTCGTCCACTCATATCATGCCCGGGTCGAGGACGTGGACGAACAGTGGCTGCTCAGTACAACCGATTACGGGCAATCGTTTGTTTCCGGCATCTGTCACGGCAATATCGCCGCTTTTCAATTTCATCCGGAAAAAAGCGGGGCGGCGGGACTTGGCATCCTGCACCAGTTTCTCAAGAATGAATCGATCACCCTTCGCTCGGCTGAGATCGCCGTCGCCGCCGATAAAACGCAGTTGGCCAAGCGGGTTATCGCCTGCCTTGACGTACGCAGCAACGACCGAGGTGATCTGGTGGTAACCAAAGGTGATCAATATGACGTACGGGCGGACGGTGAAGTCCGTAATCTCGGTAAACCGGTGGAATTGGCTCAGCGTTATTTCGAAGAGGGTGCCGATGAAATCACGTTTCTCAATATCACCGGTTTCAGGGATTTTCCGCTGGCCGACCAGCCGATGCTCGAGGTGCTGCGGCGGACGTCCGAGCAGGTCTTCGTGCCGCTGACCATCGGTGGCGGTATCCGCGCTTTTACCGACTCGAATAACATATTTCATTCCGCCCTCGATGTCGCTTCCGAGTATTTTCGTTCAGGGGCCGATAAGATCTCGATCGGCAGCGACGCGGTTTATACCGTCGAGGCTTTCCTGGCGAGCGGCCGGGAAACCGGCGAGAGCGCCATCGAGCAGATTTCCGCGGTCTACGGTGCCCAGGCGGTGGTAATCTCGGTCGATCCCCGCCGCGTCTATGTTTCCGACCCGGGGCAAACGAAGCATCGGGTCCTCGGGACATCGCTGCCCGGGCCCGGCGGCGAGCGGTATTGCTGGTATCAGTGTACCGTAAAAGGGGGAAGGGAAGGACGGGATGTCGATGTTGTTCAATTGGTCACTGTCTGCGAGCAACTCGGGGCCGGCGAGATCCTGCTCAATTGTATCGACCGTGACGGCACCAACAGCGGCTTTGATCTGGAGTTGATCAACCACGTCAAAGGGCAGGTGCAGATACCGGTTATTGCCTCGAGCGGTGCCGGCAGTGCCGATCATTTTGTCGAGGTGTTTGACCGGACCGGGGCGGAAGCGGCCCTGGCCGCCGGCATCTTTCATCGCCGCGAGGTCAGTATCCGGCAGGTCAAAGAAGCGTTGGCCGAGCGGGGTATCGTCTATCGTTGAGAGGAAGAGAAGCTCTTGCTCAGCGTTGTGCCGTCAGGGAGAGAAAGGAGAGACTGGCCAAAAAAGATTCCCCTTCACTGGCAAATGATTGTGCCGGCACGCCCGCGGCCTGCCGTTCCTGATAAAACAGGTCAATGCCGAGGCGATGGTTGTCGGGGTGGACACAGATTAAACCGGTATTTGAAACGATGGTAAACGGCTGTGCCGAGAGCCCCGACGAACCGTCGGTGCGGTGATCTTCATAGCGTTGCCGATAGCGGATACATTTTTGGGATTTTTCGCTGGTGTCAAAAAAGAGACGGACATTGCGGATCAGAAACGGATCAACGCTGATCAGCTTTCTTGCTTTTACATGGGCAAGAAAATCATTTATTCCCGAAAATTCCTGGCTAAAATGTAATTCCGTGGCGCGGCTTGCGATCGTGTAGCTATCGGAATCCAACTTTTTGAAATAAAAGAGGCTGTCCCGGTTGACTCGCTCATACCAGCCCCGGCCCGGCGGGGGGAGGACGGAAAAACCGAGGGTGCTGATGCGCGGCGTGCTGGTGTATACCGGCAGATACCGGCCGGTGTCGGCGGCACAGCTCCAGCATGAAAATGCGGTCAGCACTGCTGCTATGATCACCCACAATCGGGCAGACATCGAAGCCTCTTTGCTAACATGTTGAAAACAATCAAAAGTATAATATTGCTACCATTGTCCATAGCCGATGTCAACGAGAAAGAGCATCGCGGGGTATACCCGGTAAACGGGCGGGCCGGCTAGTTTTATAATCGACAAGAGGAAAACCGGACTTTACCATGTACGGCGTCACGTTTCTTGCGATCCGCTCGATCAGCGGCTGGATTACCACGCTGGCCGTGATGGTCCTGGTATTGTTTGGCGTATCGACCGCAACCTATAAAAAAGGGCTCGAGGAACTCTCCGAGGAAAGCTCTGTCCAGCTCGACCTGTTCGTCCTCTACCTTCGCGGGGTGCTGGGTAAATATGAAAGCCTCCCGGAACTGCTCGCGCGGGACAAGAATCTGGTCGGATTTTTGATCAATCCGGGGGGGCGCGAGCGGATCGAGGCGTTCAATCGCTACCTGCAGACAGTCAACGGTATCAGTAACGCCTCCGACACCTATCTGATGAACAAAGACGGCTTGACCATTGCCGCCAGCAACTGGCAGGACGAGCGGCCTTTCGTCGGCCGCAATTTCAGTTACCGGCCCTATTTTCAGCAGGCCATGAAAGGACAGCTCGGCCGTTATTTCGCCCTCGGCACCACATCGATCAAACGCGGTTACTATTTCGCTTACCCGGTGCGCTTGGAGCACGAGATTCTCGGTGCAGTCGTTGTCAAAGTCGATATCGACTCCGTCGAAAAGAGCTGGGGCTATCATGACTCGATTTTCATCGTTACCGACCCCGAGGACATCATCTTTTTGACCACTCGCCCGGGTTGGCGGTTTCGGACCATCGGCGACATCTCGCCGCGAACACTGGCTCTGGTCAAAAAAAGCAGACGTTATCCGAATGCCGATATTGAGCCGATAGCGATGCGCCGGATTCAGGACTATCCGTTCGGCAAAGTAATTAGCCTTGACGACCGGGGTGACGGCAGCTCGGCCACGGTACTGCAGCAGGTCAGGATGATGGACGAGGCCGGTTGGAACGTCCATATCATGTCCGATATCAGGCCTCTGAGAAAACGGATCCTTGCCACCAATGTGCTGGTCGGTGCGGCGATCATTATCTCCTATCTGCTGCTGACGCTGGTTGCCCAGCGACGACGACGCCTGGCTGAGATCAAACGATTCGAAGACCGGAGCCGCCGGGCCTTGCAGGAGGCCAACGAACACCTGGAAACCAGGGTTCAGGAGCGGACCGCCGAACTGGTCGAGGCAAACCGGAAGCTGCTCAGCGAGATCCAGGAACGTAAAAGTACCGAAGAGGTGCTGCGGCGAACCAGATCGGAATTGGTGCACGCCGCCAAGATGGCTACCCTGGGACAATTGTCGGCGGGGATCAATCACGAATTGAACCAACCCCTTGCCGCTATCCGCAGCTATGCCGATAATGCCCGGCAATTTCTGGAGAAAGGCAGAGAAGTCGAAGCAATCTGGAATATGAGCCAGATCAGCGAACTCACCGACCGGATGGCCCAGATCGGCATCCAGCTCAAAGAGTTCTCCCGCAAGAGCAGCGGCAGACTGGAAATCGTGCCGCTGCACGGAGTAATCGACGGAGCACTGGAGATCCTGGCCTCCGGCATCAAGAAAAATGTGATCACGGTGCAGGTTCGAATTCAGCCGGAGAACCTGCAGGTTTCCGCCAACCAGGTGCTGCTCCAGCAGGTGCTGGTAAACGTCTTGAACAATGCGATGCAGGCCGTTGAATCATGCCGGGAGAAAACGATCGCCATCGATGCCCGGATCGAAGAGGGCAGGGCGCATATCATTATTCAGGACAGCGGACCAGGTATAGCGGGGGATCATATCAAAGAGATTTTCGACCCGTTTTTCACGACCAAACAACCGGGGCAGGGACTCGGGCTGGGATTGACGATCAGCAAACGTATTCTCAAGGAGATGGGCGGCACCATCGCTCTTGAGCCGGCAAAATCCGGGGCGCGGTTTGTCATTTCACTGCTCATCGCGGAGCATCAGGGTGAAAACGAGCACTAAAGTACTCTTTATCGACGACGAGAAGCATATCCGGCAGGCCAACACCCAGACCCTGGAGCTGGCCGACTTGGACGTGGTCTGCCATGAAACGGCGGAATCGGCACTGCCATCAATTGATGCCCACTGGCCGGGCGTTATTGTCTGCGACATCAGGTTGCCGAAGATGGACGGTCTGGATTTCATGGCGGCGGTACGGAAAATCGACCGTGACCTGCCGGTGATCCTGATTACCGGCCATGGCGACATTTCCACCGCGGTTCAGGCGATGCGGGACGGTGCCTATGATTTTATCGAAAAGCCCTACTCCTCGGAACGACTCGTCAAAACGGTCCAACGGGCCTTGGAGAAACGGGCCCTGACCCTGGAAAACAGGACACTGCGCCGGGAACTGGAAGCGCAGGAAATTCTCGGCCCGCGGATCATCGGCCGGACCGCGCAGATGGAGGACCTTCGCGCCACGATCGTGCAGATTGCCGATACCGGCGCCGACGTGCTGATCACCGGCGAGACCGGGACCGGTAAAGAACTGGTGGCGCGCTCCTTGCACGAACAGAGCCGGCGGCGATCGAAGCATTTCGTGGCGGTGAATTGCGGGGCGGTCAGCGATTCGTTGATCGAGAGCGAATTATTCGGCCATGAGGCCGGGGCGTTCACCGATGCCCGGGAACTGCGAATCGGGAAATTCGAATATGCCAACGGCGGCACGCTGCTGCTCGATGAAATCGAATCGATGCCCTTGCGGGTGCAGGTCCATCTGCTGCGGGCCCTGCAGGAGCGCATGGTCGAACGGCTCGGCTCGAACAAGCCGATCCTGCTCGATTTGCGGGTGATTGCCGCGGCGAAATCCGACCTCAAGGAACAGGCCGGCCAGGGAATATTTCGCGAAGATCTCTATTATCGGCTCAGTGTCGTGCAATTGCGCCTGCCGCCGCTTCGCGAACGCCGTGAAGATATTCCGCTGCTCTTTCGTCATTTCGTCCTTGTCGCTTCCCACCGTTATCAGCAGGAGGCGCCGTTGCCGGACAACAATCAGATGAACGCGCTGATGGCCTATCCCTGGCCGGGTAACGTCCGTGAACTGCGCAACGTGGCCGAACGCTACGTGCTGCTCGGGGCGCAGAACGACTGGCAGATCGACCGGTTGATGAGCGGTTCCGGGCATGCCGCGGCCCGCAGCCTGGCCGAGCAGGTCGAGCGGTTCGAGCGCAGCCTCATCGAACAGGCACTTGCCGCCGGCAACGGCTCGATCAAAAAGGCCATGGACATCCTGGCCATTCCGCGCAAGACCCTGTCAGATAAAATGCGCAAGTACGGTCTTGATAAAAGCGATTTCAAAGATTGACAAACAGACACCGCTCATCCCACAGGGAACGGGTTTTAAATTGTCCCCTCCCCTTCGGGGCTGCTTCACTTCCCCGCCGTGCTCCCGTGGCGCAGTCTTCGGTCGCCTGGATTGATTGGGCAAAAAACGCGTTTCGAAAGTAGTGGAGGGCGGGGAAAAAATTGGGCGGATTTCCCCGCCCCGCCAGGCAGTAATTGGCGGAAATCCGCCAAGTGTGGTGCTGAAACAAACCGGGCCGCTCCTCTTTGACCCTTTGTTTCAGGCAAATTTATTTTTTGTCTTTGCTTGGACTATTCTTTGCAGACTATGTGGTGTTACCCCGCACCCGGCGATAATCGATTCGTCGTGCCGTGCAACCTGTTCGACACTGTCGTGCGGGTCCGCTCCGGCCAAGGGACAAACCAACACAATGAGGAGGAGTTGTCATGTTGCGAAAGGTTACACAGATTCTTGCCATCACGGCTGTATCAAGTATGCTGGCAATCGGTAGTGCAGTCGCCGCGCCGATTACCATCAAGTTCGCCCACGTAGTTGCCGAGAACACACCGAAGGGCCAGGCAGCCAACAAGTTTCGGGACCTGGTCGCCGAGCGCATGGGTGATAAGGTTGTTGTCGAAGTCTTCCCGAACTCGCAGCTTTTCGGTGACGACACGGTGTTGGAGGCCATGGCCTTAGGTGATGTACAACTGGCTGCCCCGAGTCTTTCCAAGTTCGATCGCTACACCAAATCGCTGCAGGTGTTCGACCTGCCGTTTCTGTTCACCGATATGGCCGCCGCCGAGCGCTTCCAGCAGAGCGACATCGGGAATGACCTGTTGATGTCCATGGAGGGCAAAGGGCTGATCGGTCTTGGTTATATCCATAACGGTCTGAAGCAGATTTCCGCCCACAAGCCGCTGCGGGTACCGGAAGATGCCCGGGGTCTCAAATTCAGGATCCAGGCCTCCAACGTCCTGGCGGCCCAGTTTGAAGCGCTTGGCGCAATGCCTTTGAAAAAGCCGTTCTCCGAGGTTTTTACGCTGCTGCAAACAAAAGCGATCGACGGACAGGAGAATACCTGGTCGAACATCTACTCCCAGAAATTTTTCGAGGTACAGCCCTACATCACCGAGTCCAACCACGGTCTGATCGACTATCTGGTGGTCACCTCGGCTGAGTTCTGGAACGGTCTGCCGGACGATCTTCGCGCCGAAGTGAAAAAAGCCCTCGATGATGCGATCGCTTTCGGCAACGAAGTTGCCGCTCAGAAAGCACTGGATGACAAGCAGAAGATCATCGACTCCGGCCGCTCGGAAATAATTTATCTGACGCCGGAAGAGCGCGCCCTCTGGGTTGAAGCGATGAAGCCGGTATGGCAGAAATTCGAGGAAGAGATCGGCAAGGAGTTGATCGACGCCGCCTATGCCTCCAATGAATAATCAGCATCCCTGACGGGACGGGCTGAGAGAACAGGGCAGGGCTCCCGATCGGCGGGTTCCTGCCCTGACGCTTGTCCAACGATTACGCAAGAGGTTGGCGATGTTTCTGAAAATTGTTAATAAAATCGAGGAGGGGATCATTGCCCTGTTCCTGGTCACCTGCACCCTCCTGGTCTTCATTGATGTGGTGATGCGGTTCGGTTTCAGCAAGGCCTGGATCTGGTCGCAGGAATTGACCCTGCACCTGAGCGCCTGGATGGTCCTGTTCGGCGCCTCGTACTGTCTCAAACTCGGCGCCCATATCGGCATGGATGCCTTCGTCAAGATCTTTCCTCCGCCGGGACGGAAGATACTGACCGGTGTCGCTTGTATTCTCAGCCTGATTTATTGCTGGCTCGTTATCTACGGCGCCTGGATCTATCTCGCAAAAGTCAAGATGCTCGGCATCAGTCTGGAAGATCTGCGCTTTATCCCGACCTATGTCGCGCACAGCATCCTGTTGATCGGTTTTATCTTTCTCGGGGTTCGCCTGCTTATCCTGCTCTGGACGGTAGCATTCGGGGATGTCGAGGTCTTTCGCCATGCCGATGAGGCCAAAGAGAGTATGGCCATCGTCGAGGAGTTGAAAAAGGAGGGCATGGTATGACCACCGCCGCATTGTTCATTTTACTTTTCGGCTGCATGCTGCTGGGCATGCCGATAGCCCTGGCCCTCGGATTGTCGAGCATCGGTACCATCCTGATGTTCTCGCACGACTCCATCGCCTCGATCTCTCTGAAATTGTTCGAAGCATTGTCCAAGCATTACACCTTGCTGGCCATCCCCTTTTTCATCCTGTCATCGTCGTTTTTATCCACCGGCGGGGTGGCCAAACGAATCATCCGCTTTGCCACCAGCCTGGTCGGCCATATCAAAGGCGGCGTGGCGATGGCCTCGGTCGTGGCCTGTATGATTTTCGCCGCCGTTTCCGGCTCGTCGCCGGCCACCGTCGCCGCGATCGGCTCCATCTGCATCGCCGGCATGCTCAAGATCGGCTACCCGGAGAGTTTCGGCGCCGGCGTCATCACTACCGCCGGTACCCTGGGCATCCTGATCCCGCCGTCCATCGTCATGCTCGTCTATTCGGCGGCGACCGAGGTATCGGCGGCCCGGATGTTCATGGCCGGCTTTCTGCCCGGTCTGATGATGGGGCTGATGTTGATGCTCGTCATCTATATCGTCGCCCGGTTTCGCAACCTGCCGAGCCTTCCCTGGGTCGGCTTCAAGGAACTGCTGGTTTCCGGCTGGAGCGCGCTGGGCGGATTGATGCTGATCATCATTGTCCTCGGTTCGATCTATGGCGGTATCGCCAGCCCCACCGAAGCCGCTGCAGTTTCCGCGGTCTATGCGTTCGGCATTGCCTGTTTCGGCTATCGGGACATGGGGCCGATGAAGGCGCAACCGTGGTTCAAACCCGGTGAATCGCTGCCGGCGGCGCTGTTTCGCAATAGCTGGCAGATCACGCTGGCCCTGCCGAAATGCATTTTCGACCGGGATGTCAACAAGGTGCTGATGGATGCGTCTAAAGTCAGCATCATGCTGCTGTTCATCATCGCCAACGCGATGCTCTTTGCCCACGTGCTGACCACCGAGCGGATCCCGCACCATATCGCCTCGATCATCGTCGAACTCGGGTTGACGCCCTGGATGTTTCTGATCGTGGTCAACCTGCTGCTCCTTGCCGCCGGTAACTTCATGGAGCCCTCGGCGATCCTGCTGATCATGGCGCCGATTCTCTTTCCGATCGCGCTGCAGCTCGGTATCGACCCGATTCATCTCGGTATCGTGATGGTCGTCAACATGGAAATCGGCATGCTGACGCCGCCGGTCGGCTTGAACCTCTTTGTCATGTCCGGTATTACCGGCAATTCCATGGGCTGGGTCATCAAAGCGGCGCTGCCGTGGCTCGGCCTGATGCTCGTTTTCCTGATGCTGATCACCTATATTCCGCAGATTTCGCTGTTCCTGCCGGAATATATCGACAAGCTGAAGGGATATTGAGGCCTCACGCCGGTACGCCGCACCGAATTCGATCTCCAAGAGATCATCGGTCCGGCGTATCGGCTCGTGGTCCCGGTGCCATCGACAGACCGATCACCGTGGTTAGCTTATGGTGGTGGGAGCACTCATCTGTCCAGTTTCTTAACAGATCGTCAGGAGGGAGCAGGATGTTACCGGAATTCAAAACTATTTTATATGCCACCGATCTTGGTGAACATACCCGCCCGGTTTTTCGCACAGCGATCAGCCTGGCTCGCCATTATGAAGCGGATATCATCATGATGCATGTGGTAGAACCGATGTCTTCGGCAGCACAGGCGATCGTTGAAACCTATCTGACCGACATGGATGCAAAGAAGATTTATCAGGACAATATGCGTTCGGTGCTGCAGACGATGAAGAGCAGGTTGGAGACCTTCTGTGATGAAGAGGTGCAGAGCCGCAATCGGCAGGATATCCGGGTCAGGGAAATGCTGGTGGTCAGCGGTCGTCCCAGTGAGGAAATTATCAGGACCGCCCAAAAGCAAGAGGCTGATCTGATCGTCATGGGGAAATCCACCCGCCGCATTTTCGGCACCGACATCGTCGGTTCCACGGCCCGCCGAGTACCCCGGTATGCGACGATCCCGGTGCTGATCGTACCGAACAACTGACAATTGACGCGATGTCGGAGGCAGAGATCGATGTCGTCCTGGCTTCACCGCGTGGCTTTTGTGCCGGTGTGGTCCGGGCCATCGAGACGGTTAAATTGACCCTGCAGGCCGAAGGCGCTCCGGTCTTCGTGCTGCACGAAATCGTCCATAACCGCCACGTCCTCGCCGAACTGGAACAACTCGGCGCCCGGTTCGTCAGAGATCTGTCTGACATTCCCCCGGGCGGCATCTGTATTTTCAGTGCTCATGGGATCTCCCGCGACACGGAACATCGGGCCGCGGGCGGCGGACTGCAAACCATCGATGCGACCTGTCCGCTGGTGAGTGCTATCCATCGTCTGGTCGAGAAGTATCATGGCCAGGGGTATGACGTGATCATCATCGGTCACCACGGGCACCCGGAAGTGGTAGGAACGGCAGGGCGGGTCGAAGATCGGGTCCATGTGGTGGCCGACGAGCAGGAGGCGGGTCGGGTCGCGGTCACCGATATCGGCAAAGTCGCTTACGTCACCCAGACCACCCTCAGCCAACATGATGTGGCCGGGATTCGCACGGTGTTGCGACAACGCTTCCCGGATATCAAGGGTCCTGCCGAATCAAATATCTGCTATGCGACCCAGAATCGGCAGGATGCGGTGCGTCAGCTCGCCGAGCGGGTCGAGCTGATTTTCGTGGTCGGTTCGAAAAACAGTTCCAACTCCAATCGCCTGAAAGAAGTTGCCGAGAGTGGCGGCTGCCGCAGTTATCTGATTGACGACCGACAGGACCTGCAGCCGGGCTGGCTGACCGGAATCACCAGCGTCGGTATTACCGCCGGTGCTTCCGCACCGGAGCGTCTGGTGGAGGGGGTGATCGATTGGCTCGAAGAACACGCCGTAATCAAGAGTGTTACGGAATTGTTCGGCAAGGATGAACATATCAAATTCAAGCCGGCCCGACCGTATCGGCGGCACTAGGGTCGAGCCGGCCTTCCTGCCGGTGTTCCTGCTAGCCGAGTGATTGCTTGATGCGCGCCATTGCTTCGGCTACATTTTCCCGCGAGTTAAAAGCGGACAACCGGATATAGCCGGCACCGCAACTGCCGAAACCGGCGCCCGGCGTGCAGACGACGCCGGCCTGCTGGAGCAGTCGATCAAAAAACTGCCAGGAATCGCCCCCGCCGTCGATCCAGATATAGGGGGAGTGGTCCCCGCCGACACAGTCGTAGCCCAACTCGGTCATCGCGGTCCTGATGATCGCGGCATTATCCAGATAATAGGTGATCAACTCCGTGGCCTGCCGGCTGCCCTCGGCGCTGTACAATGCTTCGGCGGCCCGTTGTACCGGGTAGGAGACGCCGTTGAATTTCGTGGAGTGGCGGCGGTGCCAGAGATCGTGCAGCGACTGCGGAGCACCTGAGCGATCGTAGGCCGTGCACGCTTTCGGCACGACCGTGTAGGCGCAGCGAGTGCCGGTAAAACCGCCGCTCTTGGAAAAACTGCGAAACTCGATAGCCACTTCTTCGGCGCCGTCGAGTTCAAATATCGACTTGGGCAGGGACTCGTCACGGATAAACGCTTCATACGCGGCGTCGAACAGGATCAAGGCCCGATTGGCCCGGGCGTAATCGACCCAGGTCCGCAGCTCCGCCCGGGAGATGGTGGAGCCGGTCGGGTTGTTCGGAAAACACAGATAGATCAAGTCGACCGGTGTGGCCGGCAGGGCCGGGATGAAATTGGTTTCCCGGCGCGATTCCAGGTAGACGATACCGTCGTAACGGCCGTTTGCATAGTCTCCGGAACGGCCCGCCATGACATTGGTATCGAGGTAGACGGGGTAGACCGGGTCCGGTATCGCGACAACGATATCGGTGGAGAAGATTTCCTGGATATTGCCGGTATCGCATTTGGCGCCGTCACTGATGAATATTTCATCGGCATCAATCGCCGCGCCGCGGGCCTTGAAGTCGTGCTCGGCAATGATCTCGCGTAAAAACGGATACCCCTGCTCCGGTCCGTAGCCTCGGAAACTCTCCTCCCGGCCCATTTCGTCGACGGCCTGATGAAAGGCCGTGATGCAGGCGGCCGGCAGCGGTCTGGTCACATCTCCGATGCCAAGTTTGATTATGCGCTGATCCGGATGGGTCTGCTGGTAGGCGGCCACCTTGCCGGCGATATCGGAAAAGAGGTAGGATGCCTGCAATTTCTTGTAATGCTCGTTTATCGTGATCATGGTTATGTCCTGTGACTGAATCGGAGCGCCACGGCGCGCTCGTTGGCGGTAATGGACCGACTCGGTGGCCGTGGTTTGGTCGAGCCGACCGAGGCGGCAACCAGATTCAACTAGCATGAAACGGCCGCCTCTGTCAACGTTCTCAAAGACATTCAAGAGACGCCATTTCTCAATGAGTAAGGGGTAACAATTTGAACAGACAAAACTTTCAACCGATCAGGCTGGCCGATTATCGGCCGCCTGATTTTTTGGTCGATGAGTTGTTTCTCACGTTTCGTCTCAAAGAACGGGGCACGGTCGTGCAGGCCCGTTCAACGATCAGGCGTAATCCGGCGGCGGGCAACCACGAAGAACCGCTGCGCCTCGCCGGGGAACAACTCGAACTGGTCGACCTGCTCCTCGACGACCGGCCATGGGCGCCGCAGGACGTCAGCATAACGGATCAGGAACTGGTCATCGCCCACGTGCCTGATGAATTCAGCCTGCAGGTCACCACCCGGATCAACCCCGAAGACAATACCGCGCTGAGCGGCCTGTACCGCTCTTCCGGAATGTATTGCACCCAGTGCGAGGCGGAAGGGTTCCGCCGGATAACCTATTTTCTTGATCGTCCCGACGTGCTGGCCCGTTACACGACGCGTATTGAAGCAGCATCGGAGGGATGTCCGGTGCTGCTGGCCAATGGCAACCTCGTGGCCGCAGGGACGATGGACGACGGCTATCACTTCGCCCAGTGGCAGGATCCCTTTCCCAAACCGAGCTATCTCTTTGCCCTGGTCGCCGGCGATCTCGTCACCATTGAAGACGAGTTTATCACCGCCTCGGGGCGGTGCGTGGCGCTGCAGATTTATGTCCATGAGCGCAACCGCGACAAATGCGGGCACGCCATGACCTCGCTGAAAAAAGCGATGCAGTGGGATGAGCGGGTCTACGGACTGGAGTACGATCTCGATCGGTACATGGTCGTCGCCGTCGATGATTTCAACATGGGGGCCATGGAAAACAAGGGTCTCAACGTGTTCAATGCCAAATATGTACTGGCCGATCCACGCAGTGCGACCGACCGGGACTATCTGGCGATCGAAGGGGTCATCGCCCACGAGTATTTCCATAATTGGACGGGAAACCGGGTAACCTGCCGGGACTGGTTTCAATTAAGCCTGAAAGAGGGGTTGACGGTATTTCGCGATCAGCAGTTTTCGGCCGACATGCATTCAGCCGCGGTCCAACGCATCGAGGATGTTCGGGTGCTCAGGCAATTCCAGTTCCGGGAGGATGCGGGACCGATGGCCCATCCGGTCCGGCCCGATCAATACCTGGAGATCAATAATTTCTATACGGTTACCATTTACAACAAAGGAGCCGAGGTTGTCAGGATGCTGCACACCCTGCTCGGGCCGCGGGAATTCCGTCGGGGGATGGATCTTTATTTCCAGCGGCATGACGGCCAGGCCGTGACCTGCGATGATTTCGTCGCCGCGATGGCCGATGCCTCGGGCCGTGACCTGGCCCAGTTCAAACGCTGGTATGTGCAGGCCGGCACCCCCCGGTTGACGGTGGCCGAGCAATGGGACGAGCGGCAGCACCGCTATGTGGTCACCGTCGCCCAGGAAACACCGGCGACACCGGGGCAACCGGACAAAGAGCCGCTGCATCTGCCGCTCCTTGTCGGCCTGCTCGATGGCAGCGGCGCTGATCTGGCGGCCAGGGTTTCCTGTCCGTACGAGCGACGGGGCAGCGATCTGCTGCTTGAGTTGCAAGAGGAGCAGCAGCATTTTGTCTTTCAAGACGTGCCTCAGAAGCCGGTGCTCTCGTTTCTGCGCGGCTTTTCCGCACCGGTGAACGTCAACCCGTTTCAGAGCAGGGCGCAGAAGGCCTTTGTCATGCAGCACGATTCCGACCTGTTCAATAGATGGGACGCCGCTTTTTCTCTGGCTGAGGCGGTGATTCTGGAATGTCTGGAGACACTCGTTGCCGGAGGGACCATGATGCTCGACCCGGTCTATCTCGAGGCGATGCGTTCCCTGGTCGAACAACCGGCCGACGATCGCTCGCTGACCGCCCTGGCCTTGCAACTGCCTGCGGAAAATCATCTGCTGCAGGCCTTGAAGGTGATCGATCCGGCCGCGCTGCATGCAGCGCATCGCTTCGTCAAACGAGAGCTGGCCGATCGGCTGGCCGATGAGTTGCTGCTCTTGTATCGCGACAACGAGCCGTCGGCCGCCTACCGCTTGACCGAGGAGCAGATCGGTAAACGCAGTCTGCGCACGGTTAGCCTCGACTATCTGGCGGTGCTGGGCGAGCAGCGGGCCGAGTTGCTCGAGTTGTGCGCCAAACAGTATCGGCAGAGCGCCACCATGACCGAAAAGATCGGCGCTCTGTCGGCTCTTGTCCAGGTGGCGGGAGCGTTGCGGGACGAAATTGTCGAGCACTTTGAAAATGAGTGGCGCAGCGATCCGTTGGTCATGGACAAGTGGTTTGCTCTCCAGGCCGCATCTCCGGCGGGAGACACCTATGATCGAGTCAAAAAATTACTCGGTCACCCAAGCTTCTCACTGAAAAATCCCAACAAGGTGCGTTCACTGCTCGGGGCGTTTGGCCAGAACCATGTTCACTTCCACCACGAGAGCGGTCGCGGGTATCGCCTGCTGGCTGATTTGATTCTCGAACTCGACCCGCTCAATTCTCAGCTTGCGGCCAGACTGGTGCAACCTTTTGTTACCTGGAGACGATATACCCGGGATCGCCGGCAGATGATGCAGGGGATTCTGGAGGAGATCGGCGGCAAGAAAGAGGTGTCGCGGGACGTTTATGAGATCGTCAGCAAAAGCCTCGCCGAGCGGCCGAACGATTAACCGTCTCTCTTGTGACAGAACAGGCACCGGTACGGCGGTGGATGGTCTTCGGAAAGAGGCGCCTCGCCGGTCGGGCGATGGCAGTGCCGGCACTGGGTCTCGGCCTCTTTCTTGGCGGCGATGCGGTGCAGGGGCAGGTGGACCTCGTCGACCGGCAACGGTGTCGTCGTTTCTTCCGGGGCGAGCAGCAGAAAGAGCAGAACGGAGAGGCACAGCAGGGCAAAGGCGAAGTTGACTATCCTGAATCGTTTCTTTTTCGGGGGCTGGTCTGGTGACATTGATTCAATCGATTGGCGCACGAAGTGGTTCAGGCCATTTCAAATGATGAACTGGAAAGGATCCGATAGCGCAGCAGCAGGGCGGAAAGCTCGGCTAAAAATGATGCGAGCAGCGGACTCGTTTCGGCCATATTCAGCATGATTCTATGTTTTCGATGCTTTTTCAAGACACCAGTGATGGCCGTCTGGTCGGCCGCCGGATCGATAATGGCCGCTGCCACCGCTTCTCCCGAAACGACTGCCGGGTAGATTCCTTCTCCGGTCAGGGGCGAGGCGAGCCCGGCGGCATCGCCGATCAGGTAGCGCCGATCGAAGCGCCAGCCGCGATAATCGTGATTGACCAGGTCTGCGCCGATGGTTGCGGTTTCAACCGAAACGCCGATGGTGCCAAGCCAGGCCAGCAACTCACGCCGCAACGCCGCGGCAGAGCCTCTCCCGGTGCCGCGGTAAACACCGACGGACATCGTATCCCGGTGCGGAAAGACCCAGGAATAACCGGTGCCGAAACGGGCGGTATCGAAATGCCAGATCATCTCGTCGCTGGTCCGCTCGACGAAATAATTGATGCCGATGCCGAGCCGCTGCGTTTCAAGACCGAGAGCGGAGCGGAGCAGCGAATGCGACCCGTCGGCCCCGATCAGATACCTGCCGGCGAGGCGCCGCTCCTTGCCCCGCCAGCGGTAGCAAACCGTGCTATCGTCGATCTTTAAAACCCGGGCGTCGAACAACAGGGTCGCCCCGGCCGCGGCTGCCTGTTCGGCCTGATAGTGCCCGAGTCGTTGCCGGTTGACCGTGGCGATCAGAGGATGAGACTCTCGGATGGTGACCCGGCGTCTCCTGGTGCTGATGGTCTGGCTGGCGAAGCGGGCTTCCATCAGAGATTCGGGGACCCTGCCGATCAAACCGTTCCAGGTGATGCCGCCGGCACAGACTTTTCTCCCCGCCGCCGACCGGCGCTCCAGTACGACAACGCGCACCCCCTGTCGGGCGAGCAGTTGCGCGCAGCGCAGTCCACCCGGTCCGGCACCGATGACGATGGCGTCATAATCCATTGGCGACGAGCGGTTGCCGCAGCTGCCCGCCGCTGTCCCGCACACGTGAGGCCGGCGGCGCAGTCGGCCGCTGAATCCTGGAGAAACGGCTGACCACCGTCGTTTATCTGCCGAAAAAAATGCTCTTGAGGTATTCCCTGTTCATCCGGGCAATGGAGCTGATCGAGATACCCTTCGGGCAGACCGCTTCACACTCCCGCTCGTTGGAACAATAGCCGAAACCTTCCTCGTCCATCCGGGCGACCATCGTAGCGGCGCGCTGCTTGCGTTCCGGATGCCCCTGAGGCAGCAGGCTCAACTGGGAGATCTTGGCACCGGTAAACAACATCGCCGCGCCGTTCGGACAGCTGGCCACGCAGGCGCCGCAGCCGATGCAGGCGGCGGTATCCATCGCCAGTTCGGCGGTTTCCGTGGACACCGGTATGGAATTGCCGTCAATGGCGCCGCCGGTATTGACCGAAACATAGCCGCCGGCCTGAATGATCCGGTCCAGGGCGGATCGGTCGACCATCAGGTCCTTTTTTATCGGAAAGGCCCGCGACCGAAAAGGCTCGATCACCAGGGTATCGCCGCTGGTGAATTTACGCATGTGCAATTGGCAGAGCGTTGTCTCCTTTTCCGGTCCATGGGCGATTCCGTTGACCACGGCCCCGCACATCCCGCAGATGCCTTCACGGCAGTCATGGTCGAAGGCCACCGGTTCCAGACCTTCCTTGGTGAGTTTCTCGTTGAGCACATCGAGCATTTCAAGAAAAGACATGTCCGTCGAGATATCTTTCAGGACATGGGTTTCAAAGTCTCCCAGAGAGTCGCTGTTTTTCTGGCGCCAGATCATTAATTTCAGGTCTATTGTACTCATGCTCTACCGTGGTCTAGGATTGTTGGATGGGCTCGACAGGTTGGTTGCTATTTGTAACTTCTCTGGGACGGCGTGACATTTTCAAAGGCAAGCGGTTCCTTGTGTAATTCGGGTAGTTGGTCGTCACCGGTGTACTCCCAGACACTGACATGGGCGTATTGCTCGTCATTGCGCAACGCCTCGTGGTCCTCGGTCTGGCTCTCCTCGCGCAAATGGCAGCCGCACGATTCTTCCCGGGCCAGCGCGTCGCGCACCATGAATTCGGCAAACTCGAGGAAATCGGCAACCCGCCCGGCCCGCTCCAGGGATTGATTGATATCTTTTTCGGTGCCGGGCACGTAGACCCGATTCCAGAAGCGGTCCTTGAGTTCGGGCAGTTTCGACAAGGCGTATTCCAGACCTTCCCGGTTGCGGGCCATGCCGCAGTGGTCCCAGAGCAGCTTGCCGAGTTCCTTGTGCACTTCGTCGACGGTGACCTTGCCTTGGGGGCCGCCGGCACTGTTTTGCAGCAATCGTTCGACGCGGGCCGCAACTTCGCCGGCGGTCGCCGAGAAGGCGTCGTGCGACGTGTCGACCCTGTCGAGCACGGTGGCGCCGAAATAGTGGGCGACCGAGGTGTTGACGATGAAGTAGCCGTCGGCCAGTCCCTGCATCAGTGCGGACGCGCCGAGACGGTTGGCGCCATGGTCGGAAAAGTTGCTTTCGCCGAGCGCGAACAGCCCGGGGATGGTCGTCATCAGGTTGTAGTCGACCCAGAGACCGCCCATCGTATAATGGACGGCGGGATAGATCATCATCGGCTCTTTCATCGGGTCCGAATCGGTGATCTTTTCGTACATCTGAAACAGGTTTCCGTATTTTCTGAAGATAACGTCCTCGCCATCACGTTTGATGGCATCGGCAAAATCGAGGTAGACGGCAAGCTCGGTGCTGCCGACCCCTTTGCCCGCGTCGCACTGTTCCTTGGCGTTGCGTGAAGCGACGTCACGGGGAACCAGGTTGCCGAAACTCGGGTACTTGTTTTCCAGGTAATAATCCCGCTCATCTTCAGGTATCTGCGACGGCAGCCTGCTGTCGCCCTGTTTCTTGGGCACCCAGACCCGTCCGTCGTTGCGCAGGCTTTCACTCATCAGGGTCAATTTCGATTGATAGTCGCCATGGACCGGGATGCAGGTCGGATGAATCTGAACAAAACTCGGATTGGCAAAGCCGGCACCGCGCTTGCAGGCGCGCCAGGCGGCCGTGACATTGGAGGCCATCGCGTTGGTGGACAGGAAGTAGGCGTTGCCATAGCCGCCGGTGCAGAGCAACACCGCGTCGGCACCGTAGGTCTCGATCGCGCCGGTGATCATGTTGCGCACGACGATGCCCCGGGCCCGGCCGTCGACGACGACCACATCCATCATTTCCCGGCGGTTGTGCATCGCCACGCCGCCTTTCTCGATCTGTCTCGACAGAGCGGAATAGGCACCGAGCAGCAATTGCTGTCCGGTCTGACCACGGGCATAGAAGGTCCGTGCTACCTGGGCACCGCCAAACGAACGATTGGCCAGGGTGCCGCCGTATTCGCGGGCAAATGGAACGCCTTGAGCGACGCATTGGTCGATGATATTGTTCGAAACCTGGGCGAGGCGGTAGACGTTGGCCTCGCGGGCGCGAAAATCGCCGCCCTTGATGGTGTCATAGAACAGGCGGAAGATCGAGTCGCCTTCATTCTGGTAGTTCTTGGCGGCGTTGATGCCGCCCTGGGCGGCAATGGAGTGGGCGCGGCGGGGGCTGTCGTGCAGGCAGAACGCTTCAACCTTGTAACCCAACTCCGCCAGCGTGGCGGCTGCGGACGCGCCGGCCAGCCCGGTGCCAACGACGATAACTTTGAATTTGCGGCGGTTGGCGGGGTTGACCAGTTTGCTGGCAAACCGGTGATTGTCCCATTTTTCCGCCAGGGGTCCGGCTGGAGTGTTCGGATTGAGTTCCATGGTTCAACCTTTTTTTGCAATGACTCCCGGGCATCAATTGTCCCCCGGGAAGAGCGTTGATGGGTAAAAGCTGCTAGAATGAGGCGCCGGCTCCGGTCATGAAATAGATGGGAATGCCGCCGAAAATAACGAGAAAGGCGACCGGCACGACGATGGTCAGCGTGGCGATGAGGCAATTATAACGGGGATGATTGACCCCGAACGTCTGCAGCATGCTCCAGAATCCGTGATTGAGATGGATCGCCAGCGCGACGAAGGCGATGATATAGAAGAGACTGTAGAAAAAGCCGCTGAGATAGTCCTTGACCACGATACTGATCGGCACGTCAGACGGAACGGCTATGCCGAAACCGAATACATGGACGATCAGGAAAACCAGGATGAACAGTCCGGTGTAGGGCATGGTCCGCGAGGGGAAGGTATTTTCAACCACCCTGGTCTCGACCTTGTAGCGTGATTGCTTGGTGCGCTTTTCGAAAAACAACAAAACGCCGAAGCCGACGTGGGCCAGCAGAATTACCAGTAGACCAAGACCGAAGAGCAGGACCAACACCGGAAAACCGTGCAGCGTGTCGGCATAGATTTGAAAATATTTGCTGCCCATGTATATTGCAGCGTTACCAAAGGCGTGAATGACAAGAAAGCAGATGAGACACAGGCCGGTAACGGCCATGATCGCTTTTCTGCCAATGGACGAATTGATAAATGAGATGAACCACATGGACGTTTTCCTCGCTGATAAAAAGATACGAATAGGGATTGATCGTGGTGCCCACGAGCCATATTTATATATCTGGAACAAAAAGAAAAGACTTCTTTTGATAAACGCTGATCAATAAATTTGATACGTGCTTTTGCAATCAATCAAAGATGAACGAACAGGCAGGTAACGGGAATATCATGAGCGGATTGCCGACGTGTACGACGGTTATTTTCGATCTCGACGGCACCCTGATCGATTCGCTGGCAGATATTGCCGACGCGACCAACAATACCCTGGCGACATTCGGTATGCCGGGGCATTCCGTCGACGCATATCGACACCTTGTCGGCAGCGGCGCCCAGATTCTGCTGGAACGAGCTATCCCGTCGAATTATGGCGGGCCGCCCCCGGATCGTATGATCGACACCTTCAAACAATTGTACCGCCGTCATCTCAATGTAAAAACCCGGCCGTATGCCGGCATCGGCGACGTGCTGCGCCGCTTGGCAAGCCATGGGACAAAGCTGGCGATCCTGTCCAACAAGCCGGACGAGTTTGTTACGATTTGCGCGATGCGGTTTTTTCCTGACATCGCGTTTTCCGCGATCTATGGGCTGCGCGACGGGGGAGCCCGCAAACCCGACCCTCGATCCGCCCTGGAAATTGCCGCGCTTGTCGGCGAGTCACCCGAGCAGTGTGCCTTTGTCGGCGATTCCTCGATCGATATGGCGACCGGCCGAGCAGCGGGCATGCGCTGCATCGGCGTCAGCTGGGGGTTTCGCGAACCGGCAGAGTTGGTGGCGGCGGGCGCCGACCTGGTCATCGATCATCCGCACGAACTTCTCGATTATGTCCTTTCCTGCTGAATTGACCCCACTGCTTACCTATGCGGCGCCGCCGCTGCTTGGTGCCTTCATCGGTTATCTGACCAATCGGATAGCCATCAGGATGCTGTTTCGGCCGCTGCGTCAATGGCGCGTCGGCCGGTTCAGGGTGCCGATGACGCCGGGCGTCATTCCGGCCCAGCGCCATCAGCTGGCGGTCAATATCGGAGAGATGGTCGGAGAACAGCTGTTGACCAGTGAAGCGATCAACCGCGCACTTCAGCGGGAAGGCTTCCAGGAGCACCTCTCCGCACTGATCGAGACGAAGGTCGGTTCCCTGCTCAAACAGGACCTCGGTCCGTTGCCGTCCCTGATTCCGCCGGTCTATAAAACCTATTTCGATATCGGTTACAAGACGTTGAGCTACCGGATCAAGGAGACGGTCCACCAGTTTTTGCACACGCCGACCTGTACGTCGGCGATTCATCAAACCATCGATAGTCTGCTTGAGACCCTGGCGGCCCAGCCGGTGGAGACCTTTGTCGCCAGGGATCGGCGGGCCATCGTCTATGCCAACGTGGAACGCTCCCTGGCGGCGGTGTTCGCCGGTCCGGCCATGGAGCGATGGATTCGGGATTTTATCGGCCGCCAGCTCCAGGAGGTGCTCGCCCAGGGAAAATCGCTGCAGCAGATACTGCCGGCCAGCCTGCAACAGCTCATTATCGACACCATCCGCGAACAAACACCGTTTGTTCTGCAAAAACTCGCTGAGATCCTCAAGGACGAGGAGGTCCGGGTAAGACTGATCACCGCCATCGCAGCAGCCATCAGCGATTTTATCGAAACCCTCGGGCCGATGGCGGGCATGATCAAAAATTTCGTCAAGATGGACCAGGTGGAGGAGAAAATCCGGCACTACCTCGACGAGAAGCAGGACGATATCGAAGCATTACTGGCCAGTGACGAATTCAGATATCGGGTGGCCGCCGCGCTTGTTGAACGAACGGCAGTGCTGCTGGCCAAACCGCTGCCGGAGGTGCTCGCCCATGTCGACCGGCAGCGGATTGTTGCCTTCGGTGACGAAGCAGCCAATCAGATCGTCGTGCTGCTCAGGGACCGGGCGACGGCGCGCACCCTGGCGGTCATGATCGAAGAACTGGTGGAAGATCATCTGGAGCACGGCCGGCTCCAGAGCGGCCGACTCGTGGCCGATGTCTTCGGGCCCGAAGGGATTGATCATCTGCGGCAGTGGCTGCAAGCGACGGCTTCGTCGGCCTTGCGGTCGCCGCAGAACCAGAAAATGATCGACCGTCTGATCGGCGGCCTGCTCGACAGCTTGCTCGTCAGACCGGTCGGCCGGCTTGATCATATCATTCCGGCCGGAGTCCGCGACGGCCTGTACCGCTCGATTCGGGAAATGGCCACGGCAATGCTGGTTTCCGAAGTCCCCGGAGTGGTCAAGTCGATAGATATCAGCAGGATCGTCACCGAAAAGATTGATTCGTTCGATCTGCTTCAGGTGGAGCGGCTGCTCCTGTCGATCATGCAGGAACAATTCAAGTATATTAATTTGTTCGGTGCGTTACTCGGGTTTATCATCGGCTGCGCCAATCTTATTGTATTGGTGTATATCTCGCCGTGACGAGGCGGTGGTCGATACGTGCCCGGCGATCGGTTCCCGGGCGACAATGTCCTTGACAGGACCGAGGGTTAATTATAAAGGGTTAGCGGACGATAGGGGAGCGGTGATCGACTCCCGAACCTGACAATTGCCACAGCGCCAGGCGAGGCGCAGGAGCCATGGAAAAAGAAGATACAGGTAAACCAGTTGCGTCAAAGAGCCGCCAGCGCGCCTCTTCCCGATCGCCCCGTGCTTCGGCGGCGACCGATACCGGTGCCGCCGTTGATAAAGCAGGCGACACGAACGGTCAAAACGAGGAAGCCGCACCGATGGTCGACCAGACCGATGACAAGAAAGGGAAAAAAACACTCTACCGGGTCGTGTTCTTTTATGAGTGGTGTAAATCGTGCGGGCTCTGCAGCGCGATGTGTCCGGTCAAGATCATTATGGTCGACGACCTGGGGCACCCTTATATAGACGATATGGACGCATGTATCGGTTGCCGGAACTGCGAGATACATTGTCCTGACTTTGCCATTACCGTGAAGAAGCGTTACCCGGAAAGGAGGAAGACCAATGGCGGCGCCTGAAACAGGTCAAAGATTGTTGTTGCAGGGCAACGAGGCGGTCGTGCATGGTGCGCTGGCGGCCGGTTGCCGGTTTTTTGCCGGCTATCCCATCACGCCGGCTTCGGAAATCAGTGAACTCCTGTCGGTCATGCTGCCCACGGTCGGCGGCACCTTTATCCAGATGGAGGACGAGATTGCCTCGATGGGGGCGATCATCGGAGCTTCTCTGGCCGGGGTCAAGTCGATGACGGCCACCAGCGGACCGGGATTTTCGCTGATCCAGGAAAATCTCGGATACGCCTGTATCACCGAAGTCCCCTGCGTTGTCGTCAACGTGATGCGCGGCGGGCCGAGTACCGGATTGCCGACCAACGTCTCCCAGGGTGACGTGTTGATGGCCCGCTGGGGCACCCATGGCGACCATCCGATCATCGTGCTTGCCGTGTCGTCGGTCGCCGATTGTTTTTCGACCACCGTTCGCGCCTTTAACCTTTCCGAAAAATACCGGGTACCGGTCATTCTGCTGTCCGATGAGGTGGTCGCCCACACCAGGGAGTGCGTGGTTCTGCCGAGCCAGGATAAAATCAGGGTCGTCGACCGGATTTCCCCCAACGTGCCGCCCGAGTGGTACAAGCCGTACGCCGACAATAATCGTGGCGTTCCGGATATGGCCTCCTTCGGCGACGGGTATCGGCACCATGTCACCGGCCTGGTGCATGACGAGCGAGGCTATCCGACCCAGCAATCAAAGGAGATCGAAGCGTTTTTACTGCGCCTGCACGACAAGATTACCAAGGGATTTTCCGAAATCATGATCACCAAGACGCAGATGATGGACGATGCAGACATCTGTGTTATCGCCTATGGCTGCGTTTCACGCTCGGCGATGATGGCCATCAAAATGGCCCGGGCCCATGGGATCAAGGCCGGACTGCTGCAGTTGATTACGCTGTTCCCCTTCCCCCGCAAGGCGGTTGATGCGGCGTTGCGGCAATGCAAGGCGGCGATCGTTCCGGAGCTCAATCTCGGCCAGATGGCCAGGGAAATCAACCGGGTCAACCAAACCGGCACCCGGGTGGTCAAGTATAATCGCATCGATGGCCAGATGATCACGCCGGACGAGATCCTCAAACAGATCCTCGGCGTGTCGTAACAGGGGAAGACCTCGCGGAAAGATCAATCCTCCAAGGAGAATCGAGATGGTAGTTGAAACAGAAGTCGTTCGTCATGAATACCTTCGCCATGACAAAAAATTCCCCCACGTCTGGTGTCCCGGATGCGGCAACGGCATTGTTCTTGGTTCGTTGTTGCGGGCCATTCACGAGCTCGGCCTGCCCAAGGACGACGTGGTGGTTGCCTCGGGCATCGGTTGTTCGAGCCGGATGACGACCTATATAGATTTCAATACGCTGCACACCACCCACGGACGGGCGCTGACCTTTGCCACCGGCGTCAAACTCGCCAAACCGCGGCTGCAAGTGATCACGGTGATGGGAGACGGCGATGCCACCGCCATCGGCGGCAATCACTTTATTCACGCAGCCCGGCGAAATATCAACATCACCGCGGTGATCGTCAACAACAGTACCTACGGCATGACCGGCGGCCAATATTCACCGACAACGCCGTACGGCAGTAAATCGACGACCTCGGTCTATGGGCATGTCGAGCATGATTTCTCCATCGCCGAGTTGGCCGTAACCGCCGGAGCGGTTTTTGTCGCCCGGGGCACCGTCTATCATGCCGCGCAACTTGACAAGCTCATTGAACAAGCGATCACCAAGCGTGGATTTTCCGTCGTAGAAGTGATCTCCAACTGCCATGTTCAGCATGGCCGGAGAAACAAGCTCGGTGATGCCGTCAAGATGATCACCGGATTCCGTGATCGAGCCGTACCGGTGGCCAAGGCGGCCAAGATGAGCGCGGAAGAGATGCAGGGCAAATTCACCATCGGGGTCCTCTGTGATGTCGACAAGCCCGTTTCCTCCGAGGAATACGACCGGATCAGACAGGAATCCTGTCAGCTTCCTCAATAACCGTTGATCATTGAACCCAAGGGAAACAACGATGAATAGTGAACCTCGATACGAAATTCGATTCAGCGGATCGGGAGGGCAGGGCATCATCACGGCAGCAGTCGTCCTCGCCGATGCCGTCGGCACCCTGGATGGCAAGTACGTCTGCCAAACACAGAGCTATGGTCCCGAGGCTCGCGGCGGCAAGAGCAAGGCGGAAGTGGTCATCTCCGCGGATCCGATCAATTACCCGAAAGCGCTGCGGATCGACCTGTTGCTGTCCATGACGCAGGCATCCTGCGACGCCTACTTCTTTGATATCAAGCCGGACGGCCTGCTCGTCGTCGATGCCGGTCTCGTTGAACAATTGCCGACCAGCAGGGCGGTGGCAATTCCGTTCACCAAGATCGCCCGCAAGGAGATCGGCCGTGAACTCGTCGCCAATATGGTGGCCCTGGGCGCGATCGGCTACTTGAGTGGCCAGGTCAACCTGAAGAACCTGGAACGAGCCCTGTTGTCGAGGGTGCCGAAAGGAACGGAGAACATGAATAAAGATGCCTTGCAGGCCGGCATCCACGAGGCGAAGAAAGTGGATCTGGCCAGCCTGCCCCGTTCGTTTGCCAACGAATGGGAAGCCGAGGTATGAGCCATTCTCCTGGCCGATAGGAGCGGCACGTGCCCGTCCGACAGCACGTGCCACTCCGGGCGTGCGCCGGCCGACGGTGAGGTTCGCAGCAGGAAGGCGGTTCCCGGAGGGGTGCGAAGATCGCCGGTCATTGCGTGTCGGCGGTCAGGGAACCGGCCAGTTGCCCACAGGCAGCGGAAATATCCTCCCCCCTGCTGCTGCGGATAAAAACCGAATAGCGGGCGGCGCGCAGGATATCCTGAAACGCGATAATTCGCTGCCGCGACGATGGTCGATAGGAGATCTCTTCACATTCGTTGAAGACCAGCAAATTGATTTTGCACGGGATGTTTCGCAGCATCCGGGTCAGTTGCCGGGCTTCGGCGTCGGAGTCGTTGATGCCGTCCAACAACAGGTATTCAAACATGATCCGTTTGCGTTTGCGCATCGGATAGTTCCGGCAGGCTTCGAGCAACTCACCGATCGGGTAACGCCGGTTGATCGGCATCAAGTTGTTTCTCGTGTCATCGTCGACAGCATGCAGGGAGATGGCCAGGTTGACATTGGTTTTTTCGCCGAGCGGCCGCATGTTTGGTATGATGCCGCAGGTGGAGACGGTGATTCTCCTGCTCGCTAGGTCCAGGCCTTTTTGATCGGTCAAGATGGCCAGTGCGGTGAGCAGATGGTCGAAATTGTTCAACGGTTCGCCCATGCCCATGAATACCAGGTTGGTGATGCCGCGATCGTCTTCGGGCCGGCGGTCCGGTCGGCTGAGCAGATAATCGCGGACGCTGCTGACCTGGTTGACGATTTCCGACGGCAGCAGGTTCCTGGCAAACCCCATGCTGCCGGTACGACAGAATGAACATGCCATGGCGCAGCCGACCTGGGAAGAGATGCAGAGGGTGTTCCGGTCTTCCTCGGGAATCAGTACTGATTCAATAACGTGGCCGTCCGGGAGGCGAAATCCGAATTTGATCGTGCCATCCCGGGACTGCTCGATCCGCGGCTCGTCAAAGCCGGAGATGGAGGCGTGCTGCGGCAGCAGCGCCCGGAACGACTTGGCCAGGTCGGTCATCTGGGAGAAGTCATTAATGCCGGGGCGATAAAGCCAGGACATGATCTGCCTGCCGCGAAACGGCGGTTGTCCGAGCGATTCGGCAAAGCGTTCGAGACCATCTCGGTCGAGATTTTTGCAATCGATCAACATAGCGGATCACGGGCCGCGGGCTTCTTCGGCGGCCATTTCTTGCCGGCCGGCGCGGGCAGACTCGAAGGCGGCACGGGACGCTTAAGCCGGATTGGCGCCGGCAAACGCTTCCATAAAAGCCACGAGCCGGCGCACGCCTTCGATCGGGAAAGCGTTATAGATCGAGGCGCGGCAGCCGCCGACGGAGCGATGCCCCTTGAGGCCGATCATCCTCCGCTCGATTGCTTCGGCGACGAATTGCGCTTCCAACTGGGGGCTGGGCAGGTTGAAGGCGACATTCATCCGGGATCGGGAATCGGTCTCGGCATGACCGCGGTAATAGTCGCTGCTGTCGATCATCCGATAGAGGAGTCGGGCCTTTTCTTCGTTGCGCTCGGCGATGGCCGACACACCACCCTGTGCTTTGAGCCATTTCAAGACTTCCCCGACAATATAGATGGCAAAGCAGGGCGGCGTATTGAACATCGAGTCTTTTTCCGCATGGGTTTTATAACGGAGCATGGTGGGAACGGAATCGGGCGTACGGTCCAACAACCCGTCGCGGATGATGACGATGGTGACGCCGGCAGGTCCAAGATTCTTCTGAGCGCCGGCAAAGATCAGGCCGAACCTGCCGACGTCGACGGGCCGGGAAAGGATGTCGGAGGACATGTCGGCGACCAGCGGTGTCGGGCTGTCCGGAAAAGCAGCGAATTGCGTGCCGAAGATGGTGTTGTTCGATACCAGGTAGAGATACCTGCTGCCATCCGCGATTCGATACTCGTCGGGGCGCGGGATGCGGCGGTAGTTTTCCGCTTTGCCGCTGAAGGCGACATCTATCGTGCCGAATCGCTGCGCTTCCTTGATTGCCTTGGTCGCCCAGGTGCCGGTATCCAGGTACGTAGCCGTGGCCTCACCGGTCAACAGGTTCATCGGGGCCATGAAGAATTGGCTGGAGGCGCCCCCTTGGAGAAACAGTACCCGGTAGGTGTCGGGAATGTCCATCAGTTCGCGAAGCAGGGCCTCGGTCTGATCGGCGATCGCCATGAATTCCTTGGAGCGATGACTCATTTCCATGACGCCCAGGCCGCGCCCCTGGTAATTGACAATATCCGTGGCGGCCTGCGTCAATGCCGCCTCGGGCAGAGTGCCCGGTCCGGCGTTGAAGTTGAAAACTCTGTCGGTCATGGGGGATTTCTCCTTGTATGGTTTGCTCAAACCGGGTGGTTATTTTTAGTGTCGCTGTTCATCGATGCGCACCTGATTGCGCCGCTCGTTGCGGCTGTACCGCCACCATGCCAAAATGATTGCCAACCGTTTGATCCCTCGCCCGGCACCGGTCGATGCTTGGCGGCAGAGGGCACGCGGCCGACCACCCAGGGCTGCTTAGGCCGATAGCCGATATCACGAAACGCACTTATCCTGCTGGCGCAAGGCCTCATATAAAACGATACCCGCGGTCATTGCAAGGTTGAGACTGCGGATATGCGGGTTGACCATCGGTACCGTGAAACAGAGATCATCGTAGAGGGCTCTGATGTGGGCCGGCAGGCCTTTGGATTCCTTGCCGAAGATCAGGAAATCATCCGGTTCGTACCGTGCCTCGGTATAGCGACGCCTGGTCTTGGTGGTGAAAAATTTCAGTTTCCGTTCGTCCTGCCGCTGCAGAAAGGTGTCCAGGTCAGGCCAGTCAATGATCCGGACCTGGTCCCAGTAATCGAGACCGGCCCGTTTCACGTGTTTGTCTTCCGTGGAAAACCCCAGCGGCTGAATCAGGTGCAAGCTACATCTGGTCGCCCCGCAGAGGCGGGCTATCGAACCGGTATTGGGCGGTATTTCAGGCTCGACGAGGACGATATTGAAGTGACTCATGGCTGCAGTGCACTGCCCGGAAATGGTTTGTCGGTGCGCAGACGCTATATACTCCGTCGCGCGGTGTGAGACAAGGACTATTGAAACAGGGGGATTGGCAGCGCTCTGGTTGTATTGTATGGTTGGGGCAAAGACAACCGACCGTTTGCCTGGTTTACCCCATATTGTGTGTTTTCCCGTTGCCATGAGCCAGCGAGACAGAACCCATCGTGATGCCCGGATTCCGGTATTGGTGATCGGTGTCTGGCTAACCGTGCTGGTGAGCGTGGCTGCCGCGGTGACGCGCTACGCGGAGGGCGAGGCCGCCGGTATGCCCGGTGTGCTGGTCGCAGGCGATGACCGGGTGCTGCTGACCGGCGAGCCGCCTTTGGCAGCCGGTGCGGTAGCTGCTCCCCGGCTGGTGGCCCTGGTGAGCGGCACGGTCCCGGTGAACAGGGCCGGTGAGGCAGTGTTGCAGATCGTTCCCGGCATCGGCCCGGAACTTGCTCGCCGCATCGTTGCCGAGCGGCATCGGTCCGGAAAATTCGACGATCCCGAGGAGCTTACCCGGGTTCGGGGGATCGGTCCGGTCCGGTCCCGGCAATTTCGAGAGTATCTCTTGTTTGATTAAAGAGACTACCGCGATTGATGGTCACAACCAAGCATGAAAATCGTCATCGTGGCCTGATTCAGTGGACATTTGGTCCGCGGCCTCCGAAAGAACCAACCAGCCCGGGGAACTGATTTTCATATAAAAAAACAACACCGAGGGAAATCGATGATAATCGAAAATCCCGTTCTTGTGCTGATTGGACCGACGGCCGTCGGCAAGACCGGTTTGTCGCTGGAGATTGCCGGGAAATTCGGTTGCGAGATCGTCAGCGTCGATTCGATGCAGGTCTATCGGTTCATGGATATCGGAACAGCCAAAGTCGAAGCTGCGTTACGGCGGGAAATCCCTCACCATCTGATCGATATCGTCGATCCGGATCAACCGTACCACGCGGCCCGGTTTGTCGATGATGCGCTGGCCGCTATCAGGCAGATTCAGCGGCGGGGCGCGCTTCCGCTGCTGACCGGCGGAACCGGGCTCTATCTTCGGGCGTTGCTCCAGGGCCTGTTTGCCGGGGGCCGGAGTGATCCGGCGATTCGTCGGGAGTTGACCGAGCGGCTGCAAGAGCGGGGGAGTGATACGCTCCATCGCGAATTGTCTGACTGCGACCGGCAAACGGCCAGCCGCCTTCACCCGCACGATTCGGCCCGCATTATCAGAGCGCTGGAGGTCTATCAGGTGACCGGCACACCGCTGTCCAGCCACCTTGAGCACCATGGAGAGTCGGCAAGGACTACCTTTGCCAACCTGCTCTGTCTCGGGCTTGATTGTCCCCGTCCGACGCTTTATGAGCGGATCGACAGGAGATCGCGGGAGATGATCGACAGCGGTTTGGCACAGGAGGTGCGCGGCTTGCTGAAGCGGGGCTACGGTCCGGAACTGAAACCGATGCAGGCCATCGGCTATCGGCATATGCTCTCCTATCTGTCGGGGGAGTGGTCCCGTGAGCAGCTCCTGGAACATCTCGCCCGTGATACCCGGCGCTATGCAAAGCGGCAAATGACCTGGTTCCGCAAGGACCAGACCATTACCTGGCTTCCGGCAGGCGATGCCGACGGGCTGTTGGCTCGTATCGACAGATGGCTCGGCGGCCTTGATTCCCATTGATCATTAGTGCTGTCAAGGTTTATGACCATCCTCTGTCCCCCCATCCATCCGGCGATTCGCACCCACCTGCAGCGGCAGGGGATAACGGACGACGCCGCAATAGTTCAGTATTTCCGTCCAAGCCTTGCCGAACTGCCGCCGCCGGACCTGTTTCACTCGATGGAGCGGGCAGTCGATCTGGTGGTGGCGGCGATCGTCGGGCACCATGATATTCTGGTCTGGGGGGATTACGATGTGGACGGGATTACCGCGACGGCGCTGCTCATCGATTTCTTTCGCCAGCTTGGCGTGTCCGTTCGATCCTATATTCCCAATCGCCTCAGCGAAGGATACGGACTCAATGAGGCGGCGCTGGGCGCGTGTGCCGCCGAGATGAGCGCTGAGAAACTATTGATAACCGTTGATTGTGGGATCGGCAACAGGCGGGAAATCGCCTCTGCCAAAAAGCTCGGCTTCACCGTCATCGTCACCGATCACCATCAAGTGCCGGCAGATGTCGGGACAGCGGATGCGGTGATCAACCCCAAACAGCATGCTTGCTCTTTTCCCTGCAAGGATCTGGCCGGCGTCGGGGTGGCATTTTATCTGGCGGCTGCTATCCGCGCCAGGATTAATCAGGATAAAATCAATGGAAAAGAAAGATACAATATAAACATGAAGTCGTTTCTAGATTTTGTGTGTATAGGTACCATAGCGGATGTGGTGCCGTTGATCGGAGTCAACAGGCTCCTGGTCAAAGCCGGTTTCGAGGTCTTGGCGCATTCCCCACGGACCGGCATGGCAACGCTTCTGGCCGAGCTGGGTCTTGCCGGCGATTGGCTGAGCAGTGAACGGGTTTCTTTTCATGTCGCACCGGCTATCAATGCAGCAGGACGCCTTGGTGAAGCGGACGTATCGTTGGCCATGCTTACCGGGCAGGACGAGAAGGTGCTCAAAGGGTTGGCGGGCCGGCTCGTCGCGCTGAATGCGCAGCGGAAACAGATCGGCAAGAAAGACCTCGAAACAGCATTAAACATGGTTGATAACTATTCAATAGAGAGTGATAAATGTATCATCATACAAGGACCGTTTCACGAGGGGATTCTTGGTATTACCGCCGCTCGGCTGGTGGAGCTCCACGGGGTTCCGGCCTTGGTATGCAGCCTCGGCCGCGGTGATCAACAACTCTTGAAAGGCTCGGCCCGGGCCCCGGTCGGATTTCATCTCTATGATGCCATGTCTTCATGTTCGCGCTGGTTACGCTCCTTCGGCGGCCATGCGGCGGCAGCGGGCTTTTCCCTGATGTCCGATTCGTTTGAAACCTTTAAAACAGCCTTTCAGCAGGCCGCCCGCGCCGGATCTGCTGAGTGGCGCAGTGCTCAACGGGGTGGGGAGATAAAGGTTGCCGATCCGGTACCCCTGTCGCTTCGCGGTGCACTTGATCCGCTGTTGCTTGACAACGTAAGGCAGCTTGAACCGTTCGGCGAGGGGAATCCCCGACCGCTCTTCATTGATGATGAGGCCCGGCTGGTGTCGCTTTCGCTGTTCGGCGGGCGGGGGGAGCACTTCAAGGCCGTTGCCCGCGGCTCGTACCAAAATCTGCCGGTGGTCGGTTTTCGGCTGGGAAGCGCGGCTCGGACCATCGATCTTTCTGCTCCGTGCTCCTTGGTGTATTCCCCGGAGATCGACTCTTATAACGGGCGTATCGTATGGAAAATACGAGCAGAAAATATTTGGCAATAGCGGAAAATGTTGAAGTGGAAAAAATAAATCGCCACGTCCGGTCGGCAATACTTTCCGGGCCGGCCAAGTGTTTTCCGGGTCCGTAATGCCCGGCTGTCGGCGGTTCTTCGATCATCGCGGGCCGGCGCTCCAGGCTGCCCATGCAAACCACGCTGCGCATGAAAATCTTGTCGGCGCGCAGAGCCGGTGCTCGTGTTTTTCGGGCGAGGGCCGCTCCTTATCTCTGGCAAGCCGCTTTTTCCGGTGCCCTGTGTGTTTCCGATGCTCCGTGTGGACTGCTGTGTTGTCTGAAACCGCACCTCAAGAGGGGTCGGCGGCCCGGCGACTTGCGGCAAGCCGGAGTCGAGCGCTCGATGGTCATTCGAGGGACAGGCCTGCCTGCCTGTCTGCCT
>CAYSSK010000002.1:78287-93673 GCA_964433645.1 uncultured Desulfofustis sp.
CTTTCGCTTTGCCGGCGAACGTGGTAAGAATCGCATTCCGGATCCACGGACAACGCACAACAGATCCAAAATAAAACGATTTAACAGTTATATGGAAGATATACCTCAGGCAAACAAGGAGCTTTTCATGCATACCGTCTATCAGGAGCCGTTGGTCAGTCGATACACCAGTAAGGACATGCAGTATCTCTTCTCCGAGGAGATGAAGTTCACTACCTGGCGGCGCTGCTGGCTGGCCCTGGCTGAAGCGCAATACGAATTGGGGCTGACCGATCTGATCACCAGGGACATGCTCGACGAAATGAGTGCCCATCTCACCGACATCGACTACCGTCTCGCCCGGGAGAAAGAAAAAGAGATCCGTCACGACGTGATGGCTCATGTCTACGAATTCGGCAGCAAATGTCCGAAGGCCGAAGCCATTATTCATCTCGGCGCCACATCGCAATTCGTGGTCTGTAACACTGATCTGATCATTCAGCGTGAAGCCCTGCGGTTGGTCAGGACCGGCTTGCTCAACACCATCGCCCGCCTTGCGGCTTTTTGCGGTCGCTACAAAGATCTGCCGACCCTCGGCTACACCCATTATCAGCCGGCCCAGCCGACCACCGTTGGCAAGCGCAACACGCTGTATCTGCAAGATTTACTGACGGATCTTAGCTATCTTGACTACTTTCTAAAACAGATTCGGGCGCGAGGCGCCAAAGGCACGGTCGGTACCCAGGCCACCTTTCTCGAGCTTTTTCAGGGAGATCATGAAAAAGTCCGTCGTCTTGACCAGGCAGTTGCGGAAAAACTCGGTTTTTCCGGCTCGTTTCCGGTAACCGGCCAGACCTATAGCAGAAAACAAGATATCAAGCTGGTCGAGATGCTCGCCGGCATCGGTGCCACGGCCCACAAGTTCGCCGTTGACCTGCGCTTGCTCTCCAACCTCAAGGTCCAGGAGGAACCGTTCTCCAGTAATCAGACCGGATCTTCGGCAATGGCTTACAAGCGCAATCCGATGCGCTCGGAACGGATGACCGGGTTGGCGCGCAAGCTGATGGGCCTGCCCGCTGACTTTTATGCAACTTATGCAAACCAATGGTTCGAACGAACTCTTGATGATTCGGCCATTCGGCGAATGGACATCCCGCAGGCCTTTCTGTTGACCGATGCAATATTAATGTTGTTTATTAACATATCGTCCAATATGGTTGTATATGCGAAACAAATAGAAAAACATCTCGCCGTTGAATTACCGTTTATGGTTACTGAAAAAATTCTCATGGAGGCCGTCAACCGGGGATGCAGCCGGCAACAGATGCATGAGATCATCAAGGAGCATTCTGTGGCTGCCGGACTGGTGGTAAAAGCTGAGGCCGGGGACAACGATTTGCTCCTCCGGTTGGCCGAAGATCCCCGTGTTCCGCTCGATGCCGCCGAATTGGCGGCAATGACGGGTGATTACCGACACTTTACCGGACGGGCCGGCCGACAGACCGAGGAGTTTCTCGAAGAATATGTCCGCCCGGTCCTCGAGAAAAACAAGGATAAGATCGGCGCCATCGATGGTTCGTTGCACGTCTGAGTGATGGGAGGTTCCTCGGAAAGACGGCTCACGGAGACATTCTACCGGATCGAGCCGCGGCAATTTCACCTGGTCAAATGTATCCTGGAAGGATACGATAATCTGGCCGTGCTGTCGTCTTTGTCCGGCGGCAGCGGCCTGATCCGGTTGCGGTGTGGCGAAGAATCCCTGGCCGATCTGATCGGCGTCCTGACCGCCCTGGCGCCATCGATCAAGCGTAACCGATTACCCTGAACCCCTCACCGCTCATTTTTCTTCTCCCCCGCGTCCGCACATGAAAGAAAAATCATATTATATCAAGACGTTTGGCTGTCAAATGAACATCAGAGACAGCGCCATCATGGCCCAAACATTACGCGAGTACGGATATCATCCAAGTCCGGACCTGACGAGTGCTTCGCTGGTAGTCGTTAATACCTGCTCGGTTCGCGCCAAGGCTGAACAAAAGGTCTTCAGCTTGCTTGGCAGCCTGAGAAAGCAGAAAGCGGCCAACCCGGCGATGCGGATCTGTGTGGCCGGCTGTGTCGCTCAACAGGAGGGGCAGATGATCATCGAGCGGATGCCGCATGTCGACCTTGTCATCGGCACGCAGCATATCTACGAACTGCCGTTGCTGTTGGAACGGACGCATCGGATGCGGACGGTCGTCAATCTGTCGGACAGCTATGAAATTCCGCGCTACATTCCCCGCCTGCCCAGAGGCGGCGAGCAGGCGCACAGAGACGACGACTCCGCTGTATTCAGCACGTTTGTCACCATTATGCAGGGGTGCAATAATTTCTGCACGTATTGTGTCGTGCCCTTTACAAGAGGTCGGGAAGTATCGAGAAAAGCGGTCGATATCATTGATGAGGTGGAGGCTTTGGTGGCCGCCGGTGTTGTTGAGATCACCCTGCTTGGTCAGAATGTCAATTCGTACGGCACGACCAACCCGGTCAGTCGGGATAATACCCCCTACCCGTTCGCTCGCTTACTGCGGGAAGTGGCAAAGGTGCCCGGATTGCAGCGCCTTCGTTTTACCACGTCGAACCCGAAGGATTTGCCGGACGAATTGATCCATTGTTTTGCCGAAATCGACACGCTCTGTCCGCAACTGCATCTGCCGGTTCAATCAGGGTCGGATGCGGTGCTGCGTTCAATGAACCGAAAGTACCGGGTTGCCGATTACCTGGATAAGGTTGATCGGCTGCTAGCCGCCCGCCCCGATCTGGCCCTGACCACCGATATTATCGTCGGTTTTCCGGGCGAGACCGATGATGATTTCCAGGCGACCATGGCGCTGCTGGAGCGGGTGCGCTACCATGGTTCCTTTTCCTTCAAGTATTCGGATCGGCCCGGCACGGCGGCGGCGTCATTTGCCGGAAAATGCGATGAAACAGTAAAAAGCAAGAGACTGCGGCTCTTGCAAAAGCGACAGGATGAAATCAGTCTGGCCAGAAACCGGGAGTATATCGGGACGATGCAAGACGTTTTGCTGGAGAGGGCAGATGGTGAACTGGCGTTTGGCCGGTCACCGACCAACCACATCGTTCACCTCGAGTCATGGCCGCCGGCCGCCCAGCCGGGAGAAGTGCTCCGCGTCAGGATTACCGGCGCCGGGCAGCACTCCCTGAAAGGACGGGCGGCTCATTGATTACTCGGCGTCCGTTGGGTCTTTCTCCGGCGGCGGGATCTGGGGAGATTCGGTTATTCCGGGCAACTCCAGGTTGTGAGGTTCTTTAGCCGCGGTCCGTTCCGTGGTATCGACGACCCGCCTGGCCACGCGGGTCGACACGCGCTTGCCGATGGCGGCGGAATTTTTGATCAAATAATCATCGAAGTTGATGTCGATCACATTGGTTTTGGCCCGGCGGGACGGAACAAAACTGACTCTGGCGTGCTGTCCTTCCCCGGTGAGCAGCAGCAGGATCAGGGACCGCGGGTGTTCCGGAAAGAGATGGTATTCCTTGTCCAAAATGAACTTCGGGGTGGTAAATCGCTTGACATAGGCCTGGTTTTCCGAGCCCTCCCGATAGATCACATTAAAGATCATGTCTTCTTCGAGGACGGCGGCATATTCCAGATCCGTACCGATAAAGAGCTTGTCCGGAACCGGGATGACCTTGTAGACGCCGGTCTTGAAAATCAACAGGATCCGGTCGTATTCAGAACAGACGAAAGAGCGGTCGGCCTGTTCGTCAACGGGTTTGATCAGGTGACCGAAGAAACCGCCGGCACGATGATAGCCGACGGTCAGGTTGGACAGCGCCACCTTTCTCACTTCAACCTCGGAAAACTGTGTGATTTCAGTCTGTCGCGGAAAGGCTCCGCCGTATTTTTCGAGCAGTTTTTCGAGATAGGTGATGGTGTAGCCGACCACATCGGTGAGGTGGTGTTCGACCTGCTTGATGGATTTCTTGATCTCCTTGATTTCCCGGGCATGCCGGTCGATATCGTGACGGGAGATCCGTTTGATCCTGATTTCCAGCAGATGTTCCAGGTCTTCCCGGGATACCGGTCGCAAGAGCTCTCCGGCAAACGGCTCCAGAGATGATTTCACCGCAGCAACCACCGCCTCGTAGCTGGTCTTTTCCTCGATTTGCTTATAGAGCCTCTCTTCGATAAAGATCTGTTCGAGCAGTCTGGTCTGCAGTTTTTCCTTGAGTCTGGCGAGTTCTATCTCCAGTTCCCTGGTCAGGTCGCCGACCAGTTTTTCGGTATTGAAGGCGATCACTTCGTCGACGGTGCTGACCCGCGGAAAGTCGCCTTTGATCAGGGTCAGGTTGGCGTTGAGCGAAATCTCGCAATCACTGAAGGCATAGAGGGCCTTGATGGTGTCCCCGGCATAAATGCCCCGGGGTAACTTTATCTCAATTTCGACCTCTTCGGCGGTGTAGTCGTTAATTGAAATAATCTTTAATTTTCCTGACTTTGCGGCCTTTTCTATGGACTCGATCAATGATGTTGTGGTTGTCCCATAGGGTATTTCGGTAATGGTGATGGTTTTTTCGTTGGTCTCGACGATCCGAGCCCGGCAGCGAATCCGGCCGTTGCCGTTGAAGTAATCGGAAATATCGATGAGGCCTTTTTGCTGAAAATCGGGATAGAGTTCAATCGGCTCATCTTTGAGAGTGGCGATCTGGGCCTTGAGTAATTCCTGGAAATTGTGCGGCAGAATTCTCGTTGCCATGCCGACCGCAATGCCGTCGGCACCCTGGAGCAGCAGGAGCGGGATTTTCGCCGGCAATGTCACCGGTTCAAGCATCCTGCCGTCATAGGATTCGACAAATTCGGTCAAGTCCTTGTTGAACATGACTTCTTTGGCGAGCGGCGACAGACGGCACTCGATATAGCGCGCGGCCGAAGCCTGGTCACCGGTGTAGATATTGCCGAAATTGCCCTGCCGTTCGATGAGATACCCTTTGTTGGCAAGATTCACGAGGGCCGAGAAAATGGAAGCGTCGCCATGGGGATGAAGCTTCATTGTTTCACCGACGACGTTTGCCACTTTATGAAACCGACCGTCTTCTATATTGTACAGGGTTTGCAGAAGGCGGCGCTGAACGGGCTTCAATCCGTCCTCAACCGCAGGAATAGCACGTTCTTTGATAACGTAGGAGGTGTATTCGAGAAAATTACTGTCGAACAATCGGTGGAGTTTGCCTAACTGTTGGTTCATGTGCTTCGGCAGTCGCTGGCTGATGAAAGGGACGTCAAGCTCAAAAACAAGGCGAATTGTGCGGTATCGACCGACATGCCCACCAGACCGTCCCTGTGTTGTCTGGCGTCCGCCGATCCTGCCCGGTCTGCTGCCGGTGGCCTGCAGAACATCGCTTTCAGATCAGGTGCTCCATGATGTATTGTTTTCGTTCGGGGGTGTTTTTGCCCATATAGAACGACAAGACTTTGGCAACTTCGCTGACGCTGTCGATGGTGACATTGCGCAGCCGGATGTCCTCGCCGATGAATTGTCCGAATTCCTTTGGGCTGATTTCTCCGAGCCCCTTGAATCGTGTCGTTTCCACGTTTTTTTTAACTTTTCCCTTGCCCTGCAGTTTTTTGGTGGCAAGATCCTTTTCCTTTTCCGAGTAGCAATAGATCGTCTCTGCTTTCGTGCGGACCCGGTAGATCGGGGTTTCCAGGATATGGATATAGCCGAGTTTGACCAATGGCTCGAAATAATGAAGAAAAAATGTCAATAGCAGGTTTCGGATATGGAGTCCGTCGACATCCGCATCGGTGGCGATGATGATTTTGTCGAACCGCAGGTCGGCGATGGATTCTTCGATGTTGAGGGCCTGCATCAACGAGTACATTTCCTCGTTCTTGTAGAGCAGGTTCAATCGTTGTCCGAGAACATTCATCGGTTTGCCCTTCAGCGAGAAGACTGCCTGGCGCATCGGGTCACGAGATGAGACAATCGAGCCGGCTGCCGACTGACCCTCGGTGATGAAAATCATGTTCTCGTAGCCGGCCTTGGACGGTTTGTCCTTGGAGGGGTGATACTTGCAATCCTTGAGCTGCGGAATCTTGATCGCCACTTTTTTAGCCCTGGCGCGGGCTTCCGTACGAACAATCTGTAATTCTTTGCGAACTTTTTCGTTTCTGACAATCTTGTCGAGGAGCTGTTCGGCGGTCTCGCTGTTTTTGTAGAGTTCGCTGGATACCGCGTCTTTTACCCGATTGACGATCCATGAGCGGACTTCGGTGTTGCCGAGCTTGTTCTTTGTCTGCGATTCGAAGATCGGTTCGCGGATTTTGATGGAGAGCGTGCCGACGATGCCGTCGCGAACGTCTTTGTTGATGAATTTTTTCCCGGAGAATTCGTTGATGCCTTTGAGTATCCCTTCGCGAAACGCGGAGAGATGAGTGCCGCCTTCACTGGTATAGGTGCCGTTGACGAAGGAATAATAAGAGTCGCCGTAGGAATCGGTGTGGGCGAAGGCAAACTCGAGCGTTTGATCCTTGTAATAGATAGGTTCATACAGACCTGCCCCGTTGAGCTCTTCGCCGAGCAGATCGAACAGGCCGTTGGCCGAATGGTAGACGGTTTTGTTGAAGTGGATTTTCAGTCCGGCATTGAGGTAGACATAGCGCCACAGTCGACGGTCGATGTAGGTTTCGTCAAAGAGATAGTCGGGAAAGATTTCCCGGTCCGGCAAAAATTCGACCTCGGTACCGTTTTTCTCGCTGCTCTCCCCCTGGTCTCGGTCAACGAGGATACCGCGGCGAAAGGTTGCCGTGGCGAACCGGCCGTCGCGAAAGGCGTTTACCCGAAAATGCTCGGACAACGCGTTGACCGCTTTGGTGCCGACCCCATTGAGTCCGACGGAAAACTGGAAAACGTCGGTATTGTATTTCGCTCCGGTGTTGATGACCGAGACGCATTCGACGATCTTACCAAGGGGGATTCCCCTGCCGAAATCCCGAACCCTGGTCAGGCCGTTGTCGTCAATCTGGACATTGACCCGTTTACCGGCCCCCATGATGAATTCATCGACGGCGTTATCGATGACTTCCTTGAGCAGGATATAGATGCCGTCATCGGGATGCGAACCGTCGCCGAGTCTGCCGATATACATGCCCGGGCGACGCCTGATATGTTCCAGGGAACTCAGGGTTTTGATTTTGCTTTCGTCGTACTCTTGGGGGGACAATGTCATTTTATAATCTGGGCCGTAGAATTTTGGCGATGGTAAACCAGTGGGAGAGGCAGCACTGATTATCGCAGGCGCAATCATATTGTATTTACCGTCAATGCGCAAGAGCGCCGGTGCGTTGTTCCCGTCGCCGTTTTCTCCGGCTCGCCCGAGATGGTATTCGATAAAGGAAATAACAGTAATCTGAATGATTTACATCCTCATGACCCGTTCACAGTCGGGACAAATCCAGGTGGGACCGTTGCTGATCCCCCATTTGTTTTCTTCGAAGCACTCGGGGCAGATCTGAAAACCGCAGGGGCAGCTCCAACAAAAAGGTTTGGCTTGTCGGCAGCAGCTGCAGCGGAAGTCGCCGAGACGTCGCCGGCGATACCCTCTTGGCGACTGTTCCATGTTTACTCCCGATGCAACTCGGCAAGCAGCCAGTCGCGATAGCCATCGTTGATTCGGACAATATCGGTGGCCACGATTTCCGGTACTTCGTAAGGGTGAACAACACTCAGCTGATCGGTGATGTGGGCAAAGAGCGAGCGCACACTCTTCATAACCAGCAGATACTCAGGTTCACTGGTGATGGATCCTTGCCACCAATAAGAGCTGGTAACCGGTCCACTTACCTGGGCACAGGCAACCAGGCGTTGGTTGAGGAGGTGGGCGGCGATTTTCTGGGCCTCTTCCTGACTGGCGCAGCTTGTTGTTACCAAGATCGGTTGCATAACGGCTCTCCTTTTTTCACAGGTAGTGGCAGCGGGGACGACAATCGATCTCCCTCCCGGCGGAGACCCACCCGGGAGGTGGCGACTGATCCCTTGTTTCTTCCGTCAACCGCACTATAATGCAGATCGGTCGTATCGTCGAAGTGTTTACCTGGCCCCGCGCCTCGCACCTGGTTGATGGTGACGTTTGCTCCGGCACCATTTAATTGACAGGGGGAATATGTTTTTCGTTATCGATATCGGCAACACCCACACCGTCGCCGGACTCTTCGATCAGCAGATGCTGCTGCACCAGTGGCGGATCACAACGGATTCGGCCATGACGTCGGATGAAATTGCCATTACCTACCATAACCTCTTTACGATGGCCGGTATTGACAGCTCGAGGATCGACGGGGTGATCATGTCCAGTGTCGTACCTCAACTCGACGGCGCCTATGTTTCGTGCTGCCATGCGATGTTTGGCGATGAAACCCGCCCGTTGCTGTTCAATATCGATAACCGGGTCGTGGCCGACTTGATTACGATCAGACTCGACAACCCCGCGGAAGTCGGCGCCGATCGACTGGTCAACAGCATCGCGGCGCACCATCTTTGCCGCAGTGCCGTTATCGTCATTGATTTTGGAACGGCAATCACCTTTGACTGTGTCTCCACGCAATGCGATTATCTCGGCGGCCTCATCCTGCCGGGCATGGGTCTCTCCATCAATGCTTTGGCCCAAAAAACGGCAAAATTACCGCAGATTGACCTGGTGTCGCCCATTTCCCAGGTCATCGGCACGTCTACCGTCACTGCGATGAAAAGTGGAATGGTTCATGGCTACGGGGCGATGATCGAAGGATTGATCGTCAAAGTGCGCCACGAGATGAACCAGCAGGGTCATACCGATATAGAAATCATGGCCACCGGTGGCATGTCACGTGTCATCCGGCCGTATACTCCGTCGATTCGCCGTTATGAACCCAATCTCACCCTGGATGGGCTGGCTTTGATCTATCGACGACTGATCGCCGTTTCATGACCATGACCGCGCTGAAGATCCCTGTCCCGCTGCAGACCGGCGATACGGTGGCGATTATCGCTCCGGCCGGCGGTCTGGTCGATAGCGACCGGTTTCGACATGGCTGTTCGGTCCTTTCCGAGATGGGTTTTGAACTCGCCGTGCCCGATCGGCTCTGGCCCGGTTCCGGGTATCTCGCCGATACCGATGAGGCTCGCGCCCATGAAATGATCCGCGCCTGGCGTGATCCAAAGGTTAAGGCACTGATCGCCCTGCGCGGCGGTTTCGGAGTTTTGCGGCTGCTTGATCGGCTGGATTTCGAGTTGTTTGCCCGTCAACCGAAAATGCTGCTCGGCTTTTCCGATATCTCAATTTTGCTCAATCTTGTTTTTCAGCGCTCCGGCCTGCTCTGCCTTCATGGTCCGGTTGTCACCACGCTGGCCGCAAGCGACCCTGATTCAAAGGAACGTCTCTATCAGTGCTTGCTCGGCAATTGGCGCCGGGGCCTGCATGAACGAGTGGCAATCGTACGCCCCGGCGCGCCGGTAACCGGCCCGTTGCAGGGCGGTAATCTCAGCAGTTTGGTCAGTCTGCTCGGAACTCCCTGGTGCCCTGATTTCTCCGGGGCGGTTCTCTTTCTCGAGGACGTCAATGAACCGGCCTATCGCCTCGATCGCGCCCTTACCCAGTTGGCCCGGAGCGGGCAATTGCAGCGGGCGGCCGGAATTATCCTCGGAGAGTTCTCCAGTGACCACGATGATAACCCCGACAGGCAGCGTGGTCGTCACGAATGTGTCTGGTCCCGGGTCTGTGAGCTGACGGCGGGGTCGGCAATGCCGATCTGGGGAAATTTTCCGGTCGGACACGGAGCGAAAAATCTGACCCTGCCCATCGGGGCACCGGTGACCATGGACAGCAGGCGGTGCGTGCTGCAACCGCTTGATTGAACGGTTTTCGGGACATATCGTGATTGACGCAGCGGGTCGATGATGGTATCTGTATTGCCGGTAAGTCCCTTTTTACAATCATTTTCCCGGGTAGACAGCTATGCGTTCTTTTCGACTTTTTCCCGTTTTTACCAGCGTTTTCAGTGCCGTTTTCTGTGCCGCCATGCTGACCCTGACGGCAACGCCGCTGCTCGCCGCCGAGTACGTCAGTGTAACAGCCGATAATGTCAATGTCAGAACCGGTCCGGGCACCGACCACCAGGTCGCGATGGAACTCTTTGCCGGTTACCCCCTCCAGGTTACCGGAAAACAGGGGGACTGGCTGAAAATCGTTGATTTTGAAAAAGATGCCGGTTGGATTCACGGCTCGCTCGTGGAACCGGTGGCCACCGTCATCATCGATGCCACGACCACCGTCAATATGCGTGCCGAACCGACCACGTCAAGTCCGGTCATGGCGACGGTCGAGCGGGGCGTGGTGATGAACAGGCTGGAAAGCCAGGGCGACTGGATGAAACTGCGTCACGCCAGCGGGTTGGTCGGCTGGATCCACAAATCGCTGCTCTGGCCGTAGGCCTCACGATTTCACGTCTGCGACAACAATGCGGCCAGCGCCGCGTCACAGGCCAGCGGCAGACGCACTGTTGAGCCGGCCTTGTTGGTGAACAGCAGGTAGCCGTTGTCCAGCGCGAAGAGCAGCAGGTCTCTGGTCAACGCCACATCTTCCCGGCAATACGTGACAAGCTCGCTGATTTTCCCCTCTCTGTACCAGCGCAGGGCCTGCAGACCGTCGGCCGACTTGGGACGCCCGAGGGTCTGCTCGGTGAGACGATTGAGACTGAGTCGGTACCCGAGTCGATCCTGAGTCAGTTTGAGCAGATCCAGGGACGGGTGATCATAAAGCTGCCTGCCGGAGATGCCGGCCAGCACCCGATAGTCGAAAGCGAGGATGTTAAAACCGATAATTACCGAAGCGCCCGCCAGGTGGTCGATCAATCCGTCGACCTCGTCTTCCAGGTAGGTGGCAAATCCGTCGAGTTTCGAGTCGTAAACCACGCCGACCGACATTCCCATCCTGTCGGCGTTACCCCAGCCCCCCACTTCAGCCGCCGAACGTTTTGTTTCCAGATCGAAAACGCAAAAATGGTTGGGCAGCGCATCGCGGCCTCGGGCGGTCGCACCGTCGGTGGTGCACGCACGCGGCTCCGGCCACGGTCGAACAACGTCCGGGCCCTGAACACCATCACGTTCCTGCTGAAAACGTCCCTGGCTGATGGCCTGCAGCAGAAAGCGGGCCGCCTCTTTGTCGATCGGGCGGTTTCCCGAACCGCACCGGGGGGAATGGACACAACTGGGGCAGCCGGTTTCACAGGGACAGTCGACCACACAGCGCTCGGTCTGTTCGAGCAATGGTTCGATGAGTTCGTAGGCCTGGGCGGCAAGGCCGGCACCACCGGCGTAGCCGTCATAAATAAAAATAGACGATGATCCGGTCTGTTCATGAAAGGGGCAGGAAATGCCGCCGATATCGTTTCTGTCGCACAGGATCAGCAGCGGGAACAAGGCGATCAGGGCGTGTTCGATGGCGTGGATGGCGCCCATGAAATGCAGCTGCCTCTCTTCCAGCAGCTGCTTGCAGGCAGGCGGTAGATCGAGCCACAGCCCTTCCGTCTCGATGATCTGCGGTGGCAGGTCGAGCGGCACGGTAGAGATCGTCTTGCCGGAGAATTGCTGGATTTTCCGGAACCCGCTGACCTGCTCCGTCACTTTCAACGAGCCCCAATTGATTCGCACACCGTGCGTCGATTTACTGGCGAGGCGGGAGATGATCTCCGTTTCTTTCGTTACCGTCGGCCTGGTATAATAGGTCGGCTTGCTCTCCTCGACGAGCACCTCCTGTCCGCTCAGGTTGAGATCGACGACCAGCAGCGTCTTGGTCTGATGCAGATAGATGGCGCCGGTATGTGCATCATGCAGGGCTCGGCCGGCGTCGATCTCGCCGATTATCTCACCGGTATGTCGATCAATGATCGACAGCGTAAGACCGCCGCCGCGCAGGTCGAATTGGCGTTGCGGCCGCTTCCTGCTGGCGTGCCAGCGGAGACCGGCGGCGTCGCGAAGCAGCGTGCCACCGGCGGTCAGCTCGTCGACTGCCCGGCGGATCTGCCCGCGGGTGCGCACTAACGGTTCTTCCTGCTCAAGCGGAATCTCGGCGGCAGCGCAGTGCAGGTGTTGCCGGGTGATCCGGGGATTGAGAGGGTCGAGGGCGGCGTGTTCCGGCGGCCGATTGAAGAAGTCGTCGGGATGGCGCATGAAATAGTGGTCCAGCGCATCTTCTCCGCCGATCATGATAACGGCGGAGGGGCGCCCTCCCCTGCCGACCCGGCCACTGCGCTGCCAGGTGGCCATCACCGAACCGGGATAGCCGACCAGGATACAGAGATCGAGATCGCCGATATCGATGCCCAGTTCCAGAGCCGAGGTGGAAATGACGCCGAGCAGGGTGCCGTTCGCCAGTTGAGCTTCGATTTGCCGCCGCTCTTCGGGCAGAAAGCCGGCTCGATAGGAGGTGAGTCTGGCTGCCAGCTTGCCGAGTCGAGGTTTGGTCCAGACGGTGATCAGCTCGGTCATTTTCCGCGATTTCGTGTAGACGATGGTGCGCAGCCCGCGTTTCAGTGCGGCTTCGAGCAATTGGGTGGCGGTGTGTGCGGCGCTGTCCCAGGGATTGATAAAAAGCATCTGTTTTTCAGCCGCCGGAGCACCGCATCGATCGATCACCGCAGGTTTTCGACCGATCAGTTTTTCAGCGAGCTGCCCGGGGTTGCCGATCGTTGCCGAGAGCATGATAAAGCGCGGCGAGGATCCGTAATAGGCAGCGATACGTTGCAGGCGACGCAGCACCCAGGCCAGGTGTGCGCCGAACAGACCGCGGTAGACATGGACCTCGTCGATGACGATGACGCGCAGCCCCTTGAAAAATGAACTCCAGCTGTCGTGGTATGGCAACAGGGAAAGATGGAGCATATCCGGATTGGTAATCAGCACCGGCGGCGGCTGTTTTCTCAGCCGCGCCCGCTCGGCGGTCGTCGTATCTCCGTCATAGATCGCTGCAAAAAGGCGGTTTTCCTGGGGCGGCGGGTCGCCGGATACCGCGGCGGCGAGCGTTGCCAGGGTCCGGGCCTGATCCTGGGCCAATGCTTTGAGCGGAAAGAGATACAGCGCGTGGGCCGATTGTTCGGGGAGGCAGGTGTGCAATACCGGCAGATTGTAGACCAGGCTTTTCCCCGAGGCTGTCGGTGTGGCCACGATCAGGTCGTGGCCGGCCCGAAACGCGTCGATGGCCTCGGCTTGATGGCAATAGAGCCGCTCGATGCCCAGTCGCTGCAAGCCGCTGACAATTGTTTCGGACAGTGGTTGCCGGGTGTCGGCAGGGTGCGTGTCGATTGCCGGGATTCGCCGGTGACAGACGATCTGCGGAGAAAATTTCGGCGAGGCGAGCAATTGCTCCACATACGTGGTCAACGGCGATTTTTCGATCATGGGCTGATGACGCGAGGACATAGTCGGTAAAACGTATAGTGCCACTGAGTGCGGGGCACAACCGTTGCCAGAGGGGGAGCGGTTCGCTGGTGCCGAGTGTTGATTTTAATAGCTATTGCCTAAATGGGAGCGAAAAGATATTTTTGACTCTTTACACCAACCGTTGACACCCGGGTATTGGCCAGGCGCCAGACCATTATACCATACATCGCCGGGCAGGATTGCACCAGCCCGGGAAACGACAGGAAACAGGAACCATGACCGTCATCGCCACGCTCGGACCGCACGGATCCGATGGTTATCAGGCCGCCGGGCAATATGATCCGCAGGCGACAGTCCTCATGTTCAATCATATCCCCGACCTCGTCGCGGCTTTGAGCGACGGACGGGCCGATTATGCCTTTGTTCCCGTCTATAATACTCGAGAAGGAGAAGTTCGGGAGTATTTTCGTGTGCTCGAAGGGCTGGAACAAGCACATTGGATCGATAACGTGGTGCTGCCGATCAATCTATCTCTGGGCGGAATGCACCGTGATCAACGGCTCGATCAGGTGCGGGTTATCATCGGCAGAAGTACGGTGTTTCGGCAGTGCGAAGAGTTCATTTCCGAACATATGCCGAATGCGACGCTCGTTTCCGTGCGCGACCTGGAGGCCGCTGCCGTGGATATGCGCGATTGTCACCACGACCATCACGTGCTGATCGATACCGAAGAGGTGATCAACCGAGCCGGCCTGTCCCTCATTGCCCGTGAGCTGGCCCCCTATAACCGCACGAGATTCGCGGTCATCGGCCGCACCCCCGCTGCTCAGACAGGCTACGACGCCACATCCATCATGACCAGGCCGCTGGCGGACCGGGTCGGCCTGCTTGTCGACATCCTCAACGAATTCACCAGACGCGGCATCAATATTCTCGACCTTCGCTCGGAAAACGACATTAAGACACAAAAACTGCAGATCTACCTGGAAGTCGAGGGCCATCAGCAGACGCCGACGTTGGCCCAAGCGCTCAGCCATATTGAAAACAAGGTGATTCAGGTCGAGCAGAGCCTGAAGATTCTCGGCTCCTTTCCCCGAGTCGACATGCGGATTAAAAGGATCAAGACCTTTGGTTTCATCGGTTCCGGGGCGATGACCACCTGGTTTGCCGAAAAATTGAATAGTGAGGGATATCAGACCATCATCTGCGGCAGAACGAGCGCCATTCGTCCCGAGACGATGATCGAGCGGGTTGACGTGGTATTGATTTGCGTGCCGATTTCGGTAACAGCGACCATGGTTCGCCAATACGGCGGCCTGCTCCGGGACGGGCAGGCGCTCGTTCTGCTTGCCGGCGAGTCGGAGTCCCCCCTGCGGACGGCGCTTGAAGTGACAGCAGCCGGAGTCGAAGTGATGCTCGTGCATAATCTCTGGGGACCGCAGGCGGCAACGATGAAAGACAAGAACGTCGCGGTGGTCAGAACGAGAAAAAGCGGCAGCCTGTGCAGCGAATTCGAGTCGTTTCTCTACAAGTACGGGGCTGAAATCCATCTCGACAGCCCTGAAAAACATGATATCCTGATGGGGGTCAGCCAGAAGCTGCCGACGACGATTTCGGTGGCGCTGGCTCTGACCCTTGCCGAGCACCGGATCGATTTTTCCGATATCGATACGCACTCCACCCTCACCTCTCTCTACGGTGTGCTGGCCATGGCCCGGGTGCATAATCAGAACCCGCGGACCTATGCGGAAATCATGGCGACCGGCGGACAGGGAGAAAAAATAGTTGCCAGTTTCATCGCCCATCTGCAACGGATCACCTCTCTTGCCGAGCAGCGCCGGATAGATCAGCTGTCCGATATCATAACAGAAAACAAACAGGCCATGCCGGAGTTCTTTTTAAAGAGCAAGATGCGCCAAGCACGGGCCGTTGATGCCGTGCTCAGTGACATTGGCTTCAAGGGTGATTAAAATAGGCAGGTCATTTTTT
>CAYSSK010000003.1:0-82571 GCA_964433645.1 uncultured Desulfofustis sp.
TCCGGCAACACGTGGCAGAGAACGAGCGGTTGAAAGAAACGCAGCGTCAACGGCTTCTGCTCGCGGCAGCGCGACAGCGGGAATGGGAACGCTGGGACCAACTGCATGAGTTGATCGGCTCGGCCGACGGCAAAAAATATCGAAATTTTGCTCAAGGGCTGACCTTCGAGTTGATGGTCGGCCACGCCAATCGTCAATTGCAGAAGATGTCCGACCGCTATCTGCTGATCCGTGACCGGACACACCCGCTGGAATTGAGCGTTATCGACAACTACCAGGCCGGCGAGATCCGCTCGACGAAGAATCTCTCCGGCGGCGAGAGTTTTCTCGTCAGTCTGTCGCTGGCGCTCGGTCTGTCACAGATGGCCAGCGACAGGGTGCGGGTCGACTCGCTCTTCCTCGATGAAGGATTTGGGACCCTCGATGACGAGGCATTGGATATGGCCCTGGAAACACTGGCCGGCCTGCAGCAGGACGGCACGTTGATCGGTGTTATCTCCCATGTTCCGGCGCTCAAGGAGCGGATCACCGCCCGGATCGAGATTGTCCCCCGGACGGGGGGGAGAAGCAGGATTGTCGGTCCCGGTTGCCGGCAGTTCGAAACAGCGTGAGGGCGAAGGGCGGGCGTCACGGCCTTGGCGATGCAGCCTCCGAGAGAACCAACCAGCCCGGGGAGATGATTTTCATATAAAAAAAACAGAGGAGCAAGAGTGAGTCAGTGCGAGACGACATCGATCTGAATTATTTCAAACATCGCCTGGAGCAGCGTCTGGCTGACCTCACGGCGGCGGCACGGGAGCGAAGAAAGAACAGTCCCGGGGTGGAGTTGGACCAGTCGCGGGTGGGGCGCCTGTCACGCATGGATGCAATGCAGCACCAGGCGATGAGCCAGGCAACGGCGCGCCTCGCCGGACTTGAGGCGCAGCGCATCAAAAGCGCTCTGGAGCGGATGGCGGCGGGCGACTATGGCTATTGCGTCATCTGCGGCGATGATATAGCCGTCGGGCGTCTGCGGTTTGATCCCAGTGTGGTGAGCTGTATAACCTGCGCCGAAGCGGCGGAGGAGCAGAAATAGGATTACGCAAGGAACTGCCAGCGGGCCAGATAGAGCACCGCCAGGTAGCGGACCGATTTTCCCAGCCCCACCAGCAACACAAATAACCAGAACTTGACGCGCATCACCCCGGCGATAAAGGTCAGGACATCACCGCCGAGCGGCAGCCAGGAAAACAGCAGTGTCCAGATGCCATAGCGCTGGAACCAGTGCTGGGCCCGGTCGATCTGTTGCTGTTTGAAATAAAACCAGGATCGGTCCCGGTACTGCAGCAGGTAGCGGCCAAGCCCCCAGTTTGCCGTGGCACCGAGGGTGTTGCCGAAGGAGGCTGTCAGGATGAGCGGCAGCGCCGGCGTGTCGCTGCGGATCAGGGCGTAGAGGACCACCTCGGAGGAGAATGGCAGCACCGTGGCGGCAAGAAAGGAGAAGGAAAAAAGGATCAGGTAGGGTGACATGGCCCGTACGGTTACGCCCTGCCGGCACCGCCGGGATCTCCGGACGATCGGTGCAGAGAGCCGCGGAACCAGGAAAAATAGACGCCACAGAGGCAGAGCGCGGCGGAGATAAAATAGACGGTATGGATGCTTTGCAGGAACAGATCGTAGTTATCGGGACCGATGGCCCGGTGGCCGATGATCAGTGCCAGCGCCACCGTGGCCATGGCCATGCTCAGCATCTGGCCGATCAGGCGCATCGTGGCCACCATTCCCGAGGCCAGGCCATAATGACGCTTTTCGACGGCGCCCATGATGGCGCTCATATTGGGTGAGCTGAACAATGCGAAGCCGGTACCGAGCAGCACCAGGTTGGCGACGACCAGGTGCAGACCGGTATCCGGCTGCAACCCGGTAAAGAGCGTCACCCCGACCACGGTGACGATCATGCCGGCGGTCGCCAGCAGGCGCGGTTCGATCCGGTCGGAGAGCCTGCCCGCCAGAGGTGAGAGCAGTGCCATCATGACCGGTTGGGCCATCAGGACCAGCCCTGCCGAATGCGGGGGCATTCCTTTGATATACTGAAGATACAAGCTGAGCAGAAAGGTGACGGCAAAGGTTGCCGAGTAGTTGAGCAGTGCCGCCAGGCTGGAAAAGGCAAAGGTCTTGTTGCCGGAAAACAGGGAGACCCTGAAGACCGGATAGCGGGCGGTGCGCTGGTGCCGGATGAAGACAACCAGCAACAGGATGCCGGCAAGCAGCAGCAGACTGCCGACCATCGACGGCAGGCGAGTGGCGCCGTAGACCAGGGAAAGGATGGCTGCCGCATAGAGCAGGCAGGCCGGGATGTCGAGGTGCTGGTCCGGTTCGCCGCGCCATTCTCCCTTCAGCTGGCTCAAGGTCAGCCAAAACAGGAAGAGCCCGAGCGGCAGCATGAGCAGGAAGATGCTGCGCCAGCCGAAATGGTGGGTCATCAGGCCGCCGATGAACGGCCCGGTCGACAGGCCGATGTAGACGGCGGCGACATAGATGCCGATAACGCGGCCGCGCCGGTCGGGCGGGAAGATCGAGGTCAGGATGGCCATGCCGGTGGTGATGAACATCGCCGCCCCGAGCCCCTGCACGACCCGAAAGGCGATCAGCATCGCGGCTGAACCGGCGAAGGCCGCCGCCGTCGAACCGATCGTATAGACAACCAAGCCGGTGGCAAATACCCGTTTGCGCCCATGTATATCGGCAATCTTGCCGGCCGGGATGAGGCCGACGGCGACGGCCAGCAGATAAGCGGTGGCGACCCAGCTCAGCTGCACGGCGTCCATCTGCAGGTCGGCCTGAATAGCCGGCAGGGCGACGTTGATCGAGGAGATGATGAACGGGCCGACAAAAGAGGTCAGGGTGGCCACGATCAGGGCCGAGCGTTCCTGGGCGGCAGTGGCCGATGGTTGCTCTTGCATGGAAGGCGCGGTCAACCGGCCTTGACCTCTTCGTAGGACGGGCAGGGGGTCGTGGCAATGGCAAACGTTTTTCCCCATTCATGCCATTGCTCAACGACGGTGTCAAACACGACCGGACAGATATCATCCTTTCCGGTTACCTTCCGCGCCAGCTTTTCGGTGGCCTCAAACCATGGAGCCGCCGGTCGGTCACCCGAACAGAGCGCGGCAAGACGGCAGGCGAGGTTGAGCAGCTCGGCCACGAGCTTGGTGGTGGATTCTCCCAGTTCGCTCGTGTCCAGTTCCTCGTGAAAACCGGCCGCCAGTGCGTAGGGGGCGGGAAGTCCCCAGTCCAGAAAGAGTTCTGCAGTCAACTCGGCGCTGTCGATACCGAAGCGCATCCGTTCCATGGTCTTTCTCGTTTCACAGGATGCATGTTCGGCAAGGATGATTTCATATTCACCAGGGAATACGCTGGCCAGGACCAATTCACCCATGTGCGAGAGCAGGGCGCAGGTGAACAATTCATCCCCATCGATTTCTTTAACCTGGGCGGCCAGGGCTTTTCCGCTTATTGCCCGGACCAGGGAAATCGACCAGAAACGGTCGTAGTCGAAGGCCCGGCAGGATCCCTGTCTGTTGGCCGCCAGCAGCGAAAAACAGAGGGCGAGATGGGAAATGGTCTTCATGCCGAGTTTCACGGCGGCTCGCTGAATGGAGGCAATCTGGACCCCGGTTGCCAGAAAGGCTGAATTGGCGTATTTCAGGACCTCGGCCGATAGCGCCGGATCGGCCTGAACGACACGGGCGATGTCCTCCAGCGAAGTCGCATCGCTCTGACACAGCCGCGTCACCTGGAGTGCGGTCTGTGAAGGCATCGGCAGCCGGTGGCTTTTTTGTAGACTCTGAAAAACTTCTCTTCTTGTCGGCATGGCAGTGTTGTGCTGAATCGTCATGGTGAATAATACGGTTGTTGCTGAAAGTCTATGACACCGGCCGGGTAAAGGCAAGTGAAACCGGGACCGGATTGCGACGGCTGGTGACGAGTGATCAGTAATTTTTGTCAGGCCTGTCGGGCAGCGGACTCCACGGAAGTGCATCTATTTTGTTGCACCATCGCCAAAAAGCGGTATAGGAAAGAGATACCGTAAATGCCGCGGAACGACGGTCGGTGAAAGCAATGGTTCGAGGCGATGCGGCAAACACTCGTCGAAGCTGCGCCGGTCATGGTGCCAGCAGGAGAAGAGAGCGATGGAAAGAGTTCAACGATATCGCGGCAAACGAGTGCTGGTGGTCGACGATGAGCCTGATATGCGGGGGTTGCTGGCCAGGCTGCTGATCAAGAAGTGCGGCTATGAGGTCCGGCAGGCGGAATCGGGTGATCTCGGTCTGGAGATCGTCGCCTTCTGGCGGCCCGATGTGATCATTACCGACGTGAAGATGCCCGGAATGGACGGGGTCGAATTTTTCCGGCGGATCGGCGAAATCGACCCGACGGTTACGACCATCATCATGACCGGCTACGGGACCGTGGAGATGGCCGTCCAGACCCTGAAAAACGGGGCCTACGATTTTTTTGAAAAACCGTTTGACAACAACCAGATCGTGCACGCAGTCACCCGGGCCATGGAGCGGACCGAACTGCTTCGTCAGAAGCGCCAGTTCGAAGCGTTGAACCGGCAGCTTTCCGAGGCAGGGACATTTCACGGCTTTGTCGGGCAATCGCCGCGCCTGCTTCAGGTTCACGACCTGCTGCGTCGACTGGCCCCGAGCAGCATGACCGTATTGGTTCGCGGCGAATCCGGGACCGGCAAGGAGTTGGCGGCACGTGCGCTGCATGCTCTGTCCGGCCGGGCCAAGCGGCCGATGGTGACGGTGAACTGCCCGGCCATGCCGGAACAGATTCTCGAGAGCGAGTTGTTCGGTTATCGCAAAGGCGCCTTTACCGGCGCTGACCGTGATCGAACCGGGTTATTTCTCGAGGCCGACCACTCCACGCTGCTGCTCGACGAGATTGCCGATATTCCTGTTTCCATTCAGACTAAATTGCTGCGAGTTCTCCAGGAAAAAGAGATCCAACCACTCGGCCAGAACAGGAGCTATCCCGTCGATGTCCGGGTGATCGCCTCGACCAACCAGGACATCGAGGCGAAAATCGGCCGCGGCGAATTCCGGGAAGACCTCTTTTATCGCCTCAATGTGGTAACGGTGAATATGCCGAGCCTCGAGGAAATTCGCTCCGACCTGCCCCTGCTGATTCATTATTTTTTTAACAGATACCGAACGGAACACGAGCGCCCTGACCTGGAGTTGGGGGAAGATGCCGTCCAGGTTCTGCTGCGGCTCCCCTGGCGCGGTAACGTCCGGGAGTTGCAGAATACCATCAACCGGGCCGTGCTGCTCGGCAGCGGCCCTCGTTTGAACCGGCAGGACCTGATGCGTGGACAATCCCTGGCCGAGCCGGAGCCGGGGGTGGGGCCGGCTGGTTTCTCCAGGCTCCAGTCTTTGGCCTATGGAGAAGCCAAGGAGTTGGTATTGAAGGACTTTTCCACAATTTACCTGCGGGCGGCGATTGCCGGGGCGCAGGGCAACATCAGTCAGGCGGCCAGATCATGCGGCATGGAACGCCAGGCAGTGCAGCGGCTCCTGCGTCGTTACCACATTGATATTACCGATCTCAGAAGCGGCGGTTGGCGGTAGGGAAAGCCCGCTTTTTGCTTTTTCGAGGCATCTGCTTACGGGCGTGCGCCGTTGTCTGGGACCGGGGTTGAGCGCGGCCGACCATGCAACAAATGTGTTGCGCGCGCAGCAATTTTGTTGCTCGATTATCGCATCGAGCCTCGGCCGATGTGCCCATGTCATCAGAAAAGTCGCCCAATAGAGAGCGGAAGAGCGGATGCTTGTCGGCACAATGGTTTTTCCGTTCACGCTCTGCATAGAGCGCGAATAGTTCACTCTTGAAGGAGTAGCAATCCGCCGACGGCACAGTGTTCATCCCCGCCGTGATCGTGCGTGGCAATCCGGTTTTCTCAAAAACAGCTTGAAACAAAAAAAACGTCCACAGGTTTTGATCTGGTATCAAATCTGCAAGGGATTCATGAGTGGTATCGGTTCGCCCGCGACAGCAGCGCAGTCCTGAAGGGACGGGCGATGTACGGATGGCCCGGCATGGTGAATCCTCATCGGATGGGAACATGAGACGAATTATTTCGACATCGATTGTGCTGAGCCCTCTTCTCCTGGTTGTGCTGTCCTGTGGAGAAGCCCTGGCCCTGCAGACCCACGGCGGATCGGAAGGAACGGTGGTGCATCAGTTGGCCCATGTCCAATATATCGGGGCCTTGGGGTATCTCATCTGGGATGTCCGGCGCAGCGGTTTCGCCGGTCGCGGCTGGGAGTATCTGCAATGGTTCTGCTGGCTGATGATTGTTTGGAATGCGTGGGCCTTTATCGGCCATCTGGCCCAGATGGCCCTGCCGGAAGGCGCCGTTTCCGCTTCGGCGGGATATCTCTCCTCCGAATTGCTCGCGCCGTTTTCTTTCGGACGCTGGGTCTATTACCTGACGGCCCTTGATCACCTGCTGATTACACCGGCCCTTTTCTTTTTGTTTGCGGCCATGCGCTCGTTCTATCATTCGCAGAACCCTGGCGGCACGGGGGACACCTGATGGACGGTTTTTCTCTGCTGCCGGCGATTCTGCTCGACATCTTCGGCTCGGCCGCCAATATCGTTTTTTCCTTTCTGGCACTGCGCTATGCCTGGCTTCTCTCCAGGAGATATCCGGACAACTTTGTCTGGGGGTATCTTTTCTATGTGACCTTTGCCATTGCCGCTTTCACGATTTCGCGGGCCGTCGGCCATCTGGTCAAGCAGTTTCTGCTGATCGGCGGGCAGATCGATATCTGGCAGGCAATCTCTCCCTATTCCGGAGCCTTCAATACGCTGTTCATGATCTCGGTGGCGGCGGTGATGATCTTTTATCACAAGGGCGTTCAGGCTTATGAGGCACTCGAGCAGGAGGCCGGCAAGCTCAAGGATGTCAACAGCGACCTGGCTGCGGCAGCCAGTCAGCTGCGCGATCTCAACCAGAATCTGGAACAGAAGGTGGAGGAGCGGACCGAGGAGTTGTCCCGGTCGGAGCGTAAATTCCGCCATCTTTTTTCTGCATCCAAGGACATGGTTTTTTTCTGTGATGCAGGCGGCCACCTCGTTGACATGAATGATTCCGGTTTTGAGATGCTCGGTTACGAGCGAGCCGATGCCGGCCACCTCAGTCTGAACGAGCTGTTCGCCGATGGTGGTAGCGTCTCCGCTTATAACGATCTGCTGCAGCGGGATGGCTATATCAAGGATCTCGACGTGGAAATGACGCGGCAAGACGGCTCGGTCATTTCGGTGTTGCTGTCCGCCACGGTGCTTATCGGCGAGAACGGTGAATTCCAGGGATCGGAAGCAATTGCCAAGGACCTGACCAAGGTCAAGATCATGCTCGAACAGCTGGCATCGAGTGAGAAAATGGCCTCGGTCGGCCAGATGGCCGCCGGCGTCGCCCACGAGATCAACACGCCGCTCGGCATCATCCTTGGTTACGCGCAATTGCTGATGGATGATTATGAAGAAGGAAGCGAGCAATACGAAAGCCTGCAGACCATTGAGCGACAGACCAGGGCGAGTCGCAAGATCGTCGCCGATCTGCTGAAATTTTCACGTCAGCCCGGCAGTACCCGGGACGAGATCGATACCAACGAAATCCTGGCCGATGTGGTCGCGGTCACCGAGCATACTCTCAGCCTGAACCACATTACCACCAGTCTGATATGCGAACCCGAGCTGCCGCCGATCGTCGGTGATCCGGAGAAACTTCGCCAGGTCTTTGTCAACCTGATCAACAACGCTCACCACGCCATGCAGGAGCAGGGCGGTCATCTGCACCTGATCAGCGGGTTAGACCGGGAGGGACAGATGGTTACGGTGACGGTGCGCGATACCGGCCACGGCATTGACGAGAAAAACCAGGCGCGCATCTTCGATCCGTTTTTCACCACCAAGCCGGTGGGCCAGGGAACCGGACTCGGGCTGTCGGTGTCTTACGGCATCATTCGCGAACACGGCGGTATGATCGAGGTGCAGAGCCCGGTCCCGGGCGATCGGCAGGTGGAGCAGCCGGGGACGCAATTCGTGATCAGGCTGCCTGTTGCCGAAACGCGGCGCGACGAAGCTACAACCCGGGGAACCCCACCTGTCTGAATAACAACAACAAGGAGTAGATCATGGCGAACATTCTGGTTCTGGACGACGTCCTCGATGCAACCGTGCTGGTCGGCAAGATTTTGACCAAGAAAGGCCATAGTGTGCACACCTTCACCGAAGAGCAAGAGGCTCTCGCCTTTGCCGCCGCCAACACGGTCGACCTGGCCATCCTCGATATCAAACTCAAGAAGATGAGCGGAGTCGAAGTGCTGGCCGAACTCAAGAAGATCAACGCCACGATGCAGGCGATCATGCTGACCGGCTACCCGACCGTGGAAACGGCCCGTGAAGCTATCAATCTCGGGGCCGACGAGTATTGCGTCAAACCGATCGATCGGCAGGAACTCGAGGAAAAGGTCGAAAAAGTGCTCAAGAGCAAAGCGAAGAAAAGCCAGCTTGCCATATAAAAATATAAGGGGAAGACCATGGATGTACGTGAATTGAACCGGGCCCGTGGCCAGGTGTATCACTTTCTGTCGGTGATGTTCCGGGATGAATTGCCCGCCGAACTGCTGGCCAAAATGGGAGAGGGTGCGTTTTACGATCAGGTGCTGTCGCTGCAGGACAGTTGCGGCATTCAGGATTTTTGCTCGGGACTGAATCGCCTGACCTCGTTTCTCAAGACCCGTTCCGCTGATGAGGCGTGGCGGCAGCTTCGCCACGATTATGCCGAGCTCTTCCTCAATGCCGGCAAGAACCCGGCGTTTCCTTACGAGTCATGCTATCACCGCCGGGAGCCGCTGGTCATGCAGGAACCGCTGGCGGCGGTCCGCGCCGCCTATCGGGCCGCGGGTGTGCGCAAGAACGAAGCCTACCCGGATCTTGACGACCATATCGCGGTGGAGCTTGAATTCATGCGCTATTGTGCCGATCGGGCGGCGGCGGGAGAGGACAACGGCCAATTCGATTTCCTGCGCAACCACCTGATGGGCTGGAGCGTCGATTTCTGCGCGGTGCTGACCGGTGCGGCGCCCAGTGATTTTTATCGCGGCCTGGCCGAAATGACCATGAGCTTCCTGTTCAACGAGCGGATGTATTCCTTTGCCGCCTTGGCCGAGCAGGAAGCAAGCCCGGCCTATACCCACATTCTGGAAAAGATGGCGGCGGCCATCGCGGCGCTGGAACTCGATCCCGGCTACGCGCTGATCGCCGAAGGGGCGGTACCGCCGGCGGCCAATCGCTCGGTCAAGACGCACTGCTATATCTGCCTTGGTCTCTGCGGCCAGGAAGTGGTGGTCAAGGACAACGTTATCAGCGGCTGCAAAGGGTTGCCGGGTGATCCGAAAGGGGGCGGCCGGCTCTGCATCAAGGGCGCCAATGCCCACAACAACACCTACTCCGCGTACCGGCTGAAAACACCGCTGATCAAGGAAAACGGACGATTCCGCAAAGCCGGTTGGGACGAGGCGATGACCGTGATTGCCGAGCGGTTGCAGACGATGGATCCGGAAACCGTCGCCTTTCACCGCGGCAACGATTTCAACAACTGGTGCCACGAAGCGGTGATGACCGCCTACGGCACCCCGCACAAGACCACCCACCGGCAGATGTGCGACAATCCGGCGCGGATGGCCAACGAGAAATGCTTCAGTGAAAAGCGGCCGTGGATCGACTACGCCAACTCCCGGTTCATCCTGCTCTTCGGTATCAATGAACTGGCCACATCGGCCGGCCAGCGCAAGGTCGCCCTGCTGAAAAAGGCGGTCAACGACGGGGCCAAACTGGTGGTGGTCGACCCGCGCCGCTGTGAATCGGCATCCCTGGCCGCCGAGTGGATCCCGATCAAGCCGGGTACCGACGGGGCCATGGCCATGGCCATGTGCTACGTGATCGTCAAAGAAGGGCTCTATGACCGGGATTTCGTCGACAACTGGACGTCAGGCTTTGCCGAATTCAGGAAGCGGCTGCTCGGCGAGGAAGAAGGCATCGCCCGGACGCCCGAGTGGGCGGCCGAAATCTGCGGAGTACCGGCGGCGACCATCGAGCGGCTCGCCCATGAATTTGCCGCCGCCGCGCCCCATGCCGGAACCAACGCCTGGACCGGGGTCTCCCAGGCGCCAAACACCGTCCATGCCACCCAGGCCCTGATGTCGCTCAACGCGTTGATGGGTTGTTTCGATGCCCCCGGCGGACCATCGCTGATCAGAAAATTCAAGCTGGCCTCGGCCTGGGCGGATGATCAGCCGAAGCCGCCGGACAATGCCGCCAAAATCAAGCTCAACAAAGGGCATCTCTGGAGCGGCTGGATCCCGGCGTATTTCGAGCAGGATGTCGAGGCCGGCCGACTCAAGGCGATGGTCTGCTATTTCGGCAATCCGGTCATGTCGAGCGGCTCCGAGCCGGCCATGCGCCGCGGTATGGAAAAACTGGAGTTCTCCTGCGCCATCGACTGTTTCCTGACCAACACCACGGTGCTCTGTGACGTGATCCTGCCCGACAGTACCTATCTCGAGCAGAGCCGGGTGGTTGCCGACTGGATGTACGAATCGTTCATCTCGCTGGGCCAGAAAGCGATCGAGCCGATGTACGAGTCCCGGACCGTGGTGCAGATCTTCACCGACCTGGCCGCCCGTCTCGGTTACGGGGAATTTTTCCCGTGGCAAAGTGAGGAGGAATATATGCGCAACCAGTTGCGCAACCAGAAGATCGGTCTCGAAGAGCTCAAGCAAACGGGATTTTACGTCACCGACCCGCAGGAGTTCTACAAGTACAAGGCCTGGGGGTCGGTCAATCCGCCGGCCGGCTACGGCTCGTCGGGCAGCAGTGCAACCGGGAAGTATGCCTTTATCAACCCGGTTGCCGAGGAAAAGGGGGTGGACGGTCTGCCCGATTATAAGTCGCCCTACGAGGACTGGCCGCAATTGCAGCCCGACGACGAGTTCCCGATGATCCTCGGGTTTTTTCGGGTGCTCGAGCACGAGCATACGTCGACCTATGCCAATGTCGCGTTGATGAAGCAGTGCGGCACCAATCCGCTCTGGATCAACTTTGTCGATGCCAAGCGTTTGGGAATCGGGGACGGCGATCAGGTGGAGATTACCTCGCCGTGGGCCTCGGTGCGGGCCAAAGCGCAGGTCACCTGGAATATCCGTCAGGGAGTTCTGGCCGCGGCCGGCGGGTTTGGCGGCCTGTTCGGGCTGGAGGGCGATCCGAAGTACCCGCACTACCACGGGTTCAACACCAATGTGCTGCTGCCGCCCAACGTCGCCTGCAGATGGTCCGGGACGCCGCCGCTCAAATATATCAAGACCAGGGTCGCCAAGGTCTGAGGGGCTTTTTCGGTAACCCATGGCCATGAGTTTTGTTGACGGACAGGGGCGGGATCGCCGGTATCTGCTGGTCTTCCAGCAGGTGACCAAGATGATTTCGCTGGCCCACGATCCCCGCCAGGTGATGGCGAACATCGTGGAAAACCTCCCCGAACTGCTCGGCATCGATGCCTGCACCATCCGGCTGCTCGATCCCGATGCCGGGCATTTCGTTCTCGGGGCGGCGGCCGGACTATCGGAAACCTATCTGTCCCGCCGCGATGTCGATTCGGCGGAGACCATGGATATGGTTGCCGCCGGACAACCGGTGGCCATGGAAGACGTCGCCACCAGCCCGCACCGCAGCTTTCGTGAGGCAGCCCGGCGGGAGGGGATCGTGTCGGTGTTGACCCTGCCTATTTCCTACCAGGGTCGGGTAACCGGGATCATGCGGTTGTTGACCAGGAGCCGCCGCGTCTTTGCCGGCGACGAGATCGACTTTGCCCATGCCCTGGCCGAACAGGTCGGTATAGCCATCGCCAACGCGGCGATGTTCCGTCAGCTGGAACACCAGCTCGATTATCTCAAGGAAGTGCAGGAGATCTCGAAGCTGGTCAACTCGACGCTCGATCTCGATGCGGTCCTGCAGACCATCGTCGAGTTGCTGCCGCGCAGCCTGAGGACCCATGGTTGTACGATCCGCCTGCTGACGCCGCGGAGCAATCGGCTGGTTCTGGCCGCCTCGTTCGGGTTGTCCAGCGATTATCTGGAGCGCGGCGAGGTGGTCGACGAGGAGAACACCATTCGCGCCCTGCGGGGCGAGCCGGTGGCCATTGGTGACGTTGCCAAAGACGAACGGGTTCTCTACCACGAGCACATGGGCAGGGAGGGGATCAAGTCGCTGCTGGCGGTGCCGATCAAGGTCAACAACGAGGTGATTGGCATCATCCGCGTCCTGGCCCGGGAACGGCGGGCCTTTTCGCCGGCCGAGATCAGTTTTGCCGCGGCCGTCGCCGAAGTCGGCGGAGCGGCGATCAAAAACGCCGGCACCTATCGCCAGATCACGCTGCTCTTCAACCAGATCGAGGAGCACGAACAGTTTCTCGGCAATATCCTCGATTGCATCCGGCCGCAACTGCTGGTGATCGACAAGCGGGGGCATGTGGTCATGGCCAACCAGGCCTTTCTCGAGGCCAACGGCCGGCGAGAAGCCGACGTGCTCGGCATGGCCTATCACCGGTTGTGCCGGGTCGAGGAAGGCGAGCGCGGTTGCCCGGTGGCCGAGGTCCTGGCAACCGGCGAAATGGCCGTGGTGGTCCAGTCGCAGCGGGCAGAAGACGGACACCACTGGTACGAGCGCTCGGCGACGCCGATGCTCGGCGCCGACGGTGAGGTGGACTATGTGATCGAGGTAATCCGTGATCTGACCGCTCAGCGTCGCCTCGAAGAAGAACGGGCCGAGCGGAGCAAGCTCGAGGGGGTGATCGAGCTGGCCGGCACCGTGGCCCACGAGATCAATTCCCCGTTGTTCGCCGCGCTCGGCACGGTGCAACTGCTCGAAGGCGATCTGGGCGATGGCGAACAGGCCGATGATATCCGGACCATCATCAGAAATCTCAAGGCCATTAGCGACTTGACCGCGAAGATGGCCTCGATGACCGGTTATCGCGGCAAGGAGTATGTCGGCGAGACACGGATTGTCGATCTTGGCTGACTATTGTCTCGGGATCGATCGGTATGTGTCTTGGGGCAGGTGATAGAAAACCTGGGTTATTCGTGAAACCCGTAATTTCAACACAGTGGAGGTGTATTGTGACAAGGAAACACGGTTTGTGGCTGATCGGCGGTTTGTTGGCGCTCCTGATCGCCGGGCTGGTCCAGGAGCCGGCCTGGGCCGGCGGCCTTGACGAGGCCATCGCCGCCGCCCCGCGGGGCGCCGCGTCGGGCCAGATCGACCCGGGTCAGCCGGTCGGTTTTCTCGGCATCCCCGGCGGCCCCCAGGTCAATCTGATCGTTGCCTTTCTCTGGGCGGTCTGGGTCGGCTGGATCTTCTCCACCGTCGGCGCCTTCGGCGGCGTCATGGCCGGTGTCGGCCATATGGGCGTGTTCGGTCTCGGTGATTATGCCAAGTCTTTCAAAGAGACCGCCCCGGTCCTGAACAAGGGGATCACCGATTCGATCCGCGGTTCGAACCAGTTCCTGGTCGGGCTATCGGCGCTGATTTCTTCGTTCAACTACTACAAGATGGGCCGCCTGGTGGTGCCGTTGGCCGTGGCGCTCGGCCTCGGCTCCATCGTCGGGGCCTGGGGGTCGGTGACCCTGTCGGCGGGCAAGATTTCCTTCTCTCAATACCAGGGGTATTTCGGGCTCTTCGTGCTGGCGCTCGGCGTCTATCTGTTCTGGGAGACGTCTCCGGCCGGGCAGGCCAACAAGAAGAACGCCAAAGCCGCCGCCCAGGCGTTCGAGGCCACGGTGAAAAAGCAGAAGGACGGCGAGAGTGTCGATACCGCTTCGCTTGGTGTCAAAGTAGTCCGGATGTCGCTGACTCAGATCGCGTTTACCTTCTACGGGGTGGAGTTCAAATTCAACCCGCTCATCCCCTTCTTCGGCGGTGTGGTGATTGCGGCTATCGCCGCATTTCTCGGTGTCGGCGGCGGCTTTTTGCTGGTACCGTTTCTGACCAGCGTTGCCGAACTGCCGATGTACCTGGCGGCGGGCACCTCGGCCCTGGCGGTCCTGATCAGCATGATCACCAGTATCGTCACGCTGATCTCCAAGGGCGTGCAGTTCGACTGGGCCCTGATCGGTCTCGAGTTGGTCGGTGTTGCCGTCGGTTCGGTGATCGGTCCGCGAACGTCCAAGTATTTTTCCGATATCTGGCTCAAGCGCCTCTTTATTGTGCTGGCGCTCTATGTCGGTATTGATTACGTTTTGCGCGGTTTCTTCGGCTTCCGGATCATCGGCTAGCCGGCGTACCCCCATTCCTGTAGCCGAGACCAAGGCTCCGGGTAGGGTGACCGGAGTCTTTTTTTATGGATCTGCACACCGCTCTCACTTTCTTCGATCCCTGGCTGATCGCCCCGTACCGGGCACTGGCGCCGGCAGCGGCCGGCTACCTGCTCGGTACGGCGATACTGGCCCTTTATTGCGTGGTGATCGGCGATATGTCGGCAACGCTGGTCGCCTTTGTCAATCGTGGTTATCTGACCAGGCTCCGCCGGAAGATGGAGCACCATCATCGCCTCTCCGAAAAGGCGTTGATGATGGGCGACAAGGAGAGCTACAAGGCGGTCAACAAGCAGGGGCTGGATGCGTTCGGCTACTCGTTTTCCATGGGCGCGGCGCTGTTCTGTGTTTCCATCTGGCCGATGCCGTTCGCGCTGGCCTGGCTCAATTCGCGTTTTGCCGAGGCGCCCCTCGAACTGCCGGCCGCGCTGCCGCTGCTGGGCGGCCGGCAGCTCCATTATTTCACCTCGTTTCTGCTGCTCTACATTCTCGTGCGGATCGGCTATTGGCTGATCATGGCGCGCGTTGCCTGGTATCGAGCGATCAAGGCGCGGGTTACCGGTGTTGGTGGTAGCGCTCCAGAGCCTGACGAAGTCTGAAGGAAATGGTTTTCCGGGGCGCCGGTGGCGCCGATAAGCCGGGAATCAGCGATTGGCGGGACGGTCTTCCGATGAATTCTGGATGAGCGGATAGTTCGTTTCCGCGCCGATAACGTTTTTGCCCCGGGAAAAGAGCGGATCTGAACGGAGATAGGCTTCGATCAGGCCGGCCACACTGGTCAGTGACTGGACATGGACCCGCTCGTAGCCGTGCGAGGCGTCGAGTCCGTAACAGATCAGCGCGGTCCTGATATCGTTGCCCGCTTCCAGAGCGGCAGCGGCATCACTGCGGTAATGGATAAAGACATCGCGGCTGAACTTGATCTCCTGCTTTTTGCAGAGATCCAGCAGGTGACCGGTCAGGTGCCGGTCAAACGGGCCGCTGGAATCTTTCATCGCGATCGTTGCCCCGAATTCGCTGGTGTTTTGGTCCGGCGCGACGATGCCGTTGTCGACCGAGACCATTTCGGCGACATTGCCGCGCAGCACATGCGAGGCGCCGACACCGACCTCTTCGGAGATGGTGAAGAGCAGCGAACTGTCCAGTTCCGGCTTGATCCCGTTTTCGGTCAATGCCCGCGCGGCGGCAAGGATTGCCGCGACCCCGGCCTTGTCGTCGAGAAAACGGGAATTGATGAAGCCGTTATCGCTGAGTTCCATGGTCGTGGTGAAGGAAATATAGTCGCCGACCCGGACACCCAGGTCCCAGAGCATGTCGATGGAGAAAGCGGGTTCGTCGATGCGCACTTCCAGGTTCGACCAGGCCGACGGCTGCCGATCGATTTCCTCGTTGTAGCGGTGTCCGGAGGCCTTGAGCGGCAGGACGGTGCCGCGAAACGTGCGCTCATTGTCGCAATGGATGAGTACTCTGGCGCCTTCGGCAAAGCGGGCGGACCAGGTGCCGATCGGGACGATGGCCAGGCGACCGTTTTGTTTGAGGTTGCGGACCATCCCGCCCAAAGTGTCCAGGTGGGAAACCACCGCTCGCCGCGGTTTTCTGGCCCGGCCCGGCAGATGAGCCCGAATGGCGCCTCGGCGGGTCAATTCGTAGTCGATGGAGAGGATGTCGAGTTCGTCGCAGACAGTCCGGACGATATCATCGGTCATGCCGCTCGGGCTGGGAATGGCCAGCAGGCGACCGAGGACTTCGAGCAGATAGTCCTGATTGATATGAGTGATCACGTGATGTCAGCAAAAGATGTTTTTGGTTTGCGGAAAGAGCAGGTCGATAAATTTTTCAACCGTGGGCTGTGGTTCATGATTGGCAAGTCCCGGACGTTCGTTGGCCTCGATGATGACATAGTCCTCGTGGCCGACATCGGGAACGAGAAAATCGAAACCGACCACCGGCATCTGCAATACCTTGGCCGCGGTAACGGCCACCTCGCGCAGGTGCGGATGGAGTTCCGGCGTGACATCGTGAATTGTCCCACCGGTGTGCAGGTTTGCCGTTTTCCGGACCTGCAGTTCGTGGCCGGCGGACAGGACATCGTCCAGTGTGTATCCTTGATCGTCGATGGTACGGTACGTTTCCTCATCGATGGGGATGGTGCTTTCGCCGCCCGTGGCCGCCGCTCGCCGCCGGCTCTGCTTTTCGATGAGCCGCGCCACGGTCAACTCGCCGTTGCCTCTGATCCGCGCCGGTTTGCGGACCGCGGCCGCAACCACGTCTTCGCCGATGACGATGATGCGCAGGTCAACTCCGGTGACGAATTCTTCGAGGATGACCTTGTCGCAGAGCTGCCGAGCGCGGTCAACAGCGGATTTGATTTCGGCGGGATCGGTCAGATCGACCGAGACGCCCGCCCCCTGTTCGCCGCGGGCCGGCTTGACCACCACCCGGGGATGGTCCTTGACGAAGGCTTCGATAGTGTCGGGTCCGGCCGCGATCTCCTGGGCCGGAACACGAAGACCCGCGCCCTGCAATAGTGCGCGGGTAACGGCCTTGTCGTCGCACCAGCTCATGGCCACCGCCGAGGTCATCTCGCTGAGCGATTCGCGACACATGATGATCCGGCCACCGAGCGACAGACGGAAATAGCCGTTTTCGGCATTGATCACGTCGACCCCGATGCCGCGTCGGCGCGCTTCCTCGGTGATGATCCGGGCGTAGACGTTGAGCTGCTCTTCCGGGTCCGGACCGATGAACAGCGGGGCGTTGATCGAGTTCTTTTTCTTGATGCAATAGACCGGCACCTGTTCGAAGCCGAGTTTGGCGTAGAGCGCGATCGCCTCCTTATTGCTGTGCATCACCGACAGGTCGATAAACCGGCGGCCGTTTTCGATGCAGGCCACGATCAGTTCGCGAACGAGTGCTTCGCCAACTTTCGGGATCCGGCATTGCGGATCGACGGCCAGCGCCCAGAGGCTCGAACCGTTGTCCGGGTCGTTGAACACCCGGTAGTGGTCCACGCCGGTGACGGCACCGATAATGTCGCCGACGTTGTCATCGACGGCGACGAAGATCTGCAATCGTTCATCCCGAAGGGCCTTTGCATAGAACCCCTTATATGCCGGAACCATGCCGTGGGCCTGGTAGATCCTGTTGATCGCCGTTTCGCTGTCACCGTCCTGGAGCGGCCGTACGGTGAGCCCGTCGAGATTGTGCGGGTCGGCCCGATAATTGCGAAAATCGAGGCGATAGGTCAGAGACGGGTCGATAAACAGTTCCTGCGGGGCATAGGACACCACGACGTGAGGGTCCCGCATGTACATTGCGACATCGCGCCGGCCCCGCTGTTCGTCGCGGATGCTTTCCGCCAGTTTGCACGGGTCGCCATAGGTCTGGCCGAAAATGAGCCGCCCCCAGCCGCAATCGACGGAAACATCGGCCGGCACGGTGCCCGATGTGGCATCGTTGAGCGGTTTGCCCCAGTGTTTCAGGGAGCGCATACAGGTCGGGTCGAGCGGGTTTTTGCAGGGCTGTTCCATGGGGCTTTCCTGTCGGCCTCAGATCTGGTGGGTTTGCAGCCACATTTCCAGGAGCGCCGCCTGCCAGAGTTTCGATCCGCGCAACGGAGTCAGATGCGCCTGCGGCTCGGCGAGCAGCGATTCAATGTAGTCCTGTTGATACAGGCCGCGCTGGCTGGCCGTATCGTTGGTCAGGTATCGTCTGACCAGTTCGAGGTACGGTCCTTCGATATGCTTGAGCGCGGGTACTGGAAAATATCCTTTCGGGCGGTCGATGACACTGTCCGGTACGACCTGTCGGGCCGCCTCTTTGAGGATCCATTTGCCCGATTCGCCGACCTTGATCTGAGGCGGCATGCGGCCGGCGAGCTCGACCAGTTCATGGTCAAGAAACGGTACCCGGGCCTCAAGGCTGGCGGCCATGGTCATGTTGTCCACCCGTTTGACCGGATCGTCGACGAGCATCACGGTGGTATCAAGGCGGAGCGCCTTGTCCACCGGGTGTGCGGCTCCGGGTCGGGCGAAAAACTCATCGACGTAGGCGCGACTGAAATCGTCGTGGACCAGATCGCTGCGCACCATCCGGGAGAATTCATCATGGTCGCGGTCGAAAAAGGAGCGGCAATAATCATCGACCGGACTGGTGCTGTGCAGCAGTTCCCGGTACCAGTGATAGCCGCCGAATACTTCGTCGGCACCCTGGCCGCTCTGCACCACCTTGACGTGTTTGGCAACTTCCCGGGAGAGCAGGTAGAAGCCGATATTGTCGTAGCTGACCATCGGTTCGGACATGGCCGCGATGCAGCCGGGCAGGTTGTCGAGCAGTCGTGTCGATTCGACGAAAATCTTGTGATGATCGGTGGCGAAGCGCTCGGCGATGATGTCTGAATAAAAAAACTCGTCCCCCTGCTCGCCGCCGGCGGATTCGAAACCGACGGAAAAGGTGTTCAGACCGCTCTGCCCCTCGTCGGCCAGCAGGCCGACCAGCAGACTGGAGTCGACCCCCCCGGAGAGCAGCACGCCGACCGGTACGTCGGCGACCATGCGGCGCTTGACGGCGCGGCGCAATGTTTCCAGAAGCAGATCGGACCATTGCGACGTGGACAGGGACTGGTGCCGCTCGTCCGGCTCGATGGTGAGCTGCCAGTAGATCTGTTCCGTGAACTTGCCGTCGGGTTGGTAGATGCGCAAGGTAGCCGGCGGCAGCTTGGTGATGCCGTTGAGGATGGTGTGCGGCGCGGGGACGACGGCGTGCCAGTGCAGGTAGTGATGCAGGGCCCGCGGGTTGATGCTGGTATCGATCGATCGATCGGTGAGCAGGGCCGGCAGGCTCGAGGCAAAACGGAGGTGTTGCCGGGTGGTGGAAAGATAGAGCGGTTTGATGCCGAGGCGATCGCGAGCCAGTATCAGCCGGCCGCTGTCCCGTTCATGGATGGCAAAGGCGAACATGCCATTGAACCGTTGCAGGCAGTCGGTTCCCCAGGCATGATACGCCTTCAGGATGACCTCGGTGTCGCCTTCGGAAAAAAAGCGGTATCCGGTCTGCTCGAGTTCCGCTCGTAATTCCCGATAGTTGTAAATACAGCCGTTGAAGACGATATCCAGGCCGAGAAAGGGATCGCTCAGCGGTTGCCGGGATTGCTCACTGAGATCGATGATCTTCAGCCGTCGATGGCCGAGAGCCGTCTCGTTCGTCAGTATCGTGCCGGCGGCGTCAGGGCCGCGCGGAACCATGGCCGTCATCATCCGGTCGATGGCTGAAAGCGATGCCTGTTGATGGTCAAAGCGATATTCGCCAGCTATTCCACACATGGTAGATATCCTCGTAAATCAGCGCGATCGGGGTGGGTGAAGACGTTCGGATAGGTTGCTGCACTCGAAGCGAGCCGCTTGGTGTCTGGTGATGCCATGTCCGTCGGTTACTCTCTGACGATAGTGACCGACGGAGCGATCAAGACCGCCACAGGCCGGTTGCCGGTGACGGGGGTGCCTCGGGCGCAAGAGAAATGTTTGCACAAAATATTATTATAAAATAGCTTTTCTGTCGCGACTTGTCAAGTCGGCGGCGTGGACCCATATGGACGCGGCGGTCCCAGCACTTTAGTCAAGCGGCGCAGGGCCGAAGGGAAGATCGATTCTTTTCTCGCTTTCATGGTTTCCATTCAAAACACCCTTGGCATCGCACTGATTTTCAAGCACAGGCGATACCTGGGAAAGCATCAAGGCAACCGTGCGTTACTCGGCCACCTCTTCTGTTGCTTTATTCCATGAAGTAGCAAGGGAATCGTAAGCATCGGCAAAACCCTGCTTGATTTCCTGCCAGCTATCGCCGGAGTTGTCTTTCATCTTCTCGTACCACGCTGATAGTTCTTCGCGTTGGCGCTTGAGTTCCTGCATGGAACGCTGGTAGCTCTCTTTCGAGGATTGCTTGAGATTGTCCTGTTTCTCTTTGAATCGGCCTTCCCAGACGTGCATGCGGTCGTCGAGTTCATCTATCATTTCCTTCGCCTTGCCAATGGCCGCATCTTTTTGTTCCGCCGAATATTCAGCAATGGCGGCTCCTGCCTGCTTGACTTCTTCTTTGACATCAGCGGCATCCGACCAAACAGTTGCCGGAGCAAAACAGATAAAAACCGCTATCAATGTAAGCAACAGGATAAATGAGCGAAGACGGCCAAAATTTCGGGTGCTGTGCATGGGGCATCCTCCGGTAATGACTCTCAGGGCGAACATGGCATTCCGAGTACGTTTTTTCCTCTCATGCCGTGCATCGATTCGCCCGCAGGCGTGCGCAGCCTGTTTGCAGTCGCTGGTGGGTATTGATTTGATCTATTTCACGATAACTTTTCGCCATGCGAAGAGCGTGAGGAATGCTGATGCTAGCAGCACTCTTCGAGTTGATAGTTGACTCCGTCGACGGTAACGAAATGAATACCGTCAAGTTTTGGCAGTCCGGCTATCTTCCAGGCTTTCATCGGATCGACGAACTCATTATTGACACATGCTCCCGACTGCTGAACCCGCTTGCACACGTAACGCAGAATTGGAAACGCATGAAACTTGTTGTAATAGGCTCGCATGAATTTGATGATTTCCAGTTGTTCTTCATCAAGATCGGGAATGTCCAGGTGCTTGGCAAGTGCTTTGGCGACTTCTTCGTCCCAATCGTCGCGGTTGACCAAAAAACCTTCTTCATCAATCGTGATTGTTTTTTGATTTACGGATAGTTCTTTCATTTTCTCCTCCTTGTGTCAGAAAAATCGTTCCGGAAAACAGCCGCGAAAGCTCGATCTTATCGACGACGCAGGGAAAACGCTTCGTCTGACGGGGTCCTGATGATTAGGCATCGACGATCAGCTGATAATGAGATGATGTGCAGTCGAGAGAAAATAGTCAATGGAGCTTTTGGCTCATTTTTTTGCTTGGGAAGGCTTCTCGATGGTCCGCGCCGCATATCGACCGGTTCGAGCAGATAGGGGCCCGTGGGGTAATAGCTGTAAAGCGAGGGGCTTGACGTAATTCCTGTCCTGCCGCCAGTGCCGTTTCGCGCGAGCGAAACCGATGATTACCGGCGTATTTGATGGTGTGACGGCGTCATCATTGGTTTGGCGATGACGAGTTTATCGGAGCATTTCAGCCGTCGTCGCGGGGTAGTGCTTATTTCAAGGTAAGAAAGGCTTGTCCGTTAACGATCTCGGTACGTCGCTGCGTTTAAACAAGGAAAAGACGATGCCCGACGATGGTCAATTGATCGTCAATCTGGCCGATTCGATCGCCTCTTCTAAAGATGCGCGGAGTGACTCGATTTCTTCCTGGATCTGCTCATTGGCTGCTGTTTCTCCTGCTGTCTTGAGCTGCTCGAGTTTGTCTTTGATTGCATCCTGTTTGGCAGCGATTTCCTCGATGACCTGATAATATTCAATCTGGGCATCGGGTTCTTCCTCTTCGGCCTCGGCAATAACCTTGAATTTGACAATTTCATTGTGCCACCGGTCAAGTGCTTCTTCAAGGCGAGCGATATATGCTTGACGATCAATCATGGTTTCCCTCTGGTTCTGGTTGTTTAATGAGTACAATACGCGACCTGTCAACGAAGAACAGGTCCGCCCGCTGCCGTTCTCATACGGGACGTCGCTTCAGTATGGCTTCAGGCAACCGGAAGATGACAGGTCAACGTGTTTTCCCTTCTCATGTCGTCCTGTTGTAATTATTACACATAAACACTGTCCTGTCGAAATGAAATACATCATAACCCCTATTTTTCGAGCCGTCATTTTCTGAGATTGCGGTGATCTTCATCGTAAACACATGCTCCAAACGAGAAAACAGCGTGCCGGCGGTAATGTTGGTGCCGGAAAACAGGTTCTGGTTCAGGAAGAGGCGAGGATATCGAGGATGGAGCTGCCGTGTTTCCGGTCTACTTTGAGCCAGGCGAAGAGATATTCCAGTGTCGTTTCTTCCCAGGGAAGGTTTCGTTCCTGCCAGGTATCGAGAAATCCGGGCAGGTTACGAGCAAGAAGCTCTTTGAGCGCAGCGTCGTCGGGTTCTTCGGTGAGGGCGCAGCAATGGGCGAGAAAATCGGCGAGCTGGACGACCAGGGCGTAGCCGACCAGTTTTCCGGCCTGTCGGGGGAGGTGGTGATAACGAAGAGCGGAAATAAGGGTATCGGGAAAGTGCCAGTGATGCAGCAGCCGGCCGCCGACTTCGGCATGGGTCGTTGAGAACAACTCTATTTCTCCGGCCAGGGACGTTTCTGTGCTGATTTCAGCCAACCAACGGTCGGGATCATAGCGCCGGTCAAAAGCAAGCAGCATTGCCAGTTTGCCGAAATCGTGCAGCAGTCCGGCAATGAAGAATTGGCCGCTTTGCAGACCAAGGTGTTCGGCGACGATCCTGGCCGCCAGTCCGCAGGTAAAGGCGTGATCCCAGAAGTGTTTCAACGCGTCGCGGCGCGTCTTGAAGATATCACTGAAGGTGGTGACGGCCGCTTTGCCCAGGACGATGTTGCGGATTTCATCGAAACCGAGCACGACGATTGCCGTTTCCAGGGAGGCGACCTTTTTCGGTCTGCCGTAGAGTGCCGAGTTGGCGATCTTCAGGATAGCCACGCACATGGCCTGGTCAGGGAGGATCGCCTTCATCAGATCATTGGCCGAACTGAGCGGGTCGGCGGTGACTTCCATGACCTGGGCAACGGTGAGCGGCAGCGGCGGCAGGGCCTCGAGTTGTTTGTCGATGCTGGGTTGGCGAGGGTGTGTCATCTTGTTTTCCTGGAACATTTCGCTTCGGGCCAATCTTCACTTCGCCCATTGTACCATAACGATCAGGACCGGGTGTAGTGAAATTCGGTCATCAGCAATCCCGCTTCTTGGGACAATCGACGATCAAGAGTCCTATTGAAGACAACGTTGTACTGGTGACTCGCAGGATACCTTTCTCACTCCGGATCATTGCAAACAATGCATTGATTATGGAGATCACGGTGCTCTGAGGGAGAAAGACCTGAAAATTGGGTTTTGATCCATTCGAATTCAACGAAATGGTGTTTGCCATCTGCAATGTTCAGGGCATCAAGGGGGCGACATGGGAAAGACCTGTTAACCTGGTCAACCGGTTGCCTGGACTCGCTCTGAATAGGTTTTCTTCAGGAGCAATGCGGCGAGGACAGGAATCTGGTCAACACCGGACTGGTCATCGTCTCCCGATACAGAATGAAGCGGACTTTACCCGCGTTGGTTATCGACGAGAGCGTGTTGATACTGCTTCTTTTCGCATTGAGCCGCACGATAGATAGGTGTCTGTCCCTTTGGCGTGAAACCACGGGCATTGTTCACACCGATCTGGTCGCCCCAGTGAATTTCTGCCCTTTCCTTCTTCGCTCGGCTGGCAATCTCCGGGTAGCCATGCTCAAGCCACTGTTTCAGCTTTTTCGGGTCTTGCTCGTAGACCTGACCTGCTTGGCCGTTCTGCGGGGTGAAGCCCCAGCGTTTCAAATAGTCTGTGATCGCCCGCAACGGTAGCTCAATGTCGAATTTCTTCTTGGTCGCCAGGCGAACTGCATCTCGGGTCCACAGCGCAAACGGCAGTTTGAGTTGATTGGGGGCTTTGTCCACCAGCATGACTTGCACGTCTTTCTCCTGCTCGGCATTGAGGACTCGTTGCGCTCCGTGGCGGCGGCTTCGCTTGCCCGGCTTGATCGCTTCTATGCCTCCTCGCAGATACTTCTGCCAGATCGTACTGGCATGGGAAGCAGAGATACCAACCAATTCGCCAGTTTCTTTGGTGGGCAAACCACGTTTGCGCAAGCGGACAACTTGTTTGCGCAACTCATGCTGTGTCTGCTGATTATGTGCGCGGGCATCTATCTTTTCCATGCCCAGAATTATGCCAGAAAGTGCATCGTCAAGATGCAATAATATCAAATATTTGCGCACCGTGTCAATAAGCCACCGGATTTTATCTTGCCAAAGAACCAAATGACGGTGAATAAGCCGCCGGTTGCCTTGATGGCAACGGAATTGTGTAAATCTAAACTTCAGTTCCAGAAATTCAAAAATGGAAAATTAATTAATTTATGAAAATTTCTTTTCATGTTTGAAAAAAGATGGGTGCCGGTATTAGCTTGCAAGAAGGAAGGATCTGTATTCAAAAAGTCGGGTTTTGGTGGTAATCGCAGAGTCGCTCTGACAAGAGCTGAGCAAGTGGCACAAAATTTGCTTTCGCAAGGATTCAGTAACGATAGTGCAGAAATTATCCAGTCACCATAACCAGAGAGGAGAGAAAATGGATTTTACCTTAACTGATGAACAAGTCAGGATTGTTGAAACCTTGGATGAACTTGGGGAAAAAGAGTTCGCTCCCAAGGCGGCGCGATGGGACAAGAACCACGAATACCCATGGGAAAATATACATCTGCTGCGTGAACTGGGGTTTCTTGGCATGACGATTCCTGAGGAATTTGGCGGACAGGGACGGCCATTGATCGATGCCATTCTGGCAATTGAAACAGCAGCAAAATATTGTGGCGTAACCGCTCGGGCCATCGTTGAAACAAACATGGGAGCTCTCGGCTGCGTGATGGCTTATGGTACTGACGAGCAGCGTAAAATGGTCGCCCACAGAGTCCTGGAAGAGGGAGACAAACCCGCAATAGGCATGACTGAGCCAGAGGCCGGTACTGCGCTTAACGAACTGCAGGCTACTGCTGAAAAACGCGGCGAGGAATACGTTATAAATGGCACGAAGCATTGGATCACCGGCGGTGGCATTTCGGTCACGAACCTGATCTTTCTACGCTTCATTGAAAATGGAGAAGACGGGGGTATCGGTGGGATATTGGTGGACAAGGGAACCTCTGGGTTCACCTTCGGCCGGGTGGAAGAGGCTATGGGACTGCGGGGGATACCAGAAACTGAGTTAATTTTTAAGGATTGTGTGGTTCCGGCGAAAAGTGTTGTGGTTCTGGGGGATGGTACAGAAGGCTTTAAAAAACTGATGAACGGCTATAACGGCCAGCGTGTCGGTGCCAGCGCCGTGGCCCTTGGTTTGGCCCAGGGGGCGCATGATCTTGCAGTAGAGCACATGAAAAAACGGGAACAGTTTGGTCGTCCCATTTCAGATTTTCAAGGACTTCAGTGGCTCATGGCCGAAGGGGAGATAAAGCTTCACGCGGCGCGTCTTCTCATATATAGGGCTGCATGCAATGCCCGTCACCTGCCCAATAACGTTCGCCTTCCCTCCATGGCCGAAGCTTCCATGGCCAAAGCCTTTACCGGTCATTCCGCACTTGAGGTAGTCAGCAAAAGCCTTCAGATGTTTGGCGCATCAGGATATGCAGAATCGCTTCCGCTAGCCCGAATGTTTAGGGATGTAAGAATGTTTCAGATTGGCGGGGGAACTACCGAGGCTCAGCTTAACATGATTGCAAGAGCCGTGTTCAGAAAAAAATTCGGATACCGCAAATAGACGGTTTTTTTCAGTTGGAATTTCCGTCAGAAGTAAAAAAAAAAATCAAGGGAAACACTGAAAATGAATAAAAGAGCTCTCGAAGGGATGAAGGTCCTCGATTTTACCCGTGTTCTTTCTGGACCATATGCAACGATGATCTTGGGTGATCTGGGGGCTGAGGTAATCAAAGTGGAACCCCCGGGGGGCGACGAGAGCCGCTCTTGGCCGCCGTTTTTGGAGAAGGGGGAAAGCGGCTATTTTTCAGCACTGAACCGGAACAAGCGATCCGTTGTTCTGAATTTAAAAAACTCTAAGGCCAAAGATGCCGCTCTTTCCCTTGCAGCATCATGTGATGTGGTAGTGGAAAACTTCACCCCTGGAGTAGCCGGCAAACTGGGCATAGGTTATGAGGATCTGAAGTCTGGAAATGCCGAGTTGATCTATTGTTCTATTTCCGGATTCGGACAATATGGCCCTTATCGGGATAAAAGGGCCTATGATCCGATCATACAGGGCATGACTGGACTTATGTCAATAACCGGGGAGAAAGAAGGGCATCCGGTAAAGATAGGGATACCAGTTACCGATCTTGTGGCGGCAGACCAGGCAGTAGCGGCTATTCTTGCGGCATACATCCACAGGCTCAAGACCGGAGAGGGGCAGTACATCGATATGGCGCTTTATGATGGAATAATTTCTTTGCTGACGATTATGGCAATGGATTATTTCGCAACCGGAAAACCTCCGGGAAGATGGGGTCTTGACCATATCCACAGGGTTCCGGCGCGGGCATTTGAGGCCAGAGATGGCCGCTGGGTACAGGTAGCCGCCACTAGTGATCCCATGTATGCCTCTTTTTGCAAAGTTATCGGACTTGAAAAGCTGATCGATGACCCGAGATTTAAAACCAATCGGCTTCGTGTGGAAAACAGAAACGAAATTATGCCGATTTTGGAAAAAAGGATGAGTGAAAAGAACTCAGATCACTGGCTTTCACTTTTCAGCGAAGCCGGTATTCCCTGTGGTCCGATTCTTGACATTGGCGAGGTGTTTGAAGATTCGAACATAACGGCCAGAGATATGCTGTTCACGATGCCTCATCCTGTGGAGGGAGAGATCCGCCAACTTGCCTCTCCTTTTAAGTTGTCGGAGACACCTGTAAATCCGTCCAGGCGACCTCCTCTTCTCGGAGAGCACACAAACGAGATACTCACGGGTATGCTCGGCATGGCAGAAGAAGATCTGGAAGCGGTATCCGGCGGTAAGAAATAAAAAGCAGCCCCCCATAAAAGATTAACCGTATGATTGATCTTAAGGGGACAATTACTTCCAACAACAAACAAAGAGGGACGGTGTTATGCAAATTATTAAGCTGAGAAAGGGGAAATTTTTGATTGGAGGAGTACTTCTTCTGGCACTTTTCATGGTTTCATGCGCCTCTTTTGCTACTGGAATAAGTACCGCGCCGGTATCATTGGATTGTGTGTCAGACGTCGCCCTTGAAATGGAAACCGACAAGGCGCATTTGACCGAGTTTAAGTGCCTGATCGAACCGTTCAGAGGCAAGGATGTGGTTTGGTACGCTTTTGAGGTGCAAAACGTTTCCGATCAGCCTGCTCGATTCATTATTCGCGTTATACCCGATGCTGGTCCCGCTTTTTCTGGTTTACTCCCGAGAACCGGAGAACCCAAAGAATTTCCGGTTTTGGGCCCTGGCGAGAAACAGGCGGCCAAATACCCCATGAATACCCTCGATTTGATTCCGCCCCAGCTCTCTGTGGTTGTGGGCGAGGAGATTCGATAGATAAGCCAAAAATGGAGGATGGTTATGAAAATTACGAAAACTTTGTTTACGTTTTTTATTTTTATCGCGGTGTTTATAGTGGCCGGTTTAGCAGGTAACTGCCATGCAAAGGAATATAAATACATAAATATTGCAACTGCAAGCATGGGCGGAACGTTTTACCCGCTGGGCGGAGGCATGGCAGATGTTCTTTCAAAGAATCTTAAGGAATTGTTGGGGTATCGTGTCAGTGCGAGTATTCAGGCAACAGGCGGTTCGGCTGAAAACGTACGGCTTGTTGACCGCGGGAGAGCTGAAATCGCTCTTGCCAATGGCAGCTCAGCTTACGAGGGATATCACGGTACAGGGGTTTATGAGAAGACGGGGAAAAAGGAAGTGTCGGCCATTTTTGCCTTATATCCGTCGCCTGTCCAGTTGGCGACGCTCGACGGAACAAAAGACATCCAGGAGATTATAGATATAAAAGGTAAAAAAATAGCGGTGGGACCTCCTGGATCCGGCACTGAAAATGATGTCAGAAATATCATCGACGCGCTGAATATAAGCTACGATGATTTTGACCAGGCGTTTCTTTCTTTTGGCGAGATGGCCATGTCGCTGCGTGACAATGTGATCGATGCAGCTTTCCATACTGCTGGGCTTCCGGTGGCATCACTTGTGGACCTGAGTACGACGAGGAAAATCCGGTTTATTGAATTTTCCAAGCAGGAGCTTAAGAAAATATTCGATACTTTTCCATATTATTTCGAGTTTGAGATCCCTGCAGATATCTATCGTGGTGTCAACATCCCGGTTCGCACGATCCAGACCCCGGTTATTTTGATCTGCCATCCCGAGATGCCGGAAGATGTCGTCTACAAAATAACCAAGGCTCTTTATGAAAACCGTAAACGGCTGGTTGAAGTCCACTCAAGTGCAAAGTGGATTACAAAGGATTTCATGAAAAACTCGCCGATCCCATTCCACCCTGGAGCGGAAAAATATCTCAGGGAAATAGGGGTGCTTGAATAAAACAGTTTTAAAACAAAGGCTTTGAAAGAAAATGGTGCCCGTCCCGGCGTTTAGTTAAGATCGGGCCGGACGCCGTTTTCGGGACTGCCGTATGAACAAGGCGATGCAGGCACATTGCCGAATTGAATCTTTGTAAGTGCCATGACATAAAAAGGAAGTGGAAAAAATGGACGAGACTGTGAAAATAAACGAGCAGGTTAACAAAGTTAGCGGTCGAATTGATTTCGATAGTATGAAAATCGCTCGCGACAGCATTTTTCCACAGTTTAAATACCGGATCGATCATTGGCTGGTGATGTTGGTTGCCGCCGGATGGTCAATATTTCAGCTTTACACGGCCGGTTTCGGGGTTTTATTCGCTATTCCTCAGCGCTCAATCCATGCAGCATTCCTTTGTGTTCTTGTTTTTTTTCTTTTCCCGGCAACCAAGAGACTCAACACGGTTCCTCGAAATCCTAATCTTTTTTTTGACCGTATACCCATTATTCTCACAATCTTAAGTCTTTTCTATCTTCTCGGGAACCTACATGAAATTCTTGACCGGGCGGGAGTGCCGACTCAGGCCGATATAGTTTTCGGGACGATTTTTATTGCAATGGTCTTGGAGGCCACCCGGCGGTCCATAGGCCCTGCCTTGGTGATTGTCTGCCTAGTGTTTCTGTTTTATGCGTATTTCGGCAGGCACATACCCTACCCCTTGGACCACAGGGGCTTTGATATCGAATCCATAGTTTCACATATGTTTATAACAACAGAGGGCTTGTGGGGGGTTCCGGCCGGTGTATCGGCAACCTTCGTCTATATTTTTATCGCTTTTGGGGCCTTTCTTGAAATAACTGGAGCCGGCCGTTTTTTTATCAAGCTGGCCTTCAGCTTCATGGGCCATATGCGAGGAGGACCAGCAAAAGCCGCTGTTGTCGCTTCAGCTTGCATAGGATCCGTTTCCGGAAGTGCTGTTGCAAACGTTGTTACCTCGGGAACTTTCACCATACCCCTGATGAAAGCCACAGGCCTGTCAAAGCGTTATTCCGCAGCAGTGGAGGCCTGCGCATCTTCGGGTGGCCAGCTGGTTCCGCCGATAATGGGTGCGGCGGCCTATATAATGGCCGTGTATACCGAAACTCCTTTTATTTACATTATACTTGCAGCAATTATACCGGCTTTACTGTTTTTTCTGGGCGTTTTCATGTCGGTTCATTTTCACACGCTCAAGGAAGACATTCGGAAAATCGAGCTAGAGGATCTTCCAAAGACTAAAAGTGTTCTGAAAGAAGGTGGGCAATATCTTGCTCCTCTGATCCTGCTTATCGTACTTTTGGTCATAGACTGGACGCCATTGAAAGCTGGCTTTTATGCATCCATGTTTGTTCTGGTTCTGGGGTTTTTCCGCATGCGCAAACAGGATCGACTAGGCGCTTCGGATATCTGGTTTGCACTTCTGCTTGCCGCAAAAAACGCCATTTCCGTTGCAGCCGCCCTCCTTGCCGCCGGTATTGTTGTGGGCGTCGTAAGCCTTACCGGAATGGGGCTAAAGTTCGCCAACATGATAGAATATCTGGCCATGGGCAATTTCTTTTTAACGCTTTTCTTCACGATGGTGACTTCTATTATCCTGGGGATGGGACTTCCGACTTCTGCGTGCTATGTCGTACTGGCCATACTGGCCGCTCCCATATTGACCAACCTTGGCGTACCACTGCTGGCCGCTCACTTTTTTATATTGTATTTCGGAGTACTCTCCGCAATTACACCACCGGTTGCAATTGCGGCTTATGCAGGCTCGGGAATAGCTGGCTCAAAACCGTTTGCAACCGCGATGCTGGCGATTCCACTGGCTCTCTCTGGTTTTATCATTCCCTACTGGTTCGTGTATGACAATTCCTTGATGTTGTATGGTCCTTGGTATCAAACCTTCCTATCTACGTTTTTTGCAATTCTCGGTGTCATTGCCATGTCTGCAATGACGCAGGGATACCTGTTGACAAAGTTGGAATGGTACGGGCGTATCGCAATGGTGGCGGCTTTTTTCCTCCTTTTCATTCCCAACATATATACAAAGCTTGCAGGTCTCCTGTTGCTCGTTGCATATTGCCTTTATCAAAAAAGAATTTTGGTAAAGCGTAAAGTTACAATGGCAGTATCCGGACAATCACGTTGAAAATCGAAGAAGATTGATTTTTCTTCAAATCGGCCTGTCCCTGCAGTATCAGCGTATGGACAAACCTTTTCTTGAAAACCAAAGGCCCTTTGAAATATATTTGTTTGAAAGGGCCTTTTTTTATCGTTCGTATTCGCTCCAGCTGATGCCAAAGAGATCTTGTCGTGCCATTTAAAGGAAAAAAATTTCAATTTTCACTGGTCGTGCATTCGACTGAGGTAGCCAACAGTGTCAGGGCCATCTCTGACGTGGAGATTGAAGATCTCAATGTGACCCTCGTGGACCTTGATCAAGCCGTGCCCGAATCGCGTAGATTGCTCGACGAGGGATACGAGGTCATTATCGGGCACGGGGGCACTGGTGCACTTATTACTCAAGAAATAGGCCATTCAGTGGTTAATATTCCGACCACCTTCTTGGCAGAGATCAATGCCATTCAAAAAGCAATGGAATACGGCCGCTGCATAACCGTGACGAGTTTCATGGAACCACGGGAAGGGATTAAGACCATTGAAAATTTATTGCATATAGAGATACGCCAGATTGTTTTCAACTCGGGCCGGGAGTTGGAATACGAAGTCAATGCGGCCATTGATGAAGGTTATACGGTATGGGTCGGAGGCGGAGTCAGCCGAAAAATAGTCATTGGCAGGGGAGGGCACGCGGTTATTATTCAGCCGAATCGTAAGGATATACAGGCCGCACTGATCCAGGCAAGGGCTATTGCCCTGGCCAAGCGGAAAGAGGCGGAGCATGTCCAGAAACTTAGGACAACGCTTCAAATTGTATCAGAGGGAGTCATCGGGATAGATGCAAAAGGTCGTCTCAGCTTCTATAATCGTTCGGCAAACGACATACTGGGACATGAACTGGGAGAAAGTTGCATAGGCAGGTCTTTTTCAAGCATGAATCTTGAACTGGGGCTCATAGACGTGTTGACATCCAGGAGCCCTCAGATCGATGAATTCAAGACCATTAGAGGTAAGAATCTTCTCGTAAACTCTCTACCGATTCTCATCGAAAATCGAATCCAGGGAGCCGTGGCACTCTTCCGGGAAGTAGAAGCAATTCAGAACATTCATCGGAAAATCAAGGAGAAGGCTTATTTCAGAGGGTTTTCAGCCAGGTACAGTTTCGATGACATACGGTATCAGAGTCCCAAAATGGAAAAACTTATTCAACGAGCCAGGAAATTTTCGGTCACCGATGGGACGATAATGATAAAAGGGGAAACCGGAACGGGCAAGGAACTACTGGCTCACGCTATTCATAATCACAGCCCCAGAAAAGACCAATCTTTTGTGGCTGTCAATTGCGCGGCATTACCGGAAACACTTTTGGAAAGCGAACTTTTTGGACATGAGGAAGGCGCGTTTACCGGGGCGAAAAAAGGGGGAAAGGTCGGTTTGTTTGAACTGGCCCATTTAGGGACAATTTATTTGGATGAAATCGGAGATATAACCCTCGGAATGCAGCTTAGGCTCCTGCGGGTACTTGAAGCCAGAGAAGTCATGCGTGTTGGCGGGGATAGAATTGTTTCTGTTGACTTGAGGGTTATAGCCTCAACGCATAAGGACCTTCGGGAGAGCATCAAGGGTGGTAAATTTCGGGAGGATCTCTATTATAGGCTGGCACAGCTTAGGTTGCAGATCCCTCCCTTGAGGCAGAGGCTCGAAGACATCTCGGTAATAACCTCTCCTTTGTTTAAGCAGTTTCAGAGAACTCCGCAAAGCATCAGCGGGTCGATGATATCTTATCTTGCAAAGCATTCCTGGCCGGGTAACATTCGGGAGCTGAATTCTTTTCTTGAGAGTTATCTCATCATGTTAGGTGATCGGACAAACGATGAAGATCTTTTTAGAGATCTTTTCAGTGAACATCTTGAGAATGACTGTTCTCACGGCACAGAAAATACGGCTAGCGAAGATGTGTTTTCCGGTAAAAAGTATAATGCTTCGACCCTAAAAACACTGCCCTTCAAGGTGCGATTGAAGATCGCCGAAAAGGCGATTATTGAAGACGTCTTGGAATCATGTGGCTATGACCGGAAAAAAACCGCCGATCGACTAGGCATAGGAGTCACCACACTATGGCGAAAGTTAAAAGACTAATTTCTTTCATTTAAATCAACGTTTTGCGGGGAGACAACTTGATCTGGCCTGTCAAAGAGAGAGCATAGTCTTGGAGAACCACTTGCAAAAAAAACATGTGCACATGATGATAGCAATTTCGGCGAAATATTCGGTTGCCGCGGCTGTTGGCTACTTGAAAGGTAAATCGGAATCTACATTGATCGTATCTATGTTGGGCAAAGGAAGAACTATAGTGGTATGAGTTTTTGGGGCACGGTTAACGATGATGCCGCCGCCAAGGCAAAATACTATGGTCTGATCGACATTCTGATTCCACTCGCAAAGCACTTCCCGAATGCTTTTTACCCTTTCAAGGAGCGCTCTCCCGTGACAACAAGTGAGTGAAAATGGCAGCACTCATTCCATGGAAAGAGTTCGAGGCGCGTACAAGAAGAACTTCGCCAAGAGTGGTACAGGACACCTTGCACTCTCTGTCAGAATGGCACGTACCGGCTAGATCATCAAGGAAGAACAGAGGGCAATTGACCGAGCGTGCGTCGAGCAGATCACGGAGAATCCATATCTGCAGTACTTCTGTGGCCTCAAGGCTTTTATCACAGATCCTCCATTTGATGCCTCCATGTTCGTCCATTTTCGCAAACGCTTCCCGGCGGAGGCCTACCGCAACCGTTTTTGCTACTACCCGGAGTCGGCCCATGCCAAAAGATTTATCGCCATCGGGACAATCGCCAGTACTGCGAGAAGAGATGAATCCGCTTGTCCGGTCCCAGGCATGGACGACCACCAAAAGTTACTGAAAGCATCGTTCGAGCTCTGAAGACTGCAGGAAAACTGGCCAGGTAGGATGAGATCGCCAGAAATGCGGTTGAAGGTAAATTCGGTCAACCGGGAAACGGCGCTACAGCCTCAACCGCATCATGACCAGGATCGCCTGCGCCAGTAAGACTGCCATAACATTGAGCTTTTGGGTTATGAACCTGAACAGGTGGCAGACCACCTTCGTTCTTTTCTTTTTTCAAAGATCAATGGCGTTTTCTCGATCTTACGGTCTGTCTTGTCGAATTACCTCGTTCCTGCATAAAATCCTGCAACATAACGAAGAGAAAGAGGAAAAACTTGTTCGGCAAGCCCTAAGTATAGGTAGTCAGATAGCTACCAACTCGTGAGGAGAATATGGAAATTCTAGTCTGTGTCAAAAGGGTGCCCGACACCGCGAAAAACAAGATTGAAGTGAATGTCGATGGTACCGACATTAACCGCGATGATCTAGTCTATTCGGTAAATGATTGGGATAACTACGCGGTCGAAGAGGCGATTCAGATCATAGAGCGGATGGGCGGCAAAGTTACGGTGGTGACCATCGGCGATGATGGGGCGGAAGCGGTCCTGAGAAGAGAGATGGCCATGGGTGCCAATGAGGGGCTGCTGGTGTCCGACGATGCCTTTGTTGGGTCTGATGGCCGGGGAGTTGCCGTCATTCTGAAGGCAGTGGTAGAAAAGGGCAATTATGACTTGGTTCTTACCGGTGCCCAGGCCGATGCCGGTGCCAGTCAAGTTGGTGGCATGCTTGCCGCGATGCTTGATCAGCCTTACGCCTCCCCAGTTGTTCATATTGAGGTGATCGACGACAAAACCCTGAAGGTGGGACGGGAAGTCGAAGGCGGCAAAACGGAAATGAATGAGATGCAAATACCTTGCGTGTTGTCGGTGCAGACCGGGATCAATAAACCTCGATATGCCGGCCTCCGAGGAATTCGAAAGGCCGCCTCGATGGATATACCGGTTCTCCGCGCAGTAGATCTTGGTGTCACTGGTGATGCTGTCGGTTCGGCTGGCGCACGGGTCAAGGTGGAGGACTATTTTGTACCGAAACTTGGCGCAGGAGCGGAAATGCTTGATGGCGACATGGACGAGATTGTCGAGAAACTTGTTACACTTTTGAAAGCCAAGGGGGGGCTGAAATAATGGCACAGATTTTTGCATATATCACTCATAAAAACGGGGTTGCCGATGACATCGCTCTCGAACTGGTCGGAGCTGCGAAAAAGATCGATAGTGCGGCGACGGTGACCGCTGTGGTTACCGGCAGCGGCGCAAATCTCGATAAGGTCTGTGCGGCAATGGCTGGCTCTTTTACCGAAGTGTGGAAGGTGGACAATCCGGCCTTGGCCTATCCTAACGCTGAGGCAGTGCGCAAGGCACTGGTGAACATTTTACCGCAAGGCGGCATAGTCCTACTGTCGCACGACACTTTTAACATGGATCTTGGGCCGGGTCTGTCTATAAAAATGAACGCCGCCTTTGTTGCCGATGTGGTTGAAATCGCCGGGGTTGACGGCGCAGCCTTGAAGCTGGTCCGTCATGAGTTCTACGGTCAAGTCAGCACCCATGTTTGCTGTGATGTTTCTGCCGGGGTGGTGCTCAATATTCGTCCCGGGGTGTGCAAGGCCGATGAGGCCGGGACAGGTGGAGGAAAGATCGTCGATAAATCCGCTGAGGTCGGTGACCTGACCGTCGGCCGCCGGTTCCTCAAAATGGTTGAGGCCGACATCGGCGATGTTGATATTACCAAATCAGATGTGTTGCTTTCCGTTGGCCGGGGCATTGAAGACGAGGACAATATCGGTATCGCTCGCGAACTCGCCGCGGCAATGGGTGCTGATATCTGCTGTTCACGGCCGATAGTCGATGCCAAGTGGATGGAAAAATCCCGCCAGGTTGGAACTTCCGGACTGACGGTAAAGCCGAAGGTCTATCTGGCCTTGGGTATCAGTGGTACTTTCCAACATATGGGCGGGGTCAAGGGGGCAGCTTTTATGGTTGCGGTGAATAAAAACCCTAATGCTCCAATCTTCCAAGTTGCAGATGTCGGTATCGTTGCCGATATTCTCGAGTTTATGCCGAAGCTGACGGAAAAGATCAAATCTCTCAAACCGTCATGTCTCAAGCATCAATGACAATCTATTTGGAAAGTACGATTAATTCCGAATAAGCTTTTTTCCTTCTGCTCCAGCTATCCGCCCCGGTGCTCGGAGTGCTGATGCTGAAACTCAAACATGACTTTCGGCGATAAAATGCAGGAACCCCCTGAGACCCTTTGACAGCAAGCCTTTCATCCATCGTCTCCTGAAGGCCCTAGAAGTCAGCTCCCCCAATTCATCCCTTGATCCCTGCAAATATCTCTTAATGGTAATACAGTTCACTTAATAACCTTGACGGCCTGTTCGAAATCAACGCGCAATGTCGGCATGCTGGCTCGGGAGCGGAGATTGTAGTTGCTCATCTTGCGCTTGACTCCTCGCGGCACCTTCCTGCCGCGGCTTGATACGACACGGTCTTGCAAAAGTTCATTGAGAACCGACTTATGAAACACCTTTTTCTCCTCAGGGGGGAAAAGTAACATAAACGGGCAGTTTCCGTTTCACCACCCGTACTGCATGAACGAAAGACAGGCAGTCCGGGTCAAGATCATCCTTGAGTGCCGCTTCATGCATAAGGCCTCGAATCGCAAAATGCGCCATCAGCATTCCATAACACTCCTGCAGCACAAGCTCCGGGGTCTTGCTGCGCAGTATGATACGGGCTCCCTTGAGGTGGGTCTTGAGTTCGTCAAAGGCGGTTTCTATCTCCCAGCGCTCATGGTAAAGCGCCGCCAATTCGTTGGCCGGAGCCACGGTCGGATCAAGGATCGTGGTGATCAGCCGATAGATATCTTCGGTGTCGTCGACTCCCTCGAGGCGGTATTCCAGGACTCGCACGGCAACGCCACCGATTCCCTTTCTCCGATCATTGGGACTGGCGTAAATTCGGCTCAAGTAGCTCCCATCGCCCAACCGTTGCTCCACGGGCAACACGGCATTTTTCTTCATCCGCCAAAGAAGGTCGGCTCCCGTGGCCTGAGCCCTGCTCCACAGCGCAAAGCTAAAAAAGTTGCGATCCGCCAGGCACAGACATCCCGGCGTCAACGCTTCAACTACTTTGTCGGCCAGCGTATTCTCCGCGGTCCGGCAGCCGCCGATCTGGCCGGCATAAATCACATGGGAGCCGTTTTCCACCAAAGCGACGAGTCGAAGCTGAGGAAAAGCTGCATCACCGCGACTGGAACCAGGGCGCTTAAAATAGGTCTGGTTGGCCTGCGTGTCGGCCACATCCAGCGTGGTGCCATCGATGCTCACCAGTCGCCAGCGCCGATACCTCGCTCCGCGTGTCTGGGGTGTGGCAATGGGGCTGACGATCTCGTCATGTACGCGCTTTACCACTTCATGACCCAATCGGGTTCGGGCTTGGGAAATTCCGGATTTTCCGGTCACCCGGACCATGCTCTCGGGGCCTTTGAGCCATTGTATGCCTTCCAGAAGACAGCCAAGCACCTCGCGGTAAGACGATCGCATGTACAGCGCTAGAGCAATAACATAGTAAAGCACCACATGGGCGGGCAGATCCCGCTGACATCTGCCAACCCGGGAAGAAACGTCCTCGACAACAGCTTGAAGAACCGACGCCGTTGCAAAATGACGTGCTCAAAGCCTTTGGGCATGGTATTGACGACAATTGGGTCCTGCACCAGATAGATGTGTAATATGTTGGTTTTGCCTGTCTTGTGTGAGGTTTTTCGATTTAATTCCAAAAGTCATGTCTAAATTCCAGTTTTTGAAAACGACGTAGTACAGTGTATTTACAAACGAGGCGGCTGGCGATGATGCATCGACCGCTGTCGGGGCAAACCATCGTCGGGCATGCTTAATCGTGATTATTCTCAACGCGCTGTTTCCCATTTGTTCCCTGCTCTTTCTCGGTGGTCTGCTGCGTCGTTTGGAACTGACTGATCATCACTTTCTAAAGACGGTCGACCGGTTGGTCTATTATATTTTCTTCCCGCTCATGCTGTTCTGGAAGATCGGCAGTGCGTCGCTGGAAGCCGGCAGCCAGTGGTTGTTTGTCGGGATTACCATGCTGGCGGTGGCCATGATTGTTCTGATCAGTATGATGATCATCAGGCTCCTGCCGGTTGCCTCTTTCCAGGCAGGCTCATTTTCCCAGAGCTGCTATCGTTCCAACACTTATATCGGGGTTGCAGTGGTCCTGAACAGTCTCGGGGCGGAGGGTATCGCCTATTTCGGCGTGTTGATCGCCATCGTCATCCCGTTGGTCAACGTCTGCGCCGTCGTTCTGCTCATCTGGTATTCGGGTGTGGAGGCAAGCGGGCATGAAAAGGCCCGTATCGTGACCCGGGCTCTTGTGGCCAACCCGCTGATCGTCGGCTGTCTGCTGGGTATCGTCTATGCCCGGCTGATCGGTGAATTTCCGGATTTCATCGATAATTCTTTGCAATTGATGTCGATGGTGACGCTGCCGTTGGCGTTGATATCGATCGGCGGCGGCTTGTCCTTCAAAGGGGTGTATCGTCATCTGCCGCTGTCTCTGCTGGCCGCTGTCTGTAAGCTCGGCCTGTTGCCGCTGCTCGGTTTCCTGCTGTATCGACTCTTCCAGGTAGATGGCGTGATGTTTGAGACAGGCATGATTTTTTTCTGTCTGCCGACGTCGACCGCTATCTATGTTCTGTCCTCCCAGCTCAACAGCGATACTGAACTGGCCTCGGCGGCCATCGTTGTCTCGACGCTGCTGTCGTTTGGAGCGCTGTCGGTAGCATTGCTGCTGTAGCGCGGTTTGTCTCTCAGGAACTGCAGGAAAGCATCGAGCAGCCCGGGCGGTTGCGGGCCCATTCGGGGCGGCGTCGGGCAAACCGCTCTTTGCCTGGTTGTTCATCGTACGGACGCTGCAACACCTCGAGCAGTTCGTCGATCAGGGAGGTATCCCCCTGTTCGGCCTGATCGATGGCCACTTGGGCCAGGTAGTTGCGGAAAACATATTTCGGATTGACCCGATTCATCGCCCGGCGCCGCTGCCGGTCGTCTCCTCCCGTGCCGCAGAGGCGAGCCCGGTAAGCCGCCAGCCAGTCGTCGAGAGTCGACCGAGTGGCCGCGGGGACGGCCGTCGTCTGGTAGCGCGCCTCGGCGAAAAAATCGAGAAAATCGATCGGAACCGCCGGGTCTGCGGGCAGATCGGCGAGACGGCGGAAAAAGATGGTCATGTCGAGCTGCTGCTCCGCCAGTAGTTCAAGGGTGCGCTGCATCAGGTCGTCGTCACCATCCTCCCGGCCGGTCAGGCCGTGTTTGTCGGCGAGTGCCTGGTGCCAGCCGTGCTGGAAGGTTTTTCGATAGACATCCAGGGCCTCCTGCAGCGGTTCCGGCGCCTCGATGAGCGGATAGATGGCGTTGGCCAGCTGCGCCAGGTTCCACAAAACCACGTGTGGCTGGTTGCCGTAACAATATCGCCGCCCCTGGGCATCGGTGGTGTTCGGCGTCCAGGACGGATCGTAGTCTTCCAGCCAGCCGTAGGGGCCGTAGTCGATGGTCAGCCCGAGGATCGACATATTGTCGGTATTGAGCACCCCGTGCACGAAGCCGACTCGCATCCAGTGAACGACCAGCTCGGCGGTTCGCCGACAGATCTCGGCGAACCAGGCCAGGTAGCCGTCTCGCCCGGGTCTGGCGGAGAGTTCGGCAAAGTCGGTGGCCAGGGAGTAGTCTACCAGCTGTTTGAGCAGCGTGGTCTCACCGGCGACGGCGTGGATTTCAAAATTTCCGAAACGGAGAAAGGACGGGGCCAGACGGCAGATCACCGCGCCCGGCTCATGGCGCGGATGACCGTCGTAAAACATGTCGCGCAGGACCTGTTCGCCGGTGACCACCAGGCTCAGTGCCCGGGTCGTCGGAATGCCGAGGTGGTGCATCGCTTCGCTGCAGACAAATTCGCGCACGGAAGAGCGAAGCACCGCCAGCCCGTCCGCCCTTCGGGAGTAAGGCGTCGGGCCGGCGCCCTTGAGTTGCAAGGTCCAGCGCTGCCCGAGCCGGTTGACGATCTCGCCGAGATTGATGGCCCGGCCGTCGCCGAGCTGGCCGGCCCAGGAACCGAACTGGTGCCCGCCGTAGCGCATCGCGAACGGCTGCATGCCGGGCAGCAGCCGATTGCCGGCCATGATTTCGGCAAACGACGGCGTTCGGCACTGCTCCGCGGAAAGATCGAGCAGTGCCGCAGCTTCCGGAGAATAGCTGAGCATTTCGGGATGGGCAACCGGTGTCGGATCGACGAAGGAATAGCAGGCGTTGCGCACTTCCCGGCGATGATTACGCAGCTCCGGGTCGGCCGGCAGACTGCTCACGAAATGGTTGTCGAAGGTCAGAATTTCGGGTGGTTCGACGGTAACGACTGGCGGCATGGTAGTAATCCTGTGAGAAAGATTATTAAAAGTCCTTCCTTCTCAATAAGCATGTCGCCGAACGGTGGCAAGAAACAGCGTGGCATCCGGGTGGGTTGATCCGGCTGGATCGGCCCGTCACATCAGAGCGAGAACCATGTCGAATCAGATCAGAAGCTCAGCTGGATGCTGCCCCGGACGCTCACGCTGACCCGAGACTCGCCGGCAGCAACCTCGGGCGCGGCGGCGTGGGAGAGAGCCGTCTCCATGCCAAAGTCACGTCGCAGAGGGGCTGCTCCGTCTTCATCGATGGACAGGTTCACCAGGCGAAAATCTTTGGCGCCCAGGGCCGAGGCGACCAGCCGGGCTTTTTCGGAAAAAGAGGACAAGGCCTCGGTTATCAGGCGGTCGTGGGCCTCTTTGCGCCGTTCGGGACCGACCTCGAACTGCATGGCCGAGACATTGAGCAGTTTCTGGAGTGTGCCGACCAGCGCGGTCAACGCCTCGATATTCCGGCTTTTCAGGCTGATCTGCTGGCTGACCGACCAGCCGACGATGGCGCGGTTCTGGTGGCGGGGGGTGGTTTGGTAATTCATCGTTTGGTAGGCGATGCCGTCGACCTCATCGATGAGCGCGGCGGCCCGGATCATGGTTTCGTTGACCGTAGCGGCCGCTTCCGCGGCGGTGTCGGCTTCGGCCAGAGCTGTCATGGTGACCGCCAGCAGGTCGTTGTCGACGGTACTGGCGGCTCGTGCCTGGAGCGTGACCAGGTTGTAATTGAGATTGTCTTCCGCGGCTGTTGCCGGGCTCCACCAGAGGCCGCACAGCAGCAGTGTCGCCAGGATCTTTTTCATCACGGCCAGGACTCCGTTTACATTTTTTTCTGATTTGGGTAGTCATGGTAACCAAGAGTCTGAAAAATAGCTGAGTCGGCACCGGCGGACAAGTTTTTTTCCGCCTGCTGCGGTTAGGTAATTATCAATATCAGAACGAGGAGTTAGTTATGGCAATCAGGTTGCCGGTGAGCAATGGAAGTGAGTATGAGGTGCATCCCCAGAAAATCATCTGCCTGGGGCTGAACTATCGGGACCATATCAAGGAGAGTGCGCAGGCCGAGGCCCTTCGCTTCAAGGACGAGGTGCCGGCGGAACCGATCCTTTTTGCCAAGACCCCCAATACGTTGATCGGCCCCGACCAGCCGATCATCCTGCCGGCCTTTCTCGAGACCTATGGTTTTCGCACCTGCCGCACCGATTACGAGGCCGAGTTGGCGTTGATCATCGGCAAACGCGGCAAGGATATTCCGGAGTCCGCGGTGGGTGAGCATATTTTCGGCTATAGCTGTTTCAACGACGTGAGCCAGCGTAATTTTCAGAAGCATGAAAAGGCCGGCTGGTTTCGCGGCAAGTCGCTCGATACCTTCGGGCCGATCGGACCACGGATCGTTCGTGCCGAGGATATCGGCGATCCTCAGGGTCTCGCCATCCGCTGCCGGCTCAACGGAGCCGTGGTGCAGGAAGCCAACACTCGGGAGATGATTTTCCCGATTCCCGCCATCGTGGCCTTTATTTCGCGCAACTTTACGCTGGAGGCCGGGGACATCGTCGTCACCGGCACGCCGAGCGGCGTCGGCCCGATCGCGCCCGGCGACGTGGTCGAGGTGGAGATTGACGGTATCGGCACGTTGCGCAACCCGGTGCAAGCCGGCCACTGAGGCGATCGGCTGGGATGCCGATTTTAATCAGATGAGTTTCGGTAGGTGATCGTGTACGGTCTTTCTTGAAAACGATTCTTATTTTTTGTACATTTGTTCAAAATGTGATTGAAGCCGAGATCGACGTGGTCGACAGGGATGCCTAACAGGGGTGCTGCCGGTCGTGTCGGACCGGCGTGTGCGACCGTGACAACAAGCACCAGAGAGTATCACCATGAACTATCCCGTCTGGTATCTGCCGGAGATTGGCGGAGGACTGCTCATCGCGTTGATCGCGATATTCCATGTGTTCGTCTCTCATTTTGCCGTGGGCGGCGGCCTGTATCTGATCTATGCCGAAAAAAAAGGCTATCGCGAGCACAGTGACCCCATCCTGGCCTTTACCAAGCGGCACGCGCGGTTTTTCCTGCTGTTGACGCTGGTCTTCGGGTCGATTACCGGAGTCGGGATCTGGTTTATCATTGGTCTGGTCAATCCGGCCGCCACCTCGCTGCTCATTCATATCTTCGTTTTCGGTTGGGCCGCCGAATGGGTCTTCTTCCTCGTCGAGATCGTCGCCGCCTTCGTCTATTTCTATATGTTCGGCAAGATGAATCCGGCCACCCATCTCAAGGTCGGCTGGGTCTATTTCATCAGTGCCTGGCTGTCGCTCTTCCTGATCAACGGCATCGTCGGTTTCATGCTGACGCCCGGTTCCTGGCTGGAAGACGGTAATTTCTGGAGCGCCTTCTTCAATCCCAGTTTCTGGCCGTCGCTTGGTCTGCGAACCTTTATTGCACTCATGCTGGCCGGTGTTTACGGGTATTTGACCGCGTCATTCTGCCGGCAGCGCGAGGTTCGCCTGGCGATGACCCGGTTTTCCGGGAAATGGGCGCTGGGCGCCCTGGCTGGTGCCGTTCCCTTTGCCTGGTGGTATGTGGCCATCCTGCCCGAACCGGCGCACGGACTGGTTTTCGGCAAATCGCCGACTATTGCCGCCGCGGTGCAGTGGGGTACGGCCGGCACCGCCGCCCTGCTCATTATCACGCTGATTGCCGGGATTTTCAAGCCGGCCCTGAACCTGCGGCCGGTTGCCGTGCTGGCGATGGCCTGCGCCTTGATATCCGTGGGCTCGTTTGAGTGGATCAGGGAGGCGGCCCGGCGGCCGTATGCGATCAACGAGGTCATCTACTCGAACATGATAAAAAAAGAAGACCTCGGTCGTATCGTCGACCAGGGGTACCTGCAGACGGCCGTCTGGGTCGAGGACCGTCAGCTGACCGACGAGCGGCGGCCGGCGGTTGGCGAAGAGCTGTTCATCCAGCAATGTTATGCCTGCCACACCGCCGGCGGTTGGAACAACGACCTGAAAGAGCAGACGGCGCGGATGAGCTATGGAGCGATGAGTTCCTATATTAAACGCATTCATGAGGCCCGCTATTTCATGCCGCCGTTTGCCGGCACCGATGCGGAGGCGGACGCGCTGGCCGCTTATCTGGTCGGCAGCTGGCACGGCAAGGATATCGCCCCCGCTGCGACGGGAGGCGCGGGTGAACAACTCTTTGCAGGCCAGTGCGCCGCCTGCCATGCCCCCGAGGATCTGAGGGACAGTCTGGGCGAGCTGCCGGTCGCGGACATCGTCGAGCTGCTTGGCCGGCTCGACGAGATCTCGGCGGAGATGGAGCCGTTTAACGGCAGTGCTGCCGAGGCGGCCGAACTGGCGGCCTTTCTCCGCTTCCCCGCGGGGGATGGTGGGGCGGCTGCGCCTGCCGGACCCGATGGCGCGATGTTGTTTGGTGATAACTGCGCCGTTTGCCATGACCCTGAGGAACTGGCAGCTGCGGTGGCAACCTGGGAGCGGGGGACTTTACGTGAAGCACTGGACAACCTCGAAGCGATCTCGGAGGAGATGGTGCCCTACGACGGCACCGCTGAAGAAAAAGATGTCCTGGCCGATTACCTGATCGAACGTGGGAGGAACCAGTGATGGCTACCCTGTATGTTCCCGCCGCTGACACCATCCCGGTCGCCTGGGGGTGGTTTCAGTTCTTTTTACTGCTCACCTTCCCGTTGCACCTGCTGGCGATGAATGCGATGCTCGGCGGTCTTGCCGTCGGGGTCGGACAGCATTTCATGGGTGGTGCTGTTCGTGAGCGGCTGGCCCACCGGCTGGTGGTCGCCCTGCCGCTGGTCATCGCCTTCGCCGTCAACTTCGGGGTTGCCCCCTTGCTGTTTCTGCAGGTTCTTTACGGGCAGTTCATGTATACCAGCTCGATCCTGATGGGGGTGTTCTGGATCGCCATTGTGCCGCTGCTCATTATCGCTTATTACGGCGCGTACCTCTATGATTTCAAGTTCGCCCGGCTCGGCCGGGCGGGCAAGTGGATCGGGCTGGCGGTGTTGCTGATGCTGCTGACCATCGCCTACTTTTTCGTCAACAATATGCTGCTGATGTCGCTGCCCGAAGCATTCGCCGGTTATTTTCAGCATCGCGCCGGGACCATGCTTGCTTCCTCGGAGCAGGTCTTTCTGCCCCGTTACCTGCACATGGTGGTCGGCGCGCTGGCCGTCGGCGGTCTTTTCGTGGCGCTGGTCGGGCAGTTTCGTGCCGATCAGGACGATCAACTGGCGGCCCATGCGCGGGCCGTCGGGATGACGGTCTTTTTCCGCCTGACGCTGGTCAATATCTGCCTGGGGGTGTGGTACCTGCTTTCCCAGGAGCGGGACACGATGTTGCTGTTTATGGGGGGCAATGTCGGGGCGACCGCCGTTTTCTCGCTCGCCCTGCTGCTGATCGTCGCCATTCTCGTTGCCGCCTATCGGCAGCGATTGGCGGTAACGGTCGGCGGGGTGGTGCTGCTCGTTTATCTGATGAGCTTCATGCGGGCCTGGCTGCGCAGTGATTACCTGGCCGGGGTCTTTCGTCTCGATCAGTTGGAGGTTGCTGCCCAGTATTCACCGCTGGTCTTTTTCCTGATCACCCTGGTTGGCGGGCTTATCGTCATCGGCTGGCTCTTGAAAAAGACCGCGGCGGCGCTGGTTGAAAGCGGTTCCAGTCGATGACGGGGGGGCGCCGTGAGACTGATCCAGCTGATGAGGCGCGTCTCCGGGGGTAGCTGGAGCCCTGGCCGGCGTTTTTTGTTGTTTGTCCTGCCGCTGTTGCTCTGTGCGTCCTGCCTGTTTACCCCTCCGCCTTTTTCCGAGCAGCAGTGGCAGCGGCAGGTTGCCCGCCAGAATCCGGCGGATCTGTACGCGGCGCACGAGAAAGACGGCCGGTTTTTCAACCCCTGGATGCCTGAAGAAGAGCGCGGGCTGCTCGCTGTGCTCAGGTGGCGGTTGACCCGTGCGGCGACCTATACAACAGCAGAAGAAACCTATCTGCCCAGACTGATTGCCGATTTGGCGCAGCGGCTCGCGCAGCTGCCGGCCGGGCGCGATATCCTCGTCTGGATCGGTCACGGGACCTTTCTGTTGCGCCTTGATGGCAGCTGGTGGCTGACCGATCCAATGCTTTCTCAGCGGGCGCTGCTTCCCAAGCGCTTGACCGATCCCGCGTTGCCCATAGAAGACTTGGCCGTTCTCGAAGGACCGCTCAATGTCATGATTTCCCACAATCATTATGATCATCTGGATAGCGACACGATCGAGATGCTGCCGGCTCACGCCCGATTTTTCGTGCCGCTCGGAGTGCGGGATATGATCGAGTCATTGCATGGCGGTGAAGTGGTCGAGCTCGATTGGTGGCAGTATCAACGTATCGATGGTGCCGAGGTGTTCTGCCTGCCGGCCCAGCACTGGTCGCTCAGGCTGGGGGTTGGCCGCAATACCTCGCTCTGGGCCAGTTTTCTGATCCGCTCGGGTGAGACAGTCGTCTATTTTGGCGGCGATAGCGGCTATTTTGTCGGTTACCGGGAGATCGGCAGGGTCTTTGCGGATATCGATTACGCGTTGCTGCCGACCACCGCCTATCATCCCCGTTGGTTCATGCATTATCCTCATCTTAATAGTCAAGAGGCCCTGCAGGCTTTCGAGGATCTGGGGGCGCGAATCTTTGTGCCGACGCAATGGGGGACTTTTCGACTCGGCGATGAGCCGGCGGGCTACCCGCGTCTTGATCTGGATCGCCTCATCGAGGCGCGCGGCTTGCCGGAGGAGCGTTATCTGCGCCCGGAACTCGGGGAAATCGTCTTTCTCGGCAGCGAACCGTGAATCGGGCGCACCATCTGCAAACGTATCCACCAACCGACCGGCTGCCACCGGGGATCGGCAAAAACAACCCCCGGCCGCTGTCGCCGGGCCTTGCCACACGGCCGGATGAATAGTTTTGCCCGGCTGGCTTGGCTCTTTATAGCACCGTGCTGATAGCTGTTCCTTTGCTGAAAACCTTCGCAATCGATTGGTAATCGACCACCTGAAAAGAGGTTGCTGCGATGAAAACGCTTCCCGTTCTTTTTCTGCTTGTTTTTCTTACCGGTTGTGCCTCCTTCAGCGAGAAGCATTCCCGAACACTCCTGCTGGACCGCAGTACCGGGGAGATCCAGGAATGCACCGTCGATGCCTGGCGAACCGAGGGTTCCTATGAAGCATACCAGGAGTGTATCCGCTCGTTTGAACAGCAGGGGTATACGATCTGGAACCAGTATTGACGGCGCCGCCAGCCGTGACAGCGCTCTGTTTAATTCTCTGGTGAAGAAATTCATTTTTCTCTCTTTGCCGTCGTGATAGAAACGCGTTATGGCCTTTTTTCGGTGGCGGCCTTTTGCACGACATCGGTAAGATCGATAGAGGGAGGGCAATTTTTGACAAGCCATCGCCCGTTGCCGATGCCGAATACAAGGAAATCATGACTCATCCGGAGATCGGTGTGAAAATTCTCGAGTCGATCAAGATCTATCAGGATCTCCCACCTGGTAGAGCTCCCGCGGCGATCGGCCGGAAACGGCGCATCAACCTGGCCATGAGCGAAGGCTTGCTGTCGATCGTCGGCAACGGTGCGTTGTTCGTTTTGAAACTCTGGGTCGGACTGTTGACCGGGTCGGTGGCCTTGACCGCCGATGCCTGGCACACGCTGACCGACTCGATCAGTTCCCTGATCGTCGTGGTCAGCGCCTGGTTGAGCAGGAAACCGGCTGACAATCAGCACCCGTTCGGTCATGGCCGGGTCGACCTCGTCTGTTCCGTGATGATCGGCGTGATGCTCGCCATGATCGGCCTGGAGTTCGCGATCAAGGCGATCGGTCAGCTGAAGTCCGGGATTTCAGTGACCTATGGCTTTTTTGCGATAGCGGTTACCGCGCTGTCGGTCGTTGTCAAAGAGGCGCTGGCCCAGTTTGCCTTCTGGGCCGGCCGGCGCACCGTCAATCCGTTGCTCAGGGCGGACGGCTGGCATCATCGCAGTGATGCGCTGTCATCCGCCGTGGTGCTGGTCGGCATTATGTTCAGCGGTTATTTCTGGTGGATGGATGGGGTGCTCGGGATTATCGTGACAGTCATGATTTTCTACGCGTCCTATGATATTCTCCGTCACTCCGTCAACCGGCTGATCGGGGAACCACCGGATGAAGATCTGTTGACCCGTCTCGAAACGATGATCGCTGAGATGCATCCCGATGTCTCTCCGCATCATTATCACCTGCACCGTTACGGGGATCATGTCGAGTTGACGTTTCACTTGACCATGTCTCCCGGGTTGACCCTGCGGGAGGCCCATGATCAGGCGCATCGCATCGAACAAGAGGTGCGCAGGCGGTTTGACATTGAGGCGACAATCCATATGGAACCGAAAGGAGCGTGACTATGCAGCAGATCGATCTGAGAAGCGATACCGTCACCAAACCGACACCGGCGATGCGGGAGGCGATGGCCGCGGCGGAGGTGGGCGACGATGTGTATCGGGAAGATCCGACCGTCAATCAACTCGAAGAATTGACCGCATCGATGCTCGGCTGCCAGGCCGGTCTTTTTGCCCCAAGCGGTACCCAGACCAATCTGCTGGCCCTGCTTTCCCAGTGCCAGCGGGGTGATGAATATATCGTCGGGCAGATTGCCCACACTTACAAATATGAAGGGGGAGGAGCTGCGGTTCTCGGCTCGATCCAGCCGCAACCGCTCGATTTCGAGCAAGACGGCACCCTTGATCTGGAGCGGGTGGCCGCTGCCGTCAAGCCAGATGATTTTCATTTTGCCAAAACCAGACTGCTCTGCCTGGAAAACACCCAGAACGGGCTGGCTCTGCCGCTTGACTACCTGGCTCGAGCCCGGTCCTGCGCGGACCGGTATGGTTTGCAGCTTCATCTTGACGGGGCGCGAATCTTCAACGCGGCGATCAAGTGCGGCGTTGAGGTAAGCGAGATCAGCCGGTATTTCGATACTATTTCGGTATGCCTCTCCAAAGGACTTGGCGCACCGGTCGGCTCGGTGCTGTGCGGCGATCGACAGACCATTGCCCGGGCCCGCCGCTGGCGTAAGATGCTCGGCGGGGGAATGCGTCAGGCCGGGATCATTGGCGCTGCCGGAATCTTTGCCCTGCAGCACCAGTACCATCGTTTGCAGCAGGACCACGACCATGCCCGGCTGCTGGCCGACGGGTTGCGTGAGGTTCCGGCCTGCTTCGTTGAATACCATGCGGCCCAGACCAATATGGTTTTTCTTACCATTCCCCAGCAGGCGGTTGGCGAGATGCAGGCGTATATGGCGGACCGGGCCATTTTGTTGGCTGCCGGCCGGCGAATCCGCCTGGTAACCCATCTCGATGTCGATAGCCAGGATATTGCCCGGGTCGTCTCTTCGGTTCGCGATTTTTTCTCTTCCTGAACGGTGGCTGTCTGCTGAAGGCGCAGAGCGGATGGGTGCCTCATTCCAGCCAGCGTGCCTATCACTTGTCTGAACCATGCGGTGTGGCGTCAACGTTTGATCGCTGTCGGTGATAGGTGACTGCCATGCTGCTTCCGGCATCGATCGCGACATCCAGCAGAGATGGCTCATCCTGAACCGTGGTCGACTAAAGCGTGAGGTGACCCGGCGGACCTTGGCACGGTGTCTGTAGCGACGTCCTCCACCCCATGGGGGGATAATCGGTATGCTTGAGTCCGATCAAAACAATGGACCTTTAAAAACCGCATAACGGTTTGTTTTTGTATAATAAATGAACGTATCATAAATTTTTCTTGGCGCGTCGTTGCGCATTACTGATCAACACCGTGTAGGAGTCCGGCCGGTCTTTGCGTGCTGTGCGCAATGTGCAGACATGTCATGAGAAGAACGTCGTCCTTGCCGTCGATACTTCGATTATCGTCTCGTTTCGCTGAGAAAAAGAGGCTCGTAAGAGACGTCGACAACGTTGTGTTGGCGATGGGGGCAGTCTGAGTTTCTTGTGATTTTGCGCACAATCGGCACATTTTTTCCGCGCGTTGCACAAAGCTATTGCCCTCAGGCAGGGGCTAAGTGTCCGGAAACATGGATTTGTTCTGCTTGACAGGAAAAGGCCGGACTTGGTATCAGAGAGGTGTTTCGCATGGTGATTCGTATCGATCGCCTCCTGGCGGGCGGCGATCCAGCTCAGCTGAAGACGAGGTATGTTCATGTCGACGGAAGTGGTTCTCTCGGGGGCGATCTTTATCGCTCTGGCTTTGGGCATTCCGATGGTGATGGTATTGACGGTCATTTTCGGACCCCGTTCCGGGGGGGCGGCGAAGAATGACCCCTACGAGAGCGGCATCAAACACATGGTCGGCATGGCCGATCAGAAGTTCAGCGTCAAGTTCTACCTGCTGGCCATCTTATTTCTGATTTTCGATATTGAAGCGGTGTTCATGTATCCCTGGGCGGTGAGTCTGCGGGAACTCGGATTCCTGGGTTTTGCCGAGATGACGGTCTTTATGCTGCTGCTGCTCACCGGTTTGATTTACATCCTCAAGAAAGGGGTGCTCAATTGGCGTTAGGAATTGAAGCGAGTCTCGGAGACTCGGTTGTCACCACCAAGCTCGATGCCATTGTCAACTGGGGCCGGCAATATTCCTTGTGGCCGATGGTCTTCGGGACCGCCTGCTGCGCCATCGAATTCATGAGTGCGGCGGCCAGCCAGCATGATATTTCCCGCTTCGGCGCCGAGGTCGTCAGGTTTTCCCCGCGGCAGGCGGACCTGATGCTGGTCTGCGGCACCATCAGCTACAAGCAGGCCCCGATTCTGAAACGTATCTATGAACAGATGCCTGATCCGAAGTGGGTTGTCGCGATGGGTGCTTGCGCCAGTTCCGGCGGGATCTATGACAATTACTGCACCGTCCAGGGGATCGACACGATCATCCCGGTCGATGTCTACATTTCGGGCTGTCCGCCACGGCCGGAAGCGGTGCTCGATGCGCTGATCAAGATCCAGGAGCAGATCCGCACCGAGAGCGTTCTCGTTGACCGGCACAAAGACTATAAAGGGGTCCTTGACTGATCATGAATGAGACCTTGACAGATAAACTCGGGGTATTGTTTCCCGACAATCGGTGCCGACAGGTATTGGACAGCATGGTCATGGATGTCGCCCCCGATACGCTGGTCCGAACCATGGAGCGGCTCAAGACCTATCCCGACCTCGGGTTCACGATGCTGCTCGACATCACCGCCGTCGACTACCTTACCTACCCTCAACAGACATCGACCAGGTTCGAGGTGGTCTACCTGCTGCGCAACTGGGATCGCAACTGGCTGCTGCAGGTGGTCGTCGAGGTGGCCGACCCGGATCAGGGACTACCCAGTGTCAGCTCTCTCTGGGGGGCTGCCGATTGGGCCGAGCGCGAGGTTTACGACCAGTACGGCATCGTTTTCACCGGCCACCCGGATCTGCGGCGAATCCTCAATCACTGGCAGTTCGAGGGGCACCCGCTGCGCAAGGATTATGATATTTTCAAGGGTCAGGTTTGTTACGAGACCGACAGTCTGGAGCGGGAAATCAGGGCCCGACTGGCCACCAAGGGTGTCGACGAGAGCACCATGCGCGACATCAACACCGAGATGATGTTTCTCAATCTGGGCCCGTCCCATCCGGCCACCCACGGTGCGATCAGGATCTTTACCGCTCTGGACGGCGAGACCATCATGGCCAACGTCAACGAGATCGGCTATCTGCACCGGGGTTTTGAAAAAACAGCGGAGAATCGAACCTACAACCAGGTGATTCCGCTCACCGACCGGCTCAATTACTGCTCGGCCCTGCTCAACAATATCGCCTATGTCAAGGCGGTCGAATCGTGGCTCGAACTGGAGATCACCGAGCGCGCCATGTTCATGCGGGTGGTCCTCTCCGAGTTTTTCCGGATCCAGGATCACCTCGTCTGCCTGGCGGCCAACCTGGTCGACATGGGCGGCTTGACCAACTATTGGTATCTCTACAACGAGAAAGAGGCCTCCTACGATTTGATCAGCAGATTGACCGGTGCCCGTCTCACCAGTTCCTTCACCCGGATCGGCGGCATGTACCGCGATTTCTACGAGGGCTGGGAAGCGGATATGGAGCATCAGCTGAGAGCCATCGAAAAGGGGGTCAACGACTCCCTGAGCCTGGTCCTGCAGAATCGCATCGTCCATGACCGGACCCAGGGCACCTGCGTGCTGCCGGCGGAAACGGCGCTATCCTACGGGTTCACCGGCCCGAATCTGCGGGCCAGCGGCGTGGCCTTCGACCTGCGCAAGGACAACCCGTATTACCACTACGACGCCTTCGATTTTAACATCCCGATCGGCAGTACCGGCGACATCTACGACCGAATCATGGTCCGTTTCGAGGAGATCTTCGAGAGCATCAAGATCATCCGCCAGGCGATGAAAATGATCCCGGACGGCGACATCTTCGTTACCGATCATCGCTTCGTTCTGCCGCCCAAAGAGCAGGTCTACAACCGCATCGAGGGGCTTGCCAACCATTTCAAGCTGATCTTCGAAGGGGTCAAGGTGCCGGCCGGCCAGTGGTACGACAGTTTCGAGGCGGCCAACGGCGAACTCGGGTTTTACTTCGTTGCCGACGGATCGGGGCGCCCCTACAAGCTGAAGGTCCGTCCGCCCTGCTTCTATGCGATGGCCGGGTTCCATACCATGGTTGAAGGGGAGATGATCGCCGATGCGATCATCAACCTCGGAAGCATCAATATCATTGGCGGGGAGCTGGATCGATGAGCGACCGATCACAATTGCTGGCCACCGGGAAACCATTTGTTTTCGATGCCGAAACCGATGCCGAGTTTGAGCGGTTATGCGCGCGCTACCCGGCCCGGGAGTCGATGATCATGCCGGCCCTGTGGCTGGCCCAGCAGCAGCAGGGCTGGCTCAGCGCCGAGGCAATCGAGTACGTTGCCGAGCGGGTCGGCACCTATCCGGCCAAGGTCTTCGAACTGGCCACCTTCTATACGATGTATCACCTGCGGCCGGTCGGCACCTATCACATCTGTGTCTGCCGCACCCTGTCCTGTTATCTGCGCGAGAAGCAGGACATCGTCGATTTTTTGGCCGACGAGATCAACATCAAGCCGGGACAGGTCAGCGCCGATGGGCGGTTCAGCCTGGAGGAGGTGGAGTGTCTCGGGCATTGCGGCAGCGCGCCGGTGGTCCAGGTCAACGGTGAGTTCCATGAGGAGATGAACGTCGAAAAGCTCAAAGCGTTGCTCGCGACACTGGCGTAGGGGAGGATGGACGACGATGGAAGTGAAGATTCTCAGCGCCCGGTTCGACATCGAAAATGCTCACCGGATCGAGGTGGCCAAACAGCACGGCGTCTACCGGACGCTCGACACCTTGTTTGCGATGGAGCCGGCCGACGTGATCGAGACGGTCAAGGCCAGTGGTCTGCGCGGTCGAGGCGGCGCCGGTTTTCCGACCGGCGTGAAGTGGGGTTTTCTGCCGAAAGATACCGGCAAGCCGGTGTACCTGGCGGTCAACGCCGACGAATCGGAGCCGGCCACCTTTAAAGACCGCTATATCCTCGTGCGCGACCCGCACGCGCTGATCGAGGGGATCATCATCTGCAGCTATGCCATTGGCTGTCACGACAGCTATATCTATATCCGCGGTGAATACACCACCCAGCTCAAGATCCTGCAGCAGGCGATCGACGAGGCGTACGCGGACGGCTATCTCGGCGAGCGGGTCGCCGGCCGGGATTTCCGTCTTGATGTCACCGTTCACCGGGGTGCCGGGGCCTATGTCTGCGGTGAAGAGACGGCGCTGCTCGAGTCCATCGAAGGCAAGAAGGGGCAGCCGCGCAGCAAGCCGCCGTTCCCGGCGGTAGTCGGGTTGTTCGGTTGTCCGACCATCATCAACAATGTGCAGAGCATCGCCTCGCTGCCGTTTATCATCGCCAACGGGGCGGATGCCTACAAGGCCTACGGTACCGAAAAAAGCTGCGGCACGCATCTGTTCGGGATCTCCGGCCATGTGGAAAAACCCGGCATGTACGAGTTGCCGCTCGGTCTGCCGCTGGTCGAGGTGATAGAAACAGTTGCCGGCGGGGTCTGGAAGGGGCGCCGGCTCAAGGGTGTGATTCCGGGCGGCAGTTCGACGCCGGTGCTGACCCCCGAGGAGGCGGCGACGGTCAACCTTGATTATGAATCGATGGCGGCGCACAAGACCATGTTCGGGTCCGGCGGCATTGTCGTGCTCGACGAGACGGTCGATATGGTCAAGCTGGTCGAAAACCTGATCGCCTTTTATCACCACGAGTCCTGCGGACAATGCACGCCCTGCCGGGAAGGGCTCGGCTGGATGCTGAAGATCGTCCGCCGGCTGCTGGCCGGCGAGGGCACGGTCGCCGATATCGAGCTGCTTCGGGAACTCTGCGACAATATCGAGATGAAGACGGTGTGCGTGCTGTCGGCGGCCTGCACCATGCCGGTGCGCAGCTACCTGGATAAATTCCGTAACGAATTCGAGGCGTATGCGATTGACGGCGCTCCGGAGCAAATCGAGCAGTATAAGGGATAACACGTACCATGGCTGAAATGGTGAAGCTTTTTGTCAACGGCCGGGAGGTCGAGGTCGAAGCGGGCAAGAACCTGATCGATGCGTTGCAGGTGGTCGGCATCGAGATCCCGCACTTCTGCTATCATCCGGCCCTTGGCGCCGACGGCAATTGCCGGATGTGCCTGGTCGGCATCGAAGACGGCCGGCCCCCGCTGGTGCCGGCCTGCAAGACGCCGGCCCAGCCGGGCATGAAGGTGCTGCTCGATGCCGAGAAGATCAAAAAGATCCAGCGTGATATCCTGGAGTTCGAGTTGATCAATCATCCCGTCGACTGCCCGGTCTGCGACCAGGCCGGCGAGTGCGCCCTGCAGGACTATTACATGTCGTACAGTCAGCAGGACAGCCGGATGCGGGCAGAGCAGGTGCACAAGGACAAGCGGCTCGATTTCGGCTGCGGCGTGGTCCATGACCAGGAGCGCTGCGTGCTGTGCGCCCGCTGCGTTCGTTTCACCCGACAGATCACCAAGACCGGTGAACTCGGCATCGTCAACCGCAGCGACCAGGCCCGGGTGGTCATCTTTCCGGGGCGACCGCTGGCCAACCGGTATGCGCTCAATATCGTCGATATCTGCCCGGTCGGGGCGATGACCAGCAAGGATTTTCGCTTCCGCCAGCGGGTCTGGTTCCTGCAGAAGGATCCGGGCATCTGCCATGGCTGCGGCACCGGCTGCAACATCTTCATCGACCACCACCGGGAAAAATACGGCGACGATGTGATCTATCGTTTCCGGGCCCGGACCAACCTGCAGGTCAACGGCTATTTCATCTGCGACGGTGGCCGGCTCAGCTACCGGGCAGAAAACGAGAATCGTCAGGACCGCAGCCTGGTCGACGGCGTCGAGGTCCCGTTCGAGCGGGGCATCGAGGCGGCCCTGGACAAACTAGGCAGCGCCCGGAAACCGCTGATGCTCGTGTCGCCCGACAGCACGCTGGAGCAGCTGTGGGCGGTCAAACGGATCGCCACGCTCTACGGGGCCACCCTCTCCGGGTATAGTGACGCCTATGTGATCGACGGCGACGGCGACGATTATCTGATCAGCGATGACAAGGCGGCCAATCGCACCGGTCTGCAGCTGCTCGGCATCGACGGCGGCAAGGATTTTTTTGCCGCCGCGCTGGCGGCTGCCGACCTGCTCGTCAACTTTAACAACGACCTGTTTTTCACGCCCGGCAACGAGGATCTGCAAGAGGCGCTCGACACCACCGATCAAGTGAGCGTTTGCAGCCATGAGCGGCCGGTCTTCAGCCGGGCCACGGTGATCCTGCCCTGTGCTTCCTACAGCGAATACGGTGGAACGATCGTTAATCGGAACAAGGTGTTGCAACGTTTTGCACGAGCCGTACGACGCGACGCCGACCCTCATGATATCATCGAGATCACCAGGCTGCTCGGCGGGGCGATCAGTGATGGCGCCCGCGCCTGGCCCGGTCTCAGACAGTCGGTGCCCGCCTTGAGTCAGGTCTGGCCGGAGCAGATCCCGGCCGAGGGTGTAATCTTGAACAGCAGTGAGGAGAGTCATGTCGGCACTTGATATCATCATGATCCTTCTGCGGATCGCCTTCGGGGTGCTGGTGCCGCTTTCGTTCGTCGCGGTGCTCGTCTGGATGGAGCGCCGGGGCGCCGCCTATTTTCAGGACCGATCCGGGCCGAACCGCTGCAATATCATGGGGTTCAGGGCCGGTGGACTGATCCAGAACCTGGCCGATGCGATCAAGCTGGTCTTCAAGGAAGACGTCGTTCCGGGCCACATCAGGCACAAGTTCTATTTCATCCTTGCGCCGATGCTCGTCTTTATCACCGCGCTGCTCTGTTTTGCGGTGATCCCGTTTGCCGATGTCCTGCTCGTCGGCACCACATCCTACATCATGCAGGCGATCCCGACCGACATCGGCATCCTGTGGTTCCTGGCCATCGTCGGGTTTGGTGTTTACGGCATCATTTTGGCCGGCTGGTCCTCGCACAACAAGTACGGGGTCCTCGGCGGCTTGCGGGCGGCCGCCCAGGTCATCAGCTACGAGATCCCGATGGGGTTGGCGCTGGTCAGCCTGCTGGCCGTTTACGGCACCGTCGACCTGACGGAGATGGCCCGTTATCAGGGGCAATTGTTATTCGGCTTCATTCCGATGTGGGGCGTCGTGCTGCAGCCGCTCGGCGTGATCATCTTCATCGTTGCCGCTTTCGCCGAGACCAACCGGACGCCGTTCGATCTGGCCGAAGGTGAGAGCGAAATCGTCGCCGGTTTTCATGTCGAGTATTCGGCGATGAAATTCGCCCTGTTTTTCATGGGTGAATACGTGGCGATGTTCGTTTCCAGCGCCCTGATCGTCACTCTCTACTTCGGCAGCTACCAGCTTCCCTGGCTGGCGACCGACACCCTGCTGGCCTACGCCCGCCCGGTGACCGTGGTGTTGATGATCGGTCTGCCGGTGCTTGGCTTTTTCTTCGCTCGGTGGATCGAGAAAAACAACAGCAGTCATTATCGGCGCGAACATGACCCGCGGGTTCGGGAAACCAGGGTTTATATCGCGCTGCTCTGGTCGCTGGTCGTGCTGCTGGAGATGATCTGCCTGGGTTACCTGCTCTTTGCCGCGGGCGGCGGAGCCGACCGGATTCTGGTGGCCCTGCTGCAGATCGGCACCTTTTTGCTGAAGACGTTACTGATGTGTTTCGTCTTTGTCTGGGTGCGGTGGACCCTGCCGCGTTTTCGCTACGATCAGTTGCAGAAGATCGGCTGGGAGAAGCTGCTGCCTCTGTCTCTGCTCAATATCTTTATCACCAGCGCCGTCATTGTCGCGTTCGGTTAGGAGGAGTTGTGATGGGCGCCAAAGTCAGAGTGGTCGAGCGCAAGGGGCGGACGTTTCTGGAGCAGCTCTATCTGCTCGAGGTCTTCAAGGGAATGGCCGTCACCCTCGGCCATTTTTTCCGCAACCTGCTCGATAACTCCCGCCTCTATGTCAGGCCTTATCCGGAGGTCAAGCCGGAGATTTCGCCGCGCTGGCGCGGCCGGCACCGGTTGACCAGACACGAGGACGGCACGGTCAAATGCGTGGCCTGCTTCATGTGCCAAACCAATTGCCCGTCGAACTGCATCATCATCGAGGCCGGTGAGCGTTTCGACGGCAGATCGGAAAAGATGCCGCTGCGCTTCGATATCGATCTGCTCGAATGCATCTATTGCGGTTATTGCGTCGAGGCCTGCCCGATGGATGCGATCAGGATGGATACCGGTATCTACTCAGTGACCAGCGACAATCGCGAGTCGATGGTCTTGGGGCTGGAAGAGATGGTGCGCACGCCGGGCGCTTTCGAGGAAGATAGTTACCAGAAGGGGGTGCGTTGAGGACATGATTGCTACCTATCTGTTTTTCGGGCTGGCCCTGCTCTCGGTGCTCGGGGCGCTCGGTCTGATCCTTTTTCGACATCCGATGAACAGTGCCATGAGTTTTGTGGTGACGCTGATCTCGCTGGCCGGCCTTTATGCGCTGCTGTCGGCCAAGCTGATCTTTGCCATTCAGCTGATTGTCTATGCCGGCGCGATCATGTCGCTGATCCTGTTCATCATCATGTTTCTCAACATCCAGGAAGAAGACCTGCCGGTCGCCACCGGCCGCTGGTTTTATCTGGCCGGCGGAATCGTCGTCCTGGCCCCGGTGGCCGGCTTGCTGCTCAAGATCGTCAAGAGTCTGCCCGGCGATGCGGAGCCCCTGACCGAGGCAGGTTTCGGCGGGGTCAAGCAGGTCGGTCTGGTCTTGTTCGAGCAGTGGCTGTTGCCGTTTGAAATCGTGTCGATCCTGCTGCTCGTCGCCCTGGTCGGAGCGGTCGTGCTGGCGGGCAAGAGGGGGTAAACCGGTGATCGAACACTATCTGTCATTGAGCATCGTGCTTTTCTGCCTCGGCGTGCTCGGGGTCATCTCCCGCCGCAATGTCTTTGTCGTCTTCATGTCCATCGAACTCATGCTCAACGCCGCCAATCTCGGTTTCGTCGCGGTGGCGCGGCTGCACCAGAGCATGGATGGCCATGTCCTGGCCCTGATGGTTATGGCGGTGGCCGCGGCCGAGGCGGCCCTGGCCCTGGCGGTGGTCATCCTGCTGCACAAGCACAAGGGTAACCTCGACACCAATATCTTCAGCCTGCTCAAAGGGTGATCAGATGGAAGGCAACCTCTCATCTCTCGGTTTTATTCCGCTGCTGCCGCTGGCCGGTGCGCTGGTGCTCGGCCTGATGCACCTGGCCACCTGCCGGGGCCGGCGGATTTCCGAGCGGATCTACGCACTGGTCGGCTGTATCGGCCCGCTTCTCTCCTTTCTGCTGGCCATCAACGTCTTTTTCGCGTTGCTGGCTCTGCCGGCCGAAGGCAGGTTTGTCAGTCATCAGGCCTTCACCTGGTTCAGTGTCGGCGAACTGACGGTCAGCATGGGGTTTCTCGCCGACCCGCTCAGCGCTCTGATGCTGCTCTTCGTCACCTTCGTCGGGTCGCTGATCCATGTCTATTCCATCGGCTACATGGCCGGGGACCCCGCTTTCGGCAAGTTCTTCTCCTATCTCAACCTCTTTCTCGGCAGTATGCTCATCCTGGTTCTCGGCGACGGACCGCTGGTGATGTTCGTCGGCTGGGAGGGAGTCGGTTTGTGCTCGTATCTGCTGATCAGTTATTACAGTGAAGATCGGGGAAATGTCGTGGCCGGCAACAAGGCCTTTATCGTCAACCGCATCGGCGATTTCGGTTTTGTCCTGGGTATCGCGTTTCTCTTTTGGGGAATCGGGGCTGAGGGCTTTGACTATCTCTCCCTTAAGGCCAATGCCCACCTGCTGACGCCGACGCTTGGAATCACCGTCTGCCTGCTTCTGTTTATCGGCGCCACCGGCAAATCAGCCCAGATTCCTCTTTACGTTTGGCTGCCCGATGCGATGGCCGGCCCGACTCCGGTCTCGGCGCTGATCCATGCGGCGACCATGGTCACCGCCGGCGTCTACATGGTGGCCCGCTTCAGTTTTCTCTATGCGCAGGCCGAGGTGGCCGGATTGACGGTGGCCTGGATTGGCATCATGACCGCGCTGGTTGGTGCTATTTTCGGCATGTTTCAAAACGATATCAAGAAGATCCTCGCTTACTCGACGGTCAGCCAGCTCGGCTACATGTTCGCCGGTGTCGGTGTGGCCGCCTATTCCGCCGGCATTTTCCACGTCTTCACGCACGCCTTTTTCAAGGCGCTGCTCTTCCTCGGGGCCGGTTCGGTGATCCTTGCCCTCCACCATCGCCAGGACATCTGGCAGATGGGCGGGCTGAAGAACAAACTGCCGATCACCTACTGGACCATGCTGGTCGGCGCCCTGGCCCTGGCCGGGTGTCCGCCCTTTGCCGGGTTCTTCAGCAAGGATGAGATCCTCTTCTCGGCCCTGGCCGGCGGCCACACCGGAATCTGGGCGATCGGCGTGCTGGTGGCCGGGATGACCGCCTACTATACGTTCCGGCTCATTTTCGTGGTCTTTCACGGCCGGCCGCGTGACCGCGAGGCCTACGACCATGCCCATGAATCGCCGAAAGTGATGACCCTGCCGCTCATTGTGCTGGCGGTGGGCGCGCTGTTTGCCGGGTTTCTCAACCTGCCGGCGATCTTCGGCGGCCACCAGCAGGTCTCGCACTGGCTTGCTCCGAGCCTGACCGAGGTTCATCCGCATGGCTCGATCGCCACCGAAGTGCTGGCCATCGGCGCCAGTGTGCTGGCCTTTGTCGTCGGTATCAGCATCGCCTACCGGCGGTTCGCCGGCGGCGCGGAGCAGCCGGTATTCACCGGTTTCAAGAAGTTTGCCTACCACAAGTTCTATATCGACGAACTCTACGACACGGTGCTGGTCAGGCCGTATCGATTCATCGGCCGGGCAATTCAGCGGGTCGTGGAACCCTATGTCACGGACGGACCGGTGCGGGCCGCTGCCTGGCTCTATCGCATGGCCGGGGCGGCGTTCAAGGTGATTCAAGTCGGTTATGTGCGGGTCTATGCCATCTACATGGTCATCGGGCTCAGCGTCATGAGCCTGGTGCTCTCGCAAACGTTGAACTTCTGAAGGGTGGATCATGCTTGATAACCTGTTGTCACTGATGATTTTTCTGCCGATCGTAGTGGGGTCGGGCATCCTGCTGCTGCCGGTCGGCAGAGAGGCGGCCCGGGCGCTCGGACTGGCCGCTTCGGTGCTGGTGGTCTTGTTTGGCCTGAAGATCTTTCTTGGTTTTAACGGCGGCTCCGGCCTCGAGTTCATCGAACACTCGCCGCTCATCGAATCGCTTGGGATCTCCTATCATCTTGGCGTCGACGGTATCAGCCTGCTCGTGCTGATGACGGCGGCACTGCTTTTCCCCATGGTCTACCTGTTGTTTCGCACCCGGGAAAAGGGCTATTACGGCAATCTGCTGATCGTCCAGGGGGCGATGATCGGCGCCGTCTCTGCCGCCGATCTGGTGCTGTTCTACATGTTCTGGGAAGTGATGCTGCTGCCGGTCTTTTTCATGATCGGCCTCTACGGCGGACCGAAGCGGCTGCCGGCGACCGTCAAGATCACGCTGTATACCATTGCCGGCTCATTGTTGATGCTTGGTGCGATCATCTATCTCGGCATGGCCCATCATCGCGCCACGGGCCAGTGGAGTTTCGCGATGGATGCGCTGTCCGGACTGTCGCTTACGGGGCCGGCCGCGACCCTGGCCTTTGTCGGCTTCATGATCGCGTTCGCCATCAAGATCCCGCTCTTTCCGTTTCATACCTGGCTGCCCGATGCCTATACCGAGGCGCCGACGGCGACCACCTTTGTGCTGTCGGCGATCATGGCGAAGATCGGGGTGTACGGCGTGATTCGTTTTGTGGTGCCGGTCTTTGACGAGAGTTTTGCCCGTTACGCTTTGATCCTGGCCTGCTCCGGCGTGATCGGCATGATGTATTGCGGGCTTGCGGCGCTGGTGCAGAAGGATTTCAAGCGGATGCTCGCCTTTTCGTCCGCCTCGCACATGGGTATTATCGCGCTCGGCATCTTCTGCATGAACGTTCAGGCCCTGACCGGCACGCTGTACCAGATCGTCGCCCATGCCACGAGCACCGGCGTGATCTTCCTGCTGCTCGGTCTGATCGAAGAGAGAGCCGCGACCCGGACGATCGATGACTTCGGCGGGCTGGCCTCCCGGGCGCCGATCCTGGCCACCTTTTTCGCGGTCGCCATGCTCGCCTCGGTCGGTCTGCCCGGCACCAGCGGCTTTATCGGCGAGTTTCTGATCATTCTCGGCGCCATCAAGTTCAATGCGGCGATCGGTGTTTTGGCTGCAACCACGCTGGTGATCGGGGTCTGCTATATGCTCTGGCTGTTTCAGCGGGTCTTCTTTGAAAAGCCTGCCGAGAAGACGGCGAGTTTTCGTGATCTGTCGGCGATCGAGGTGTTGACCATCCTGCCGGTCATCGTGCTGATCATCGTCATGGGTATCTACCCGCAACCCTTTCTCGACAAGATCAATCCCGCCGCTGACCGGCAGATCGCCGCGCTGGTCAAAGTGGCGGCGGTGGCCGACAGCGGGGATGCGGCCGAGCTGACCAACAAGGCAACGAACTGACACCGGGAGATCTGCTATGTTTGATGCAATGGTGATTCTGCCGCTTGTGGCAACGGGTGCCGGCGCCATCCTGATTATGCTCGTCGCGGCTTTTGAGACCTTTCGGCGGGAGGGGATTTCCATCCTCGGCATGGGGCTGTTCGCCTTTGCCTTTTTCATTCAGTTGACCGTTGACAACAGCGGCGATATTTACCCCTTTGCCGAGGTGTTCAACGGGATGCTCGTCGCCAATACCTTTACCAAGGTGGCCGGCCTGATCATTCTTGCCTGCGGCTTTTTTTCGGCTCTGGCCGCCCAGACCTATTTCACCCAGAACAAGGGGTTCGTTCTCGAGTTTTACTGCATGCTGCTGTTCGCCGCGTTCGGCATGCTGCTGATGACCATGGTTGCCGAATTGATCACGCTGTTCATCGCGCTGGAGATCATGTCCCTGGCCGTTTACACGCTGGTCGGTTATGACCGCCACAGCGTGATCAGATCCGAGGCGGTTTTGAAATACCTGATGCTCGGCGCTTTCGCCGGCGCCTTCTATGTGATGGGTGCGGTACTGGTGTATGCCGGTACCGGCAGCACCTCGTTTACCGTCATCGGTGCGGTCATTGCCGACAGCGGCTATCTGGGCAACCCGGCCCTGGTCGGCGGCTCTTTTCTGATACTTTTCGCCTTTTTGTTCAAGGCCGCGGCTTTTCCGTTCCATGCCTGGGTGATCGATGTCTATGACGGGGCACCGCTACCGGTGACCGGCTTTATGGCGACCGCCGTAAAGACCTCGGTCTTCGCGGTACTGGCCAATTTTCTGCTGATCAATCCCGAGGTCCATCAGGGCTGGGTCACCTTTTTGTTTTACCTCTCTATCCTGACGATGTTTGCCGGCAACCTGATCGCCATCGGTCAGCAGAATCTGAAGCGGATGCTCGCCGCTTCCGGCATCGTCCATACCGGTTATCTGCTCATTGCTCTGGTGGCGCTGGGCAGTGAGGAGTTCGGCGGCGGGGCGATCCTCTTTTATCTGGCCGCCTACGGTGTCGCAACGCTCGGCCTGTTCGTCGCGCTCTCCTATCTGAGCGGTGCGGACGAGCGGCGGGTCAGTTTCGACGATTTTCGTGGGCTGGCCAAGGTGCGGCCCTACTCGGCGGCCTGTATCGCCATTTTCCTGCTGTCGATGGCCGGTATTCCGCCGACGGCCGGGTTCATGGGAAAATTCTATATCATAGTCGGGGCTTTTCAGGCCGGTCATGCAACCCTGGCGGTGCTCGGCATCGTCAGCAGCATCCTGTCGCTCTGGTACTACCTGCGACTGATCATCGTCATGTATTTCCGGGAGCCGGAACAGCGCTTCGATGTCGCCGAGTTGACGCTGGCGCCGGTGGGCACGATCGTTCTGGCCGTTTGCGTGTTTGCCATCAGTTTTTATCCGGTGGTGTTATAGCCGCCCCAGAACCGATTTCGACAGCCGGCCGGCAAGCCGGCGCATCAACCCAATCACAACAGGCATCATCATGAAAGTAAAAGACATTCTGGCCGAAAAAGGAACGCGGGTGGTAACCACCCACGAGCACAACCTGTTGATCGATGTGGTGGCGCTCTTTTTTGCCAACCGGATCGGCTCGCTGGTGGTGGTTGATAAGTACGACAAGATTTTGGGCATCGTCGCGCCCAATGACGTGCTCAAGGCGGTCCACCAGCAACCGGAATCCATCTCCAGCGTATCGGTCAGCGAGGTGATGACCAAAGATGTCATCGTGGCCACGCCGGAAGACAAGGTCTCGAACCTGATGAGCATCATGACCGAGAACCGTATTCGTCACATCCCGATCATCGACAACGGCAAACTGGCCGGTCTCGTATCCATCGGCGATGCGGTCAAGGCCCAGATCACCGAACAGGACGTCGAAATCCGCCATCTCAGAGATTACATGCAGGATAAATACCCCAGTTAAGGGACGCTCTTAACTTGTTAACATTATGAGCCGTATATATCTCGACCTATGACCGGCGGTGCAGCCAGCCAACGGTCGCCGCGGACGCTCGTCAAAGGACGCGCTCTTTCTGGATCTCCGACATGCAGCGACCGGGTGCGCTACATACCATGGCGAATGTGCACTACGGTCATTCCGGTGAACTGCCGGTTTTTCCCACCGGGCAGGCAAACTCACACCGTCGACAGTATTTGATCGAAATCCTCTCGCCGGCACGTGAAGCCCCGCCTTCGGCGTCGTCCTGGAGCATCCGGTTCGTGCATGAAGGCCGGTCATAAGCACCGTCCCGTGCCGGTAAGTCCGCCGGGCGGTCGATAGCTGCAATCGGTACCGCTTTTTCAGACAGGGCCTGTTCCGGACAAACCTTTCTGCACGGTGCTGAACAGGCAGCACAGGGGTCAAAGACGAGCGGGCCGGTCGGACATAATTCCTCTTCAAGAAGCAAGGCCCTGAGCCGCACCCGTGGGCCATAATCAGGAGTAATCAGCATATTATTCTTGCCGATACACCCCAGCCCGGCCAATACCGCGGCATCCTTGAGAAATACCCCTCCCTTTTCGACGTAATAGTGAAGCCGACGGGTGCGCAGGCCAAAATCGGTTTCCAATTGCTGCCGAGTTTGTTCCAGAATTCTTATTAATTGCCGATTACCGATGGTTCCGCGACCGTCCCACCAGTCACGTTCGGGCTGATCTTCGGGGTGTGACAAAGCGATTACTAAGACCGTTCCTTCTGTTTCCAGGCAATCGAGCGGGTTCCGGTCCGGAGGTGTGTCGGCGTCTACCCTGCCGTCGATACCGGTATGGCTTCCGATTTCGGGAAAGATACGGTGTGACGGAGACAGCCTGAGGTTCGCCATACCGGCAAGACCGGCCAGATGCGCGCCGTTGTCGGTGGCTCGATCAATAATCCGTTTTTCGAGCATAGTGCCGTCCTCCACGGGGATTGTCTTTGCCAGGGGGAACTGATGTATCATATCAATCGTTGCTCTCCGGCGTGAATCAAGTCTTGTGGCGAGCCGGTGGCGCCATGAATTCCGGGCCGATCGGATCTTTGATCGTCTCGTTCAAAATCTGCTGCACGCGTTGCCGGGCAGCCTGGTCAAGGCTCCAGCCGAAAACGTCGGCCAGGGGATCCATCTGCTCCGGTCTCCGTCCGCCCCAGAGCGCGATTTCCACTCCCTGATCCAGAATCCAGCGAACAGCCAACGGCAGGAGGTCTTTGTCTTTTTCGGCGGCAAGCTCCTTGAGCTCATCGACGGCGCCAAGGTACTGATCAAAGCGCGGTTGCTGAAATTTCGGATCTTTCTTGCGCAGATCGTCGCCGTGAAATTCACGCTGGCGATGCATCGAGCTGCTCAAAAGACCGCGGCACAGGGCTCCGTAGGTCATCAGCGCGATCTTGTTGGCCTGGCAGTACGGTTTGATCTCGTTATCGATTTCCTGTTCAAAGATATTGTAGGGTGGCTGGCACAGATGAAGCGGTGATTCTGTGCGAAAAGCATCCATTTGTTCCGGAGAAAAATTTGAGACACCGATGGCGCCGATTTTTCCCTCCAGGAGTAGCTTGTTCATTGCCTCTGCTGTCTCTTCGTAAGGAACCAGAGGATCAGGCCAATGCACAAAGTAGATGTCTATCCGATCGACCCGGAGTCGACGAAGCGAGTCGTCGATTTCTTTATTGATGCGACCAGGAGTAGCATTGCGCCAAACCCGTCCTTGTTCGTTCCACTCAAGACCTACCTTGGTGGAAATCAAAATCTTGTCCCGTTGTTCATACTGGGCCAGCGCTTTGCCGACGATTTCCTCGGAGCGGCCGAAACCGTATACGGGTGCCGTATCCACAATATTAACTCCCTTCTCCAGAGCGGCATGAATCGTCCTGATTGATTCCTTCTCGTCCGATCCGCCCCACATCCATCCTCCGATGGCCCATGTTCCCAAAGCCACCCGGCTCACTTTAACATTTGTATGCGGGATAGTGGTGTAGTCCATGCGATCCTCCCTGATAAAGATGATTGTTCATGCTGCCGTTATAGGGTGTCGACCAAGCAGTTTAAGACGGGAAACGACCCGAACGGATAGACTCCACAGATAGCTTGATGGAAGAACCGTGACTCCCGGCACATCATTCATCAATTGCGGTCGTCTTCATTTTTGTTTGATCGGACCACGGTCAAGAGCGATAGTTTTCAGATCAATCAATGAGGTCCCGGACCTTGGTGAAACATACCTCTTTGAACGGTACAAGCTGTATTGATTGTTCAGTTGTCAGTTGCCCGAGTCGTAACGATAGTACCAAGTAAAACTCCTAGTACCGGATTTGGACATTGTCAACTTTCAGGCAAAGTCAGCTGGAAAATGGTTTTCCACACGATGTCTGCATCAACGAGATACTCGCGGAAACTGTCTTCGTTTGCCCTGAATTTGAACGAAAGCTCGAGTTTTTCAAGCGAGCCGCGAAAGGTATCGGGAACACGCTTACTAGATATTTCGTTGACGAGGGAAAACCGGTCAGGTAGCATGATGCATGCCTCGTCAGTCCCGCATAGATTTTCCTGGCGCTCTGCATCATATAATTGGCCGAGGTATTGAACGTCGCACCATCTTTGCGGACGATCAAGACTGCTATAATTTCATTGAGCGCTTGGGTACAATTCTCACGCAAAGTGATACGAGGTGTTATGCCTGGGCGCTGCTGCCCAATCACTTCCATCTGCTTCTTCGCACTGGAAATAAATCGATTTCCTCTGTAATGAGGCGGTTGCTGACCGGCCATGCCACCTATTTCAATCGTCGTCACGGTCGCTGCGGCCATTTGTTTCAGAATCGTTATAAGTCGATTCTCTGCCAGGAAGACGCCTATTTGTTGGAACTGGTCCGCTATATTCATTTGAATCCATTGCGGGCACTTCGTGTCAAAAACCTCAAACAGTTGGCTCGTTATCCTTTCTCAGGTCATGCCATTCTCATGGGAAAACATGAATTATCATGGCAGGAAACGGGCGCAGTACTGGCCTATTTTGGCACCAAGATAAAACAGGCCCGAAACGCATATCGCATCTTCGTTGCCGAAGGAATAACACAAGAGCGACGGGATGATTTGACCAGTGGCGGCTTGATTCGTGATTTGCGGGGATGGACGGCAACAGAGCGGGGTAATGACGCTGCTGCCAATTCCAGAAGCGGTGAACGCATCCTTGGCGATAGTGAATTTGTTGCCGAAGCCCTGGCCCGGGATTCGGAGGTTTTGAATCGCCGTTATGCGCTACTGACCGGCGGATTCGATGTTGATGTTATTGCCGCACGTATCGCTCACATATTGAACATGGATGTCCAGGAGGTCTGGCAACCGGGAAAATTCAAACGGCTGGTTGCGGCCCGCAGCTTGTTGTGCTTTTGGGCGGTGCGGGAGTTGGGTGAGAGCATGACTGCGATGGCCAGACGTTTGGGGGTTTCAACCGTAGCCGTCAGCAAGTCGGTGGAGCGTGGGGAGCGCATTGCCAATGAGATGGGTTATTCGTTGTTTGAAAATTAATAAGTTAAGAGCGTCCCTCGTTTTTTCCCTTTGCGTTGCCGCGGGGGCGCAGGCCGGTGAAATCGAGGTTGAAAGCAGAATCGTTGCCGCGACGGTCTATCCGAATCGGGCCACGGTGACCAGGGAGGCCATCGTTGATCTGCCGGCTGGATCGAGTGTCATGATGTTTCGCGGACTGCCTGCACATCTGCTGACTGATTCTTTGCGGATCGAGGGTCAGGCTGCGGGCAAGGTCACGTTCGGGGCGTTGATGCATCGGCTGGAGTCCCAGGCGGAACTCGTCGTGCCGAAAGAGCAGGAACTGGTTGCTCGGATCGAGAATCTCAAGGATCAACGAAAGGAGATTGACGCGGAGCGCCATGGATTGTCCGCGCAAAGACAATTCCTCGAGCATCTTGGTGATCATGCCGGAGACCGGATTAGCGAGGAAATAGCCGAACTTCGGCTTGCTCCCGAGGAGTGGAGCAAGGCCGCGCTGGCTATCGGCAGTTCCACGCAGACCATACTCAAGGCTGATCTTGCTCATCAAATCACCATTCGAGACCTTGACCGAACCATAAAGTCACTGGAGACGGAACTATCGCAACTGCATACCGGTCGACGCAATACCTATGAAGTGCAGGTACCGCTGGCGGCGGACCAAGCAACCCGGTTGACGGTTCATCTTCGATATCAGATTCCCGATGTGTCCTGGCGGCCGGTGTATGATGCCAGACTCGATACGAAAACCGGGGAGTTGTCGCTTATTCAATACGGTGCCGTGCGGCAGAACTCCGGAGAAGATTGGCATCAGATCCGTCTGGTATTGTCGACCGCCCAGCCGCATCGCGGTTCCAGCCTGCCCGAATTAAAACCGCTTTGGGTTGATCTGTACGAACCCGGTAAGCGAGAAACGGCGGTCAATAGAGAAATGTTCAAGATGGCAGCTCCGCAAAAGAGCCTGGATGCGACGGCCGATATGCTCTCTGGCACAGGAAACGCCAATCTGGAAGAAGCCGAGTTCGTCGGACCGGAGATGCAAACCGACGGTTATGTAACGGAATATGCTATCCCCGGACAGGTCAATGTCGCCTCCGGTGGGACCGAGAGCACAGTGATGTGCGGCAGCTTTTCAACCGACAATCGTTTGCAGATCCAGATTAAACCACAGGTCAGCAACGAGGCCTTTGTCGTCAGCCACGCGATACTGGCAGGGGAGGCCGTATTGTTGCCGGGTAAGGCCAGTCTCTTTCGTGACGGCGCCTATGTGGGCCAGCTCGAATTGCCTCTGTTGCGCCCCGGTCAGGCTCAAGATATCGGCTTTGGAGTTGATGACCGGATAGCCATAACGCGCAATATCCTGAAAGATATGCGCAGTAATCCGACCCTGCTGTCACGTGATAACCAATGGGAACGGCACGTTGCAACCGTCATCATGAATCAAGGCACGGCAGCGGCTGATATCATGGTCCTGGAAACAATGCCGGTACCCCGGCATGATACTATCGATGTCGAAATTCTGGAAGAGCAGACAACGCAGGGTTACGAACAGGATATCGATGACGTCAAAGGGTTGCTGCGGTGGCATATACCACTGGCAGCCGGAGAGCAGACGCGCCTGACCCTTGGTTGGCGGGTGAGTTGGCCGAAGGATCAGGAGATATCCGGTTTATAAAGAATCAGCCGGCTGCTCAAACCAGCGTGATGCAGGATGTGAAACTGAACGAGTTTCACCTTGTTTTGAGGACAGCCCGGAGTGTCTGTAGTTATTAAATGGGAGGTGAGCCATTTGCAAAGCAATCTTTTCGCCCAAACTCTGCGTTATGCTCAAAATTTTATCCTCGGAATATCAAATATATGCCTGTGGTAAAATTTTTCGCATGCCTTGATTTTGAACGAAAATCTAAGATTTGCAAAAGGCTCAGGTGAAAATCTTAATAGATACGTACGAAAAAAACGAATGCAAAGTTTATAAGTTAAGAGCGTCCCTCCTGTTGGAAAAATGATTTGTTTCAGGGGGAGAAATAGGATAGGCTGGAGTTATACAGCAATACGATTTTCGGGGCCGGAACGGGTACCTTTGCGTGCTGGCCTGTGTGTGCCGGTGGCCTCCGTTGCGGTCGAGCCGGTGGAGCGGAATTTCGTGATAAACGCTGAATTCTGATTCGTCTGCACCTCCTCTCGATGCGTCCTCCGGCATCACCGCGACCGGCAGTATGGCCCTTTGTTTCCGTTGATCCCACCGGATCACTTGCCCTGGTGACCGAAGAGCGGGAATGCTCCGTATACCGGACACCTCTTCCCGGCTGCAGCTCCCGCAGATGAGATAACCTGTCACGAAGACGAGGTGATTATGAGAAGGATATTTCGTCAAGCTGCCGAGCGCTATCTGAAAAAAATGTTTGGGCAGGCCGATATTGCCATCGACGGCGAGCGTCCGTGGGATGTCAAGGTGCGCGACCCGCGCTTCTTCGAAGCGGTATTTGCCGGGGGATCCCTGGGCCTCGGCGAATCCTACATGCGCGGCTGGTGGGAGTGCCAGGCCTTGAACCAGTTTTTTTTCCGATTGCTGCAGCAGGGGCTTGATCGCAGCTATTGCCGGAAGATTCCGGAAATATTCGGCAAGGTCCGGGCCCTGCTGCTCAATCGGCAAAGCAGGCGACGGGCCTTTCACATCGGTGAGCACCACTACGATGCGGGCAACGATCTGTTCGAGCTGATGCTCGATGAGCACATGACCTATAGCTGCGGCTACTGGCGCAATGCAAAGTCGCTCGATCAGGCGCAGGAAGCCAAACTCGACCTGATCTGCCGCAAGCTCAACCTCCAGCCCGGGATGCGATTGCTCGATATCGGCTGCGGGTGGGGCAGTCTGGTCCTCTATGCGGCACGTCACTATGGCGTCGAGGCCGTCGGTTTGACCGTGTCGGAGGAGCAGGCGGACTTTGCCCGCCGGCGTTGCGAGGGATTGCCGGTCGACATCCGGCTCCAGGACTATCGCGATCTTGACGGAGAGTTTGAGGCCATCGCTTCGGTGGGCATGTTCGAGCATGTCGGTTATAAGAATTATCAGACTTTCATGGACGTTGCCGAACGATCCCTGCGGCCGGGCGGCCTGTTTCTGCTGCATACTATCGGTTCCAACAAGACCGTTTATGCCTGCGACCCCTGGTTTGACAAATATATCTTCCCCAACGGGATGCTGCCTTCGATCAGGCAGATCGGCAGGACCATCGAATCCAGATTTATCATGGAAGATTGGCAGAACCTTGGGGTCGATTATGAAAAGACGGTCCTGTCCTGGTATAATAATTTCGAAAAGAACTGGGCGCGGCTCAGACAAAAGTATGGCGAGCCCTTTTACCGGATGTGGCGTTATTACCTGCTCTCCGTCGCGGGCGGTTTTCGGGCCCGGTACATACAGGTCTGGCAGATCGTACTCGCTCCGCAGGGCAACGCCGCCGGCTATCAAAGCGTCCGCTGCCCTCATTGCCTTGAGTAGACAAATAAGCCGGGAACAGATCGTTGCCGGTATCGCCTGAAGCGGTCGATTTTCTTTTTAGGTGTCGTTCGGCCGGCGGTCGGTTCCTGTCATATCTCCTCTTGCCGCTGTTGCTCCCGACTCCCTGAGCACCGCTGAACAGAGCTCTGTCGCACAAGGGTTCCGTGGTCGACCACGGGTTCGGTTGACGGTGATTTCTGAGGACATTTTTCCTGATTAATGCTAGTCTTGCCGCAGGTTACGAGAGGGTGCCGCAGACCCGGGCCGGTGGCGTTTGCCGTCCGACTTTTCTTCTTTTTTCCCGTTAGCTTCAATGTGAGAGGACGACCAATGGAGTCACGCATACAGCATCTGTTTCGTCTGGTCGACGAGGCAACCGAATATTGTTTCAATATCGAATCGTCGCGTCCGTTGACTGCGGACGAGTTCGACTGTCTGCGGCTGATCGTCGCCGACGGATTTCAAGCGGAGACCGTCAGCGATGCTCCGCAGCTGTGCGGGGAGCGGGTAGTTGAGGTCGGACCGCGGCTCAATTTCGCCACGGCCTGGTCGTCGAATATGGTCTCCATCTGTCAGGCGACCGGGCTTGACGCGGTCAGCCGGGTAGAGCGATCGCGCCGCTATCTGGTGGCAGATCAGCAAGACCTGGAGGTCTTTGTCGCTGCGCATCACGACCGGATGACGGAATGCCGCTACCTCGAACCGCTCAGCACTTTTGAAACCGGGATCGAGCCGGAGCCGGTCTACGAAGTGGACCTGAAAAGCAAGGGGCCGGACGGCCTGCTCGGGATCCCCGGTATTTCCATGGATGAATGGGACCGCAACCTCTACTACGACTACTTTGTCAACAAACACGGGCGCAATCCGACTATTGTCGAGATCATGGATCTCAACAACGCCAACTCCGAACACTCTCGGCACGGATTCTTCCGGGGGCGCCAGGTGATCGACGGGCAGGAGCAGCCGGGAACCTTGATGGAACTGGTGGCCGACACGCTGAAGGCCCATCCGGAAGGGTCGGTCATTGCCTTCAAAGACAATTCGAGCGCCCTCCAGGGCTACGATATCGAAACGATCACCCCGGCCGCGCCCGGAGTATCTTCGCCACTGGTCAAGACGAGGAGCTGTTACCATCCGCTGCTGACCGCTGAAACCCACAATTTTCCGACCGGGGTCGCTCCTTTTCCCGGTGCTGAAACCGGCACCGGCGGCCGTATCCGCGATGTTCAGGGAACCGGCCGCGGCGCTTTCGTGGTCGCCGGTACCGCCGCGTATTGCGTGGGCAATCTGCATATCCCCGGTTATTCCTTGCCCTGGGAGCGGGAAAAAAACCAACCCGGCAACCTGGCCACACCGCTGGCTATCGAGATCGAGGCGAGCAACGGCGCTTCCGATTACGGCAACAAGTTCGGCGAGCCGGTCATCCAGGGATTCACCCGCTCCTTTGATCTTCGCCTGGCCGGCGGCGAGCGGTGGGCCTTTCTCAAGCCGATCATGTTCACCGGCGGCATCGGCCAGATCGATGCTCGTCTGACCGACAAGAAACGGCCGGAGCAGGGCATGCTTATCGTGCAGATCGGTGGTCCGGCCTATCGGGTCGGCTTTGGCGGCGGTGCCGCGTCGAGCATGCTGCAGGGCGAAAACGTCTCGGAACTCGACTTCGATGCCGTACAGCGCGGCGATGCCGAGATGGAGCAGAAGATGAACCGGGTGATCCGCGCCTGCAACGAGATGGGCGGCAAGAGCCTGATCGAGGTCATTCACGACCAGGGGGCCGGCGGCCCGGCCAACGTGCTGAAAGAGCTGGTGGAGCAGTCCGGCGGCCGCATCGAGATTCGTAACATCCGGGTCGGTGATCCGACCATGTCGGTTTTGGAAATCTATGTGGCCGAATATCAGGAACGGGCCGGGCTGTTGATCAGACCGGAGGCTATCGAGCAGTTCCGGACGATCTGTGCGCGAGAGAAAGTTGGCTGCGAAGTCCTCGGCGAAGTGACCGGCGATCTTCGATTCGTGGTCCATGATGCGCTCAACGACACGACTCCGGTGGATATCAAGCTCGACGCCCTGCTCGGCAGTATCCCGCAAAAGACCTTTGTTGACCGTCGGTTGAGCCCGGAACTCACGGCGCTCGCATTGCCTGACGACCTTCGCGTCCGTGAGGCGCTGTTCAACGTGCTGCGGCTGTTGTCGGTCGGGTCCAAGCGGTTTCTGACCAATAAAGTCGACCGGGCGGTGACCGGTCTGGTGGCCCAGCAGCAATGCTGCGGCCCGCTGCAGCTCACCGTTGCCGATGCGGCGGTGGTGGCGCAGAGCCATTTCGGGGTGACCGGTATTGCCACGGCCATCGGCGAACAGTCGATCAAGATGCTCATCGACCCTGCTGCCGGCGCGCGCCTGGCGGTCGGAGAGGCGTTGACCAACCTGGCGGCGGTGGCCATCGAAGATCTCGAGCAGGTCAAATGTTCGGCAAACTGGATGTGGGCTCCGAAACTGAGCGGGGAAGGGGCGGCGCTCAGAGATGCGGTAGGAGCCATGCGGGACGTGATGATCAAACTTGGTGTGGCCGTTGACGGCGGCAAGGACAGCCTGTCCATGGCCACCAAGGTTGGTGGCGAAATGGTCAAATCACCCCGTCAGCTGGTGATTTCTCTTTACGCGGCGGTACCCGATATCCGCCGGAAGATCACCCCCGATTTGAAACAGCCCGGTTCGGAGTTGCTGCTCATCGACCTGTCCGGGGGACGGTACCGTCTCGGTGGGTCGGCACTGGCGCAGGTGCATGGACAGATCGGCGACCAGGTCGCCGATCTTGATGACCCGGAGCTGCTGCGCCGCGCTTTTTTGACCATTCAGGAGCTGATTACCCGGCAGCTGATCAGGGCCGGGCATGATCGCTCCGACGGCGGTCTGATCACCACCGTGCTGGAGATGGCCTTCAGCGGCAATTGCGGTCTGGAGCTGGAGTTGGGCGGTTCTGTCGACGCTGTTGCGGCGTTGTTTGCCGAGGAGCTCGGCTATGTGGTCGAATGCGCCGAAGATCAGGTCGACCAGATCACTACTCTGCTCGGCTTGGTCGACGTGCCGGTCTACCGCATCGGTCGCAGCACCGCGGAGCCGCGGGTCACCGTGCGCTACAACGACACGCCGGTGCTTGATGAAACGATGGAGGAGCTGCGGCAATGGTGGGAGGAAACCAGCTACCAGCTCGAGAGGCTGCAGATGAATCCGGTTTGTGCGGAAGAGGAAAAAAAAGTCATCTATCGCCGGACGGGGCCGCGCTATCACCTCAGTTTCACGCCCGAATCCGCATCGTTTGAGGTGCTCGGCCGGAAGGACAAGCCGCGGGTGGCGATTCTGCGCGATGAAGGGTCGAATTCCGATCGTGAGATGAGCTCCGCCTTCTATCTGGCCGGCTTCGAGCCCTGGGATGTCTGCATGACCGATGTGCTGGCCGGCCGGATCAGCCTTGACGGTTTTCGCGGGCTGGCCGCGGTGGGTGGTTTCTCCTATGCCGACGTACCGGAGTCGGCCAAGGGGTGGGCGGCCACCATTTTATTCAACGACCGGCTCAAGCAGCAGTTCGATGCCTTCTACGAACGCCCTGACACCTTTACCTTCGGCGTCTGCAACGGCTGCCAGCTGTTCGGCCTGATCGGCTGGGTGCCCTGGCTCGGCATTGAACCGGAGCGCCAGCCGCGTTTCGTGCGTAACTCCTCCGGTCGATTCGAGTCGCGCTGGACGACCGTTCGGGTCAACAACACTCCGGCCCTGATGCTCAAAGGCATGGCAGATCTCGTGTTCGGTATCCATGTCGACCATGGCGAGGGGCGACTGATCTTTCCCGATCCGGACCTGCAGGCAACATGTGTCGAACAGAATCTCACCCCGCTCGCCTACGTCGATGACGACGGCCGGCCGACGGAGCAATACCCGTTCAACCCGAACGGCTCACCGGCAGGACTGGCCGGCCTTTGTTCACCGGACGGCCGGCACCTGGCGATCATGCCGCATCCGGAACGGGTCTTTCTGCCCTGGCAGGCGCACTGGCTGCCGGAGGAGATGCGCCACCTGCCGGTCAGCCCGTGGCTGCAGATGTTTCGCAACGCCTATGAGTGGTGTATGCGTTAGCCGAAGGTGGCGTGCACTCCCGATGGACGCTTCTCCGTCCCGGCTTTGACCAGATTCTGCAGCCGGGCGGCCGGGGGCGTCGGGTCGGCGGCGGCACCGTGGTATTATTGGCTCGTCGAGACGGCGGGTTCGTTGGTGCAGTCGTAAGCCCGAAAGCGGTTCACGCCAGAAGCGGAAGGATCCTTCGCCGGCCGGAGCGTTTGCTTTGACAAAAAACGTATGCAAAGACAAGGGGTTACGGTAGCTCGAGAAAAACCGTTACCTGTTGTTGCCAGGCGGTCGTTTCGTCGAAACGGGGGAAGGGTGGCGTGGTGTCGGACGGGTGCGAATGGCGGGCGAGGGCAAGAAGCCCTGTGATTGTTGCCGCCGAAAAGGATGTGCCGTCAAGAAAATTGTGCTTGTTGTCCGGTATCGTGGTGAAAATGTTGCTGGCCGGAGCGATGGCATCGGCCTGTTCGGCCACGCTCTGGTTGGGGAGCGGGTTGTCTGCTTCGTCAAGCCCGGCCACCGCGATAACGTCTGGGTGAATGGCCGGAAAAGAGACGGCGAGGGCCCGTGGATCGTTGCCGACCGGGGCAATCAGACGCAGACCGGCCCGGTTCGCGGTACCGATCAAGGTGCTGACCAGGTCATCCGGCTGCGACGCGCCGAGGCTGAGGTTGACGATGTCCGCTTGTTCGGCTATCGCGGTGTCGAGAGCTTTGGCGATGGCGGCCGAGTAGCAGGTACCCGCGGCGGTGTTTGCCGAGCGTTGTTCGCAGGCCCGCAGTGCGATCAGTTCGGCTTCCGGAGCGATACCGACGATGCCGAAATCATTCCGGGCGCCGGCAATGATCCCGGCGACGCCGGTGCCATGGATCTCTCCCCGATAGGGTGAGGTCGCAAGCATATTGTGCGAACTGCGGATCCGGCCCGCAAAGTCCTGGTGCTCGAGATCGACTCCGGTATCGATAATCGCCACCCGCACCGATTTTCCGCCGGTCCGATCCTGTATCGGCGTGAGATCGACGAGTCGATGGATCGATTGCATCGAGCGGAGCGGATCCTGCTCGTTCATCGTGTGGTAGATGAAATTGGGCTGGGCGAGCCTCAGGCCGTCTTCCTGCCGCAGCTCCTTGACCAGCTGCCCCACGTCCCCATCGGTCGAGCAGACCACCATGATCCGCTTGATCGAGGCGAGCTTGGTCTGGTTCGTGACCAGTAACTGGTATCTGGCGGTGATCGTGGCGATCAGATTGCGTCCGCCACCGCTGTCGTCGACGAGAAAGATGACGTGCCCCGGGACAAAGGCGGTTTCGGGAGCGAGGGTGAACGAGAACTCTCGACTTTCCGCCGCCAACTCGCCGGCACCGTTGAATCCTCTGACCTGCCAGCGATAGGTGGTTGCCGGCGCAAATTTCAGTTCGATGATCCGGTCGACCAGGTGGTACTCCCCGCTTTTCGTGTATGCCGAGAAAAACGGCTCCGTTTCTCCTTCCTGGTAAAAATCAAGTTGATAGGTCTCGATTCGGCCAGTGTCGTGCCAGCTGAAAAGAGCGCCGCTACTGTCTACAATCGCCCGGTCTTCTGGCGCCGTCACGGTAATGGGCGCAACGATTGCCGCTTTCTTGGCCTCGACGTGATAGATGGCTTGCGGAAAGTCGATGCGTTGGGCGGCGGTAGCCGGTTCGGTAATGATGAACCGCAGCCGGTGCGCCCCTTCCGAATAGGTTGGCAGGGGCGGCGTTCTCGGCGTTTTCAGGGTCAGCACCGTGCCGTAAAAAAGGTTCTGCTGCACTCGCTGAATGATCCGCTCACCAACCTGCCAATATCCCTGAAGCGTACCGGAGCCGTTGTAATGGATCTCGACAACGCCGGTCAGGTTACGTTCGTTGCGCTCGACCAGGATCAGCGGCCGGTTGTTCTGTTCGAAGAAGACCCGCATCCTGGTGATGCGCAGCTCACCGGCGGCGGCGGTGCGCAGATTGACCCGGGTCTCGCCGATGCCGGACCTGAGGTTCTGCGCCGAGAAGGTTCTGCGGTACATGATCTTGTTGCTACCGGCGTTCTGGGCTGTCTGGAGAACGCTGTGCGGCACGGTAACACTCTCGGTGGCGGATGGTCGGGTCGTGCTGAGATTTACGCTCAACGGTGTATTGTTCGTCCCGAGCACCCGGCCGGCCAGGACGAACTCGCCACGGGACGAACGAATGGTTTCCGGGAGCGGCACGGTCGGTTGAACAACGGTGAAGGTGACCCGCTGCGGCGCCCGTCCGCCCACGGTGAGGTTGAGCTGTTCAGGCGCCGTCTCGATGAGCAGCCGGCCCGGCTCGACGGTGATGGCCAGTTGCTGCGTTGCCGAGATTCCCTGGGCGGAGAGGATCCGCAACGTGAAGGTGAAGGTGCCTTTCTGCGTCGGAACACCAGCTATCCGGCCGTTCTGCTCGAGTTTGAGGCCGGGCGGCAGGCGGCCGCCGGTTACCCGGTAGCGGTTTCGTGCACCGGAGACCGATTGCAGCCGGTGGTCGTAGTCGATGCCGACTTCGCCGCGGGGCAGGACACTGTCGACGGCGTCGGTGATCGTAATGGTTTGAGTGACCCGGAGCGGCGGCGTGACCGTGTTTGCTCCTTGAACGGCCCAGCCGGTGATCGTGTAGTTACCACTGGCACTATAGGTGTGCGTTGCCGTGAAACTATGGGGTACAGAAAATGGCGGCACGAGAATTGCGTTGAGAGGGCTGCGCGTTTGCTGCGGTGATTCGTCGCCAAAGGTGATATTGAGAGAGCCATTGGGGGGCGGTGTCACCGAAAAATTGAATTGTCCCGTGACGGTAACGGTCACCGTCTCGCCGATCGTCGCCGTGGTCGGGTTGACCTGCATGGTGATCGCGGACGCACCGCCAGCCCAGCCAAGACACAGGATGAACACGATGACTCGGAGCAGGCGGCATGTATTGATATGAGGTGCCATGGCGGGCCTCCTTAGAACGAAAACGGGACTGCGGAAGAGAGCACCAGGGAGAGGATGCCTTCGGAGAAACTCGAGTCGTAGATATGGTCTTCCTGGCGGTTATAAGTGTATTCGACAGCGATGGTAGGGTCTTCCAGGTGCCCCAGTCGTTCGATCCGATAATTGAGACGCCCGTAGAGTGCGGTGTTGCTCATATCGACGCTGTCGTCGTCGGCCGACGTCCAGTCGTGGGTGCCGCCGAACTCGCAGATCACCCGGTCTTCGAAGAGGGTGGCATAGATATCGAGGGTGAGGGTGTTGGTATCGGTGCGCACCGAGGACGAGAGATTCTCCGAGCTGTTCAGCGTCCAGGACGGCAGAATAGAAAAAAAGATCGAGGTGTACGACGGGACCACGGTAAACGAAACCAGGCGGGTGTCGTGATCGGCGGGGGATGAGTCGTTTTGCAGTGAGTAGCCGGAGCGCAGTTCGATGGCCCAGGGACCATCGATAAAGCCGATGCTGCCGGTCAGCGTGTCGGTGTCCAGCGAGATCGGTTCAACCTCGTCCGGTTCGTCGCTCGAGCGCTGCCGGTTGTGTTCGAAGGTCAGACCGAGCGGAAACCGCTGCCAGGCCGAATAACGATAGTCGAGCCCGCCGGTGAAGGAATAAATTCGGGCGTAGATAGCGTCGTTCTCAACGTTGTCCCACGAGTAGTTGAGCAGCATCCTGACGGTGTGGTCGGTCAGAGCGGTGCCACCGTTAAAGTCGAAGCCGGCCCAATCCTTGATGATCGATTGATGGCCGATCACATCGTATTGCGGACCGGTATAGCTGTAGCCGAATTGGTAGTCGCTGGTATCTCCATAGCCGCTGACCAGGAAGCGGTACGCGGTATCGGTAAACTCAACTGATTCGTCGTCGTCGATGGTAAGGCTGCTGATGTCGATTTCAAAATCGGTTATCAGGGCCTGGTCGAAAAAATCGGTGACGATGACAAGACCGGTCGCCTCACCTCTGCGCTGTTGCGACTCGGACCAGCTGCCGAGATAGCTGCCATCGTCGCCGCCACGGATATGCACGGCCTTGACGGTGAGCCGCCGGTCAAAAAAATCCATGCCGGCCGAGGTGCCCATGATGTGGTCGTTCGAATTGAAGGCCAGGCCGAGGCCGTCTATTTCGTAGGTATTTTCCCGGCCGAGCACGCCGAAACCGCTGACGGTCAGGTTGCCGATGCTAATACGGGCCTGGCCGCCTCGTCTGGTCAACGAATCGATGGTGTTTTTCGACTCGGTGATCGTCGTGTCGCCGATTTCCACCCGGGCCTGATACTGATCCGTCGTGTAATCCGAGGTCATCAGAAAATCGATCAGGCCAAGTCCCTTTTTCTCCGGAGCACTGAGCGGGGCGTTTTGATCGTAGTAGCGGATATTGGTACGAAACGAGGAATGCCAGCCGCCTTCCTTGATTGTCGAGGTGCTCGACAGATACGAATCCAGAGAGCTATAAGGAAACGATACGGCCGGATCGGTCGTATGGGGTGCATTACCGGTGTCGGTGGTCCGCTGCAGAACCGTTTTCACGGTGGTGGAGAGACGATTGTCCGAAGCGATCTCTTCAAACGATTCACTGTGCCGGCTGGTAAAGATGAACTCCTGTTCAACCGGCTGTCCGTCCAGGTCATAGGCGAAAATGATGAGTTGATGCTCACCGGCCGGCAAGATTCCGGGAGCGGTGAGACGATAGCCGGCATCTTCTTCGGTAATCATGGCGGTCACGTCATTGCCGTCGAGCAGAACGAGCCGTCCTTCAGCATGGAGTGGTTGGGAACTGCGAAACATGATGGTCGGCGACTTGGCGATCGCCACGGTGTCGGGAAACGGTGAGATCAGCTCAATTCTTGTCTGCGCCGCCGCTTCTCGGGCTAGGCCGGGCAGAGCGAAAGAGAGGGCGGTCAGGCAGCAGATCAGGTGGCGGCGGGAAAAGGCAGGAACGTTCATCATTTCCGGAATCTCCGTAATGGGTTTTCCAGGATCGCCGGCAATCGACCACGATGCAATTGTGATCCGTGTCAGCCGCACCGGGTGCCGGCGGTATGACGCGCGGCACGATACCGGAGATACTCTTCTTACGGGAAAAGCAATGACGAAATACGTGTTGCACCCTAGCATGAAATAACCCTCTTGCCATCCAAAAAATGTTCAAAACCAGTTGATTGTTTTATCCCTCACGGCCTCTTGAATAGCGGTGAAGGAAACAGAGATACACCTGGTCCGTTTTCTTTGAGTGCGGCTCTTCGGCCAGATGGTTCAAAAATAGCCCCGGTCATCGTAAAAATTTCGAAACTGCGGAAAACCATGGGCAAAGCGATGGTGGGAGGCGCCGGATCATTCGAGCGGCACGGCTTCTCGAATGGCCGGGCACTTCAGAACATTCCGGCGGGAGCCCACGGCAGATGTTATTCCATCACCGGCTCAAGGAAGCGGACAACCGCGTCCCGGCGCAATCTGGCAACGTGCTCCTGATGATGGGCACCATCGGGAAGAACGATACGATACCTGCCTTCGGCAGAGGGGCCGGCGATGATCGAGGCGTTGGTGTTGATCAGCAGCGTCCTGATGCGTGCCTCAGAGGCCGATTCGGAAAAAACGATATTATAGAAAGAACCATCGGCTCCGATGGCAGCGTCTCCTCCGGTACTGAGGGTTTGATAGGAATGGTCGGGTTGTCCCGGGATGAGCAGGATAACGATCAGGGCGGCCTGGACGACGGCCAGACCCCAGGGCAGGCCGACCGAGGCCTTGAGCCGTGCCCAGGCTTCGGCCAGGTGAGCATGGCGCGGAGAACAAGGCCCATTTGATAGGCGGCGATGATCGGGCCGAGGCGCTTCGGCCCCGGAGATCGCCGCATCGATTCTTTGAAAAATCTTTTCCGACGGGGGAGGCGGCTCGTCCTGGGTTTGGCGATAAAGCATTTTGAGCGCCAGGAATTCATCGAGTTCCCGGCGAAGCTCTTGATCGACGGCCAACCGCTGGGCAAAAGCGGTTGTGGTTTCCGGGTCGAGAGTGCCCTGGACATACTCGGGAATCAGATCGGACAGTGAGGCTGGATTAGAGATCATCGGCGGTAATTCCTTCTGCAAAGAGCGCGTCCTTAAACGTTTTTTTGGCGTGGAAGACGCGCGTTTTGACGGTGTTGACCGGGATGCCGAGCAGCTCGGCAACCTCCGGGTAACTCAGGTCCTGGTAGAAAACCAGTTCGAGAATTTCTCGGTGTTTTGGTGACAGGGTTGCCACTGCCCGTTTCATGATCATGTTTCGGTTCCGTTGTTCAGGCCGGTTCTGACTGGTGTCGTCGGCGCCTTTGTATGATTCGTCGAATGGTTCCTCGCTACGCCTGCCGCGAAACTCCTTGAAAGCGATATTGCGGGCGATGCCGATAATCCAGGTCGTCAGCCGGCTGGCCCCTTGGAAACGGCCGGCGGCCTGCCAGACCACGGTATAGGTCTGGACGAGGATATCGTCGGCGAGATGATCGTCGTTGACAAGGCACCTGGTGTAGCGGGCAACCTTGCCATACGTCTCATCGTAAAGTTGACGAAAGGCGCTGCGGTCACCGGCTGCTACCGCGGAGATCAGCCGCTTCTCTCGGCCCGACTCGATGTCTCTGTCCATGGGTTCCCGTCGCGGAGAAAATGGTTCACAGAAAAAGCCGTTTTTGGTCGATGGTGCCGGAAAAAATACGATGTGCGGTCCAGTCAAACCACTGTCCCGGTATCGACAGGTCTCGTGCCGATCTTGTCGGCAAAAGCCAAACGGCGATAGAGATTCGACATCTGGCCGTTTCCGTAGAAGAAAACCATACTTTTTACCGATCACCAACCACTTTCAGGTGATATCGGTCGAGCACGGGAGCGGCGATGCGTCCGGCTGACATATCAGCTGTTGCTGACCGCTTCGGCGGGAAGAGGTGAGCTGCGCCTGGGTACATACCTATTATGGGCGATTGCCTGAGCCGTCCAGAGTCGTGCCGCCCTCGTGTGGCAAACTGCCAGCGACGTCGGTTTCAGCGGCGGGACTTCGGGGCTGATTCAGAGGGGCTGATGGTGCGATCAAGGGCATCCTGAATGTGATCACCGAACATCTCGGCAATACCGGGCAGCCTGGCGAGTCCTTCCTCGCGAACCACCGGGTCGAGGCCGTAATGCTGCAGCTTGCTCGACCAGGAGTGCGGTTCAGGGCCGGCTATGTCCCGCTGGAAATGTTTACCGGTGGCGAGCAGTAACGGGATCACCAGCCAACGTCGCACACCCGAGGCGACCATCTGCTCGATGACGGTGGTGGAGTCGGGAAAATGCTGCAACACTGCCAGGAAAATCGGTGATCTGGTCGTATCTCGCAGCAGTTGCTCCAGGACCGGCAGGGCGGTCCAGCTGGGGTGGGTCGTGCCGTGACCGACCAGCAGCACTCCCTGGTCGGGGGAATCCGGCAACAGGGGCGCCAGTCGGTCGACGAGTCCCTGGAAGTCTTCCTGGCTGCTCAGCAGCGGCAGGCCGATGGCCATACCGGGGTGATGCGCGAGTACCGCCCTGACCGATCGATGGAACTCGAGGCCGGGGGTGAGGTGCAATGACTGGACGATGCAGCTGACCGATTCGCCGGCGGGCAGGTGGTCGAGTACTCTTGCCAGTTCCTTGTCCCGTCCGGGCCTGCGTCCGAGAGCAGACCTCGTGCCGGACGGCGTTGAGATTGACCAGTGCAGCCGGGCATCGGGAAACCGGGAGGAAAAATACGAGCCGAGGAACCGATAGGTTTCTTGGGCCGCCTCACTGGCACCGAAGGCCGTCAAGATGATGTGCTTCATAAGAGTCTGCCTGAGGAACTATTGATGAGCAGCACCGGCAAAAGAACAGCCGAGGCGATTGCTCTTCCAGTGTACCGGTTTTGCCCCGCTCTGTCAGAGATAAAATCATGCGGCGTATCGATGAGTCGCCGGTGCGATGTGCCGTCGCTGATTGGC